>SKQU01000427.1 GCA_007118855.1 Spirochaetaceae bacterium
ACTGCCGCGCGGCCTTCCCACTGCCGCGCATCGACAGCGAGAGGGAGCACGAAGTATAGTGGAGGGGTGGAACCACGAGTCACGAAGCGCACGAAGGACCGAACGGTGTACTTCACCGTCTGGTGGAGCCCGATGTTGCCGCTCACGAAGCAGGTGATATCCGGCCGGATCCCGTCACTTCCCGGCGTCTTCGAGATCTACCGGAACGCGGGCGCTCGCACCCCCGAACTGGTGGGTCGCTCACGGGCCTACTACGGCGGGTTGCGGAACACGTTCCGGGGGATGATCGACTCGATCAGTCCGTATCCCCTGAACGGCGAGTTGCTCGATCTCACGATGCCCCATTTCGCTCGCTACGCAGTCACCCCTTCGTCCGACGACATGGACGACATCCTGTTCTTCTTCGCCGCACGCGTCGGTATGGAGGATGAGCTCGACGACTCAGGCCGCTACGAGATGATCTACCTCAAGGAGGAGGACCTGCGCGCAGACGGCCGCCCGCGATGAACCGCCCTGCCGCGGACCGCGGCCTTCGAGATCGTCGTAGATCGCCGCATCGTCGAAGCCGAACCGCTCGGCGTCGTGGCGTGTGCACCCGTAGTGGGTCGTCGAGATGCGGGCCCACCACGCGGCGGCATAGCACATCGGGCACGGCTCGCAGGTGCTGAACAGTTCGCACCCGGCAAGATCGAACCGACCGAGCGTGGCGCACGCATCCCGGATCGCGAGGATCTCCGCGTGGGCGGTCGGATCCGGTCCGTGGACGACCTGGTTGTGCCCCCGCCCGATGATGGCTGCGTTTCGAACCACCACCGCTCCGAATGGTCCCCCTGTCCGAGCTCAACGCCGCTGACCGCTTCGGCTATCGCGGCCTGCATGAACGCTTCGATCACGACAGGAAGGATAGCCCTATTCGGACCCCGCGACCAGCAGTCAGACGGGCACCCGGATCCGCGAGTGGTCGCTTCTGGACGTCGGGTCTGCTCAATCGGTCCGAAACGAATCGAGCTGCCGGTGGATCTCCTCTATCTGGACCTGATTCTGTTCGCCGGCATCAGCAACCGCGTCGGCACTCTGCCTGATCCGTGCGGTGCCGGAGGCGATTTCGGTAACCGCTGCGCGTACGCTCGCCGAGAGATTACGAACCGACTCCATGGACGTGGTGATCTGCGACGCGCCGCCGGCCATCTCCCCGGAAGCGCTTCGGATCTGCGAGGTGATGTCGGTCAGGCTCTGCATCGCGTTGAGGATCTCGCCGGTTCCCTGTGAGAGCTCGGCCATGCTCGCGACGATCTCGGCGAAACTGGCCGTCACCTCCCTGACGTCGGCACTGATCTTCACAAAGGCCTCGCCGGTCGAGCGACTCGCTTCCATCGCCGACCCGATCTGCTCGACCGTCTCGTTGAGTCCCGTGGAGATCGTGTGCGCATTCTCGCCCACCGTCTCGGCGAGACGGCGTATCTCGTCGGCGACAACGGCGAATCCCTTGCCCGCATCGCCGGCATGTGCGGCCTCGATCGCCGCGTTCATGGCGAGCATGTTCGTCTGACTGGCGATCTGGTTGATGAGATCGACCATCTCGATCATCGAATCGGTGGACTGGCTCACCCGTCGTATCACCTCCTCGGTCGCCTCGACGTGCTCGCCCCCGGTCTCGGTGATCTCGCGGAGGCTCTTGCTCGTCTTCTCGCGTTCATCTGCGATTCTCGCGACGTTGCGGATCGACGCGGTCATCTCTTCGATCGCCGACGAACTCTGACTCACTGCCGCGGCCTGGCTCTCGATGAGTCCGGCGACGTTGGTGACGGTGCGCCCGATCTGCTCGACGGCGGTTGTCGCCGACTGGATCCGCGCGTCGAGCTCGGATGAGTCGACGTCGACCCGCGAGATGCCGTCACTCATCGCGCTGATCACCTCACGGCTCACTCCGGCACTCTCCTTGAGCGATCGGCCCATCTCCAGGCTCCGGGCCGACGTCTCCTTCAGCGCGCGCACGAGCTCGTGCAGCCGCTGGGTGGTCACGATCATCGCAGCGTGAACGCCGGTGTCGCGCACGCCACCCTCACGGGTCACACCGAAGGCGTGACGCAGGTCTCCTTCGCTCAACGACACGGCAAGCCGCTCAACAACCGCCGGCTCGGCCCCCAGCTGCGCCATCGTGCGACGGTACATCACGATCAGAATTGCGAGGGCCGCCACGACCACGATCAGCGCTGCCGAGAGCCCGAGCGTCCGTGCCGTGGCCGCCCTGACCCGGTCGTCCCGTGCGATCTGGAGAAGGTCCAACGAGAGGCGCTCTTCGACCGTCCGCAGCAGTTCCAGACGCTCGTTCGACGCTCGGTACCACTGCTCGCTTCGCGGCAGCGGTGGTTCCCCGCCGGCGATGCGCCGCGCATGCTCATCGGCATGCGCGACTACCGGTGCGCGCAAAACGGTCCGGTATGCATCGTATGGGCCCGGCTCGGCGTACACGAGAAAGAGCTCTCGAAAGGCATCGGACCTGGCGCCGGCCGCAATGCCGTCGACCAGGGGATCCGAAGTCGGGAGTCCGCCGGCGAGCGCCGCGGCGAAAAGAACCCGCGCTCGCCCGCTTTCCACGTGCGACGCGACGAGTTCGGCATAGGAGGCGGCGCGACGCGCGACATCCGATCGCAGCGGAACATCGGCAACGCTTCTGACCTGTGCGATCGCCGCGTCCTCGAACCGCCGGTACTCGCGATAGAGCTCTGCACCATTACGCTCGTCGGCGTGTTGTCGTGCGAGCCGCAGCCGCGCGAGCGCCTCGTCAACGAGCGGCTCTCCCCCACCCTCAGCCAGTACGCGATCCATCGCCTCGTCGACGCGTGGGCGGATCTCGCCTGGAGTCAGCCCGGTATCGAAGCCGACCAGCTTCCCGATGGCCAGGTCGCGTTCGTCACGAGCCACGGCAGAGAGTTCGGCCAGCAGGACGGAGAGCTCGGTCTGGTCTTCCACCGCGCGGCACTCAACGACCTCGCGCTGCATCCGGCTGACGAGGACCGTCGTGGGCACCAGCATCGCCCCCAGCGGCACGAGCGCGAGCGCGAACAGGCGTGCGCGCAGTGATCCAGCGTAGTGCTTCATTGTCGAGGATGATAGAAGATGAGTCAGCCGGTGTAAAGCCGAGGCTCAGGTCTGCCGGAGGCGCAGGCGCAGCTCGAGCCCCTACTCGGGAGGGTAGCCTCCCGCCGCGAGCTCGTCGCGAAGCGTCTGCTCTTCGGCCGGTTCGGTCGGGTCGAGCCCGACGACGACACTGCGCTTCGCCGCGCTCGGTTTGACCGAGGCGACCCCTGGTACGGTCTCGAGGATGGCCTTGACGCGCCGCTCGCAGTTCTCGCAGTGCATTCCCGGGACGGTGATGGTCAGCGACTCACCCTTCTTCGCGAAGATTTCCATGACGGCAACGTACTCAAGCGTATCCTGCGCCGTCAATCAGGAGCTGCGCCTCAAAAGATAGAGCGCAGCATAGACACCTCCCATCTCGATGATGCGCACGTGCTCGAGGGCGAACTGCGGGTGGCCGCGAAGCACCTTGTTGAACACACCGCGTCTGCGGCCGACGAGCAGCGCGAGTACCCCCCGGGGCTTGAGCACCCGCCCGGCGGAATCGAGCAGACCGTCATACAGGGAGAAGAGGTTCAGCCCCTTCGCGAGCCTGATGCCGAAGGGCGGGTTCGTCACGATGAACGACAGCGATCGCGGCGGCAGCGTCGCGGCGAGCTCGCGCGCGTCGATCTGACGGACGTCCACACCGGGTACTCCGGCAGCCTTCAGATTCAGACGCGCCCCCTCGACCGCGCGCAGATCCCGGTCGCCGCCGGACAGCGGCGGGAGCCGCAGACCCCTTTCGGACGCGACACCTGCCGCCTCGAGCAGAATCGTACCCGACCCGCAGAAGGGGTCATGCAGAGCTTGCGGACGGTCCGCGTAACCGGCGATCACGAGCATCGCATAGGCGATGGGTGTTCGAAGCGTTACCCGTGGGTGGTAGACCCACGGGTAGCGCCGGTCGAGACCCTTGCGCCCGGTGAGCTGGTACCCGCAGAAGGCCCGGGCCCCGACGATGTCCGCCTTCACATGCAGAGCATAGCCTTCCAGATCGACGGCCGTTGCGTATCGTTCCTGGAGGATCGATCCCCACTCCCTCTCGACATCAGGGCTCTGGAAGTCGTGTGTACCCACCCGCGAGCAGCTGACACGAAAGCTCTCGGTGTCGCGCATCTCGGCAAGCTCGATTCGCGCCACGCCTTCGAGGAGCGACATGAGGCTCGTCCCGTCCCATTCGATCTCGGCGACATGAACCGCCACGTGAAAGAGCGATCGGGCGCGGCGCAGGGGGTCTGTGGCCCGCACCTCTTCGACCGCCGCCTTTGGCTCGAGCTCCCAGACCACGACACCGGGTAGTCCCAGTGCCGCGGCAGCCTCGCTCACGGCTGCCGGGCCGAATCCGGCGCGCCTGAGCAGGAGCGAACCCTCCTCGTAGGCCACGTCCTCGATCCCGGGAGCAGTGGTCGCCCTGATGATGATTCCCATCTATCCGG
Source organism: Spirochaetaceae bacterium (assembly GCA_007118855.1). Lineage (GTDB taxonomy): Bacteria > Spirochaetota > Spirochaetia > DSM-27196 > SLST01 > SLST01. The sequence goes on from SKQU01000427.1 coordinate 4,560, forward strand.
TCAGCGGAACGAAGCGCACCGGCAGCAGCGACTCGGTGCGAACTCGTCCGGCCTCGTCCCTGCGGATGAGCACGAGCTCCTGAGCGGCGGCGTTCCTGCCGACCGGTATCATCAGGCGGCCCCCGCGGTCGAGCTGCTCCAGGAGCGCGGGCGGCACCTCTTCCGCGGCGGCGGTGACGATGATCGCGTCAAAGGGCGCCTGCTCCGGCCAGCCCTCGCGCCCGTTCCCGACGCGAGTGCGCACCGTCGTGTAACCGAGCCGCTCAAGCCGCTCCCGCGCCCTGCGGGCGAGCTCCTGCACGATTTCGATCGTGTAGACATGGTCGGTGAGCTCTGCGAGTACCGCCGTCTGGTAGCCGCTGCCGGTGCCGACCTCGAGCACGCGATCTGCTCGCCGGATATCGAGCGCCTGCGTCATGTAACCGACGATGTACGGCTGGGAGATGGTCTGGCCGCATCCGATCGGCAGCGGCCGGTTCTCGAACGCGTGGGAACGTTCGCGCTGCGGCACGAACCGATCCCGCGGGACGCGGCGCAGTGCCTCAAGCACCCGCGAGCTCGTGATTCCCTGCTCGCCGAGGTAGTCCAGGCTCATCGCCCTCATCGTAGCACCTCCGTCTGCGATGCGAAAGCGCTCCCGGGTCTCAGCGCTCCGGGAGCGGGAGCCGGCGCTGAGGAGAGAAAATCCGCCACCACCTGCTCGGCCGTGTCGTAGTCGTGTGTCGCGTTCAACCGTTCGCGAAGCGGCTCGGCCTCCGGGAACCCCGTCAGGTAGATCTTGTAGAACTTCTTGAGGATCTCATAGTTGCGCGTGTCGTTCCACACTTCGCGATAGAGACGCAGATGAGACCGAAGCAGGAGAACCTTCTGCCCGGCCTGCGCCGTCTGGAAGGCGCCGGGATGCCGGTCGGTGGCGAAGAGGTACGGATCCGCGAACACCCCGCGGCCAACCATCACCCCGTCGAGTCCGTAGGCCCGTGCGAGCTGCCGGATCCCGGTCCGGCTCGTGACGTCGCCGTTGCCGATGACCGCGGTGTCAACCCCGATCTCGCGCGCGATCGCCGCCGCACGTCCTATCTCGCGCCAGTCGGCAGGCTCCTCGCTGTCCTGTTCGGCGTAGCGTCCGTGCACGGTCAAGGCGTCGATCCGCTGCAGCAGCAGGTGTCCGACCCATCGATCCGTTTCGTGACGATCGTACCCGGTGCGCGTCTTGACGCTGACCGGCAGCCCGCCCTCCTTCGCCGCGGCGATGAGCTCCGCGGCGAGCCCCGGGCGACGGATGAGCCCGGCACAGGCTCCCTTTGATCGTATCTTCCGGACGGGACACCCCATGTTGAGGTCGATCCCGTCGAACCCCATCTGCGCGAGTCGTGCCGCCGCCCGGGCGCAAGAGGAGGGATCGTTCCCCCAGATCTGGGCCACGAGCGGTCGTTCCTCAGGCGTATGGACGAGCCGAGGGGTGACCCCCGGTCGACCTCGACGATCGGCAAGCACGACGTCGGTGTGGATGAACTCGGTGAAGAACAGGTCGGGACGACCGCAGTGCGCGATGATACGCCGGAACACGGTGTCGGTAACGTCCTCCATGGGCGCGAGTATGTGAATCGGGCGGGGCAACCGGCGCCAGAGCGTGTCCACCACACAATACTATGGATGCGGGGAGGTCCGGACAACCGCGAGCCGTCTACGCGTGGATTGCACCTTCTGTGGCGGGAGGGTACCATAGGAGAACTTGCCTATGAAATCCATGACAGAAGCACCGCCGAGAGAATCCGGGCGGTTCACGTTCCGAAAAATGATAGAGGGGTTCGACGTCGTCACGCGGGTCACGCGCATGACCCTGCATTACCCCTGGCGCATGGCGGCCGCCTTCGCTGCGCTCGTCGTGGCGGTTGTGTTTCAGCTCTACATTCCGCAGTTCCTCGGAACCGCGGTCGACAATGCCTACGGCATGCTCGGCCACGCCGACACGCTCGAAGCCGCCCGGCAGGCTCTTCTGACGACGGGTCTCCTGCTCTTCGGTGCGAGCGTGCTTCGCGGGCTGTTCACGATGCTGCACAACTATCTCGGCGAGTCCGTGGGCCAGCACATCGGGTACGAGCTTCGCATGGCGATCTACGACAAGATTCAGCGACTCGACTTCCGCTACCACGACCACGCCCACAGTGGCGACCTCATCACCAGAGGAATGCTCGACGTCGAGGGAGTGAGACTGTTCGTCAACACGGGGATCATGAGGGTGATCCTGCTCGGCCTGCTGATCGGTATTGGATCGTACCGGCTTCTCAGCTCCGACTGGCTCCTCGGACTTCTCGCGCTGAGTTTCGTGCCGATCGTAGGCTGGCGCGCGGTCGATGCCCGGCTGTCGCTGCGCGAGAGCTGGCACCGGCTTCAGGAGCGGCTCTCGTACCTGACCCGGATCATGGAGGAGAACCTGCAGGGAATCCGGGTGGTCCGCGCCTTCGCTGCGCAGGACTACGAGATGGGGAAGTTCGACCAGGCCAGCGTCCAGGCGATGGAGATAACCTCCGACCGGATCCGGACCCGCGTCAGCAACGGCACCGTAATGAGCTTCGCCTTCTACGCTTCCATGGGCCTCGTGCTGCTGATAGGGGGGCAGAAGACCCTCGCGGGAGAGATCACGGTGGGAACGCTCACCGAGTTTCTCGCCTACATGACGGTGCTTCAGACCCCCGTACGCCAGCTCGGCCTTCTCGTCAACTCGATCGCGCGCGCCACGACGTCGGGAGAACGGTTGTTCTCGGTGCTCGACGAAGAGCCGGACATCAAGGACTCCCCCCATGCGTCGGAGCTCAGAGTCACAGACGGCGTTCTTGAGTTCGAGCACGTGAGCTTCGCCTACCAGCTCGGCGAGGAGACCGTGCCGGTGCTTCAGGATGTCAGCTTCAGACTGCATCGCGGACAGACGCTCGGCATAGTCGGCCCCCCCGGTGCCGGCAAGTCGACTGTCGCCCACCTCGTTCCTCGCTTCTACGACGTAACCGAAGGCAGAATCACCATCGACGGACAGGACATCCGCGACCTCACGCTGAAGTCGCTGCGATCGGCGGTCAGCGTGATCCAGCAGGACATCTTCCTGTTCACCTCGGGCATCATGAACAATGTCGCGTACGGCGATCCCTGGGCGGACCATGACCGCATCATCGCCGCGACAAACACGGCTCAGCTGCACAGTTACATCAACGCCCTGCCGCGGGGGTACGGAACACTCGTGGGTGAGCGGGGTGTGTCGTTGTCCGGAGGTCAGAGGCAGCGACTGGTCATCGCGAGGGCCCTGCTCATGAAGCCGTCGATCCTGGTGTTCGACGACTCGACCGCCGCCATAGATGCGGCGACCGAACAGCGCATCCTCGTATCACTGCGTGAGCACGCCACCGAATCTGTTGTCATCGTCATATCGCACCGATTGAGCTCACTGATGCACGCCGACGAGATCGTGTTCCTCGACAACGGAAGCGTTGTTGAGCGAGGCACTCACGAGTCGCTTCTGGCTGCCGGAGGGCGGTACCGGGCGCTCTTCGAGCTGCAGAGCAGCACCACAGAGGAAGAATAGCACCATGTCGTCACCGAACCGAATACGCGAACAGTTTCACGATTACGGGATCCCGGACGAGGAACGACCACCGCTCGCGGTCGTCGGCTCCCAGGTCAACCAGGAGGAGCAGCTGTTCGGCCGCGTTTTCGATCCTCACGTCCTGAGGCGGTTTATCCCCTTCATCCGACCCTACCGGAAGCAGTTGCTCCTCGCGCTGCTCGGGGTGCTTCTGTTCACCGCGACCCAGCTCGCCGTGCCGCTGGTCATCCGCAACGCCATTGACCAGGCGCTCGTGGGCGCCGAGGCAAGCCGGTTCGCCCTCTCCATCGCCGCCGCGGTCTTCGGCGCCGTCATCCTCGTGAACTACGGGGCGAACTACGTCCAGGAGCGGCTCGCGAGCGAAGTGGGCGAGCGGGTTCTGTTCGACATGCGCAGGGCGATGTTCGCCCATCTACAGAGGATCTCGCTCTCCTTCATGGACAAGACCGAGGTCGGCCGGCTGATGTCCAGACTCCAGGGCGACGTGCACGCGCTTCAGCAGTTCCTTGAATCGTCGATATTCGCCGTGGGCGATGTGATCCTCCTGTGCGGCATCATCGCCGTCATTCTCGTGCTCAACCTCCCGCTCGGGCTCATGACGCTCGGCATCGTGCCGCTGCTGTTCATCGTGCGGTTTGTCTGGCTGCCGCGTGCCCGCGAGGCGTTCGTCAGCGCGAGACTCGCGAGCTCGACCACCAACGGCGCGCTCGCCGAGGCGATAAACGGGGTACGTACCGTCCAGGCAATGGCGCGCGAAGACATCAACTACGTACTCTTCGACGACAAGGCGAAAGCCAACCTCGCCTCACAGCTGCGCGCGACGCGGTTCGCGCAGATCATGATACCCATCGTCGACACATTGACCGGTGTCGCCATGGCGGTGGTTGTCGTCGCCGGCGGCACGATGGTCCTCAATCAGACACTCGAGCTCGGCGTGATGGTCGCCTTCATCTTCTACGTCCAGCGTTTCTTCGCGCCTATACGCTCAATCACGATGCAGTACAGCGTGATGCAGCGGGCGATGGCCTCCGGAAACCGGATATTCGAGGTGATGGATGTCAGGGTCGACGTGGCCGACAAGCCGGATGCGCTCGACCTGAAGGAAATCGACGGCAGGATCGAGTTCGACCACGTCACCTTCGGCTACGAGAAGGACCGCCCGATCCTGACCGACATCAGCTTCACCGTGAATCCCGGCGAGACCGTCGCGCTCGTCGGCCCGACCGGCTCGGGAAAGACGAGCATCACGGCGCTCGCCCACCGGTTCTACGACGTCTGGGACGGCCGGATCCTGATCGACGGGCACGACGTGCGCGAGGTGACCCAGCATTCGCTCGGCCGTCACATCGCGATGGTCCTCCAGGAGCCGTTCCTGTTCACCGGCACGATCCGCGAGAACATCCGCTACCGTACGACCGACGCCGACATGGAGCAGGTGGAGGCGGCCACTCGAGCCGTCGGTGCGCACGACCTCATCATGCAGCTACCCGAGGGGTACGACACTCCCCTCGAACAGGGCGGCGGGAACCTCTCGCACGGCCAGCGCCAACTGATCAGCTTCGCCCGCGCGCTCGTCGCGGATGCGAAGATCCTCGTCCTTGACGAGGCGACCGCGAACATCGACAGCTATACCGAGAAGCTGATACAGAACGCTCTGAAACGGCTCTTGAAGGGTCGCACCGGCCTCGTCATCGCGCATCGCCTCTCGACGATACGGGGTTCGGACCGGATCGTGGTGCTCCAGGACGGCCGAATCGTGGAGACCGGGACGCACGACGAGCTCATGGATCGCGAAGGGCTGTACGCGAAACTCTATTCGATGAACTACGCTTCGTTCGACGATATACCCGCCGAGCTCGTGGAGCAGGTACGATCTGACGACTCAAGCACGTGAGCCGCTTCAGGCGAGATCGTCCGGCGGATCGCTCGCCGTCCAGATTCGGTAGACCTCGTAGGCAGGCTCTTCGTAGGGGTGCGCTGCGAGCAACGCCGCCAATGCGGCGTGCACGAGGTGATCGGCGCACACCATCTCAACGCGAAGCTCCGTCACGTACTCCACCTCACCCTGCCTCCCGAGGTAGGGGGCGCTTCCGGCAAGCGGCCTGAACTGTCCGGTCCCGGAGGTCTGCCAGCAGCACGAGTCGTACCGCGCGTACCTGCCGCCGCCCGCGTCGAATACGGCCCTCTTGACCGACTCCGCGCACTCTGCGGGAACGAAGAACACCAGCTTGTACAACCTACTCCTCCATTGCGCTGAGCATCTGGTAGAAGACCCGGTTGACCGGCGTCTGCACTCCGTGGCGCTGCGCAAGCTCGAGAACGGTCCCGGCGAACAGGTCGACCTCCGTGGGTCGCCCTGCCTCCACATCCTGCACCATGGAGGTCTTCGCCTCCGGATTGAGCCCGGCAAGGGTCGCGATCCACTCGTCGATATCGGATCGCGTGAGACCCACGCCTTCGCGCTCGGAGAGCGCGAGGACCTCCTCCATCGCGCAGACCATGAGGTCCTGAGCCGCCGCCGAGCGCTGGAAGAGCCCGTAGGGTGCGCGCAGGATGGCCGACGCCTGGTTGATGCCGACGTTGATCATGAACTTCCACCACAGCGTTCTCATGATGTCGCGACTGCGCTTCGTTGGTATCGCTGCGGCCGCAAAGACGCGCTCGACGGAATCGAGCGACTCCGCTGGTACGGGGGCCGTGATTGGATCGCTTCCGAAGTAGACGGTGCCCCGGTTGAGATAGGTGACGCCCTCATCCATGCGGGTCGCGTCGATACCGAGGATCATCGCGGGCACCACCCGTCGTGCGACCGAATCCGGCGGCGCACCGTCCATCCGAAGCGCGTCACGAATGATCGCCTCGCTGCTGATGCCGTTGAGCAGGCTCATGACGAGCCCCTGCCGTCCGGCGGCCCGCACGATGAGCGGCAGCGCATCGTCGAGCTGTGTCGACTTCGTAACGACGACGATCAGGGAGTAGCTGCCTTTCTCCGGCTGTTCGTCCACCGGCGGATGATAGGTCGTGCCGTTCACCGCGAGTCCGGCGTCACGCAATCGCAGGGCTCGCGCGCCTTCGGCGATCACGGACACGGGCAACCCGGCGTCGAGCATCATCGCGACAAGCGATGCTCCAACCGCGCCGGCGCCGACCACACCGACCCGGCCGTCCACCCTCGGGTCAGGGGTCGACACCAGCGCCCTTGACGGCCGAGAGCCGGGCCCCATCGCGCGGCCACTCCATTGCTTCCGGATAGGTGATGCGGGGAGCGGACACCTCGGAGAGCTCGTCTGCGGCTTCCTGAGGCAGCACCCACCCGGTCGACCCGATATTGGTCTCGAGGTGATCGAGCGTCCGGGCACCGACGATCACCGAAGAGACGCCGCGCTGTTCGAGCAACCAGCGAATCGCCGTCTGAGCCGGACTACGGTCCAGGCGTGCTGACACGTCAAGGAGCGCCCGCAACGTCTCATCCGCGCTCTCCGCGAAGTAGTCCGCCGGGTACGCCCATCCGCTTTCCGAGCGGGTACCGGGCTTCGTACGCTCGCCCGGCCGGTACTTCCCCGACAGGAATCCCCCCGCAAGCGGCCCCCAGGCCACGACGCCGAGACCGGCGTGGCGGCAGGCGGGAACCAGATCACGTTCGATATCCCGGACGACCAGGCTGTACTGCGCCTGGTGACACACGAACCGGGACAACCCGTTCGCTCGCGCGATCCAGAGCGCTTCCACGAGCCGCCACGCCTCGTAGTTGCTGCAGGCGATGTAGCGGACCTTCCCCTGATGAACCAGGTCGTCGAGCGCGCGCAGCATCTCCTCGATCGGGGTCTGCTGGTCCACGTGATGGACGTAGTAGATATCGAGATGGTCCATCCCCAGGCGACGGAGACTGTCGTCGACGGCGTTCATGATGTGGTAGCGGGACATCCCGGAATCGTTCGGGCCGCTTCCCATGGGGTTGTAGAACTTGGAGGCAACGACCGCTTCCCGGCGTCTGCCCCGTAGCGCCTTTCCGAGATACACCTCCGACTGTGCGTCGGCGTACGAATTGGCCGTGTCGAAGAAGTTGATGCCTGCGTCCAGGGCACGCTCCACCATTGCCCGTGCCTCGGACTCGCTCGTCCCGTGGCCGAAGGTCATGGTTCCCAGGCAGAGCTCGGAGACCTTGAGTCCGGAACTCCCCAGCTGCCGGTATTCCATCCGCGGTTCAGCTCACCAGACGAGGGCTGACGCGCCTATGCGGCCTCGCGCCTGTGAAAAGTCGATCGCATTCACGTCGGAACTCGGGATGAGGTACTGGAAGCTCAGACCCACCGAGAAGCGCTTGAACACGATCAGGTCGGCGTCGACCTTCGCGTTGATCCAGTCGACCGAGATCTCGCCGTCGCCGGTCGGGAACCGGATCGCCGGACCGACGCCGGCCGAAAGGCGCAGCAGCGAGAGGAAGTCACGGGTCAGCTGAGCCGTGAGATAGAGGTCGATGGTCTGCTCGCCGGTGGCGTACATCCCGAGCGCGTCGAGCATGAGCGAGTTGAACCTGATCCGGCCGTTCGCGCCAAAGCTGAACGATCCGTCGAGCAGGTCGCGGTTCACGTCCGAGGCGGCCAGTATGGGCGTGTCCGAAAACACGGCGGCCCCGATGCCGACCTGGGCGAAGATACCCGCCGGGGCGGCAAGCGCGAATACGAGTATCGCGCACACGGTGATTCTGCGTCGTCCTGTCATTCCATGCCTCCTCACTGCGATGATACCCCCCTCAGCCGGAGATCTCAAGAACCGTCCTGTAAGCCCACTCGTCCCACTCCTCCTTGACGCCGATTCCGGCAAGGTCCGGGTAGTTCTTGACGATAAGACAGCCGTCGAAGATGCGACACATCCGCCGCGTCTGCTCCTCAATGTACTCCCTGTCACCGGTAGGCAGAACCTTCTGGATATCGACGGGGCTGTAGAGGGTGACGGTTCTTCGCCGGAACAGGGAGGCAAGCTCTTCCATATCGTAGACCGTGGGTTGATCGAACTGGAACGCATCAACGCCGCAGTCGATCAGGTCATCAAGTATCTCCCGATTGCTCCCGCAGCTGTGCATGAGTACCTTCATCCCGTACTCATGGGCGCATCCCATCAGGCGCGTATAGTCGGGCTTGAAGAACTCCCGAAACATCTGCGGCGAAAAGAGGAGTCCGGTCTGCGTTCCCATGTCCTCGCCGATGATGATGGCGTCCGCGCCCGCCCTGCCGGCGGCATGGATCAGCGTCTCGTAGACGCCGGCGACCCGCCGGTTGAGCTCTCTGACCTCATCAGGGTAGAGCGCGAGGTCCATCAGGTAGACCTCGAGCTTGCGAAGGTAGCGGGCATTGTCAAACACCCAGCCTCCAATCGCGGCGATACGGAACCGGTCACCGGCGTCGGCAAAGCCGTTGCGGATCGTCGCGGCGGTCTTCTCCACATCGTAGACGGGCGGCTCATACGAGGCGAGTTGCGACCAGTCTTCGATCACCGGACGATGGATCTCTCCCTTCTGGCTGCCGGCGGCCATCCTGACCCATACATTGCCCCAGGGGTCGTCGTAGTACTCCCGCGGTCCGTCCCGCCAACGCCGCTGGACGTACCCCTCCGGACTTCCCGAGCCGGCCTTGCACAGGTCGTTCCTGCGCCGGCGGTCGAAATCGAGTCCCGGACGGGGAACAGGAGCGTGGTTCAGGTTGGCGGCAACGACTTCTCGACTGGTCATAGGGTACTCTACCCGCCTCGCCCGAAAACGGCTACATCGATCGCATTAAAAAAGGCCGACCCGGAGGTCGGCCCGCATTCGTACGGTCGGGATCATTTCTCGTTGAAGATCATCGCAAGCTCGGCCATGCGGTAGGAGAATCCCATCTCGTTGTCGTAGAAGCTCGTCGCCTTGATCATCGTCTGTTCGCCGAGGTTCACGACCAGCAGATTGTCGCTGATCATTGAGGAGAACGGCTCGCCGACGCAGTCGCGGGAACACTCGTAGTAGTCACCGAAGTAGACGCACGTCTTCATGAGCGTGGAGTCGTTCATCTTCCGCACGTTCTCGCTGATCGACTTGGCAAGCTGATCCTTGGAGACGTTACCCTCTACGAGGTATACCGCCTCGACGACGCTGCCGGTGTCGGTCGGAACGCGGAGCGCGGTGCCGTTGAGCTTTCCGTTCAGGTGCGGGAGCACCTTCCCGACGGCGATCGCCGCGCCGGTGGAGGCCGGGATCACGTTATTGAGCGTTGCCCGGTTCTTTCCTCCTCCGAAGAAGTCGACGACTCGCTGGGTGGATGTTGCCGCGTGGGTCGTGCTCATGAGTCCGGCGATGATCTTGTGGCTCATGTCGATCGCCTTGGTGAGCGGCGCGAGACAGTTGGTCGTGCAGCTCGCGTTCGAAAGGATCTTCTCTCCCGCCTCGATCGTGTCGTGGTTCACACCCACGACCACGGTGTGCGTGTCGTCCTTCGCCGGCGCGCTGATGATGACCTTCTTCGCCCCGCCCTTCAGGTGTGCGTTCGCCTTTTCGGTCGTCAGGTAGAACCCCGTACACTCGAACACGATGTCCACATCGTGCTTCCCCCACGGAATGCTCGCCGCATCCTTCTCACCGTACACGGTGATCTCGTGGCGGCCTACCTTGATGACGTTCTCACCCTTCAGACTCACGTCGGCGGGAAACCGACCGTAGATCGAGTCCTTGGGGAGGCTCTTCGCGATCTCCTGCGCGGAAACCAGATCGTTCCCCGCGACGATGTCGAACTTGTCGTCAAGCTCACTTACGATTACGCGCATGACGTTCTTGCCGATGCGGCCCATACCGTTGAATGCCACTTTGATTCTGCCCATGCATTCTCCTTCCATTTGTGGGTTCTTGGTTGTACACCGCAACCGTCCCGAACCGGGCTCGAATGCGGCAGGAGTGTTCTACCCTCCAATCAACCAGCTAATCCCAGTTCTGTCAAGGTGCGGTTGCACGGCTTCTCATTTACGTCTACAAATCGTGTGAGGCCTCCATGGAATCTTCGAGCACCTATTCGGCAGACAGGGATCGGATCAGCTGGGACCAGATCTCGCTCGCTCCGGTTCTCATGCTCAAGTTCGGGGTGACCCGCAGGACAGTGCGTCTGCGCGCGCAGGAGACCGGCACCCGTGTTCGTCTGGTGTTCGACAGCGAATACGCACGGCTCGAGGGCCGCTGGAGTGACGTACCCGGGTTCGGCAGCCGCCTCGAGCTGCGTCTGACGAACGTGGCCGATGAGTCGATCCGGATCACCCGCCTGACCTTTCCGGCCGAAGGCGGGATCGACGTCTACGCATCCGATATCCGTCCGCAGGACGTCTGTTTCTTCCGCAACGGGTACCAGAGCTGGTCGACCGCACGCAGCTACCGGTCAAAGGACAAGCCCCTTCGTCCCTGGCTTCAGCTCGTCAGCCTCGCGAGCAGCAACCTCGCGAACCTGCCGTCCAACGTGCCGGGGCTGTTCTCCAGCGAGATGTACACCGTCATCACCAACCGGGGAACCGACGACGCGTTCCTCGTAGGACAGGGACCGCCGTTCGACCAGTTCTTCTACATCACGCTCAACCTCTACCGCAAGGCCGAACGGGAGAGCTATTTCGAGTTGACCTACGACTTCGGGCGCAAGATGGTGCTGCCGGGAGAGACGATCGAGCTCGGTGCGATTCACTTCGCCCGGGGGCGTACGCACCAGCTCGTCCATCGCTACTTCCGGGAAGTCGGCAGGCGCGCCTCGCCCCGGATACCCGCGCGGAACGTCCACGGCTGGTGCAGCTGGTACTACTACTACACGAAGATCACTCCAGAGATCATCCGCGAGAACCTGGAGTCTCTGCGGCGGGCACGAGACGAACGGGGGGCGAAGATCGACTTCGTGCAGATCGACGATGGATACCAGCGGGCGGTTGGCGACTGGCTCGCGCTGACTCCGCCGTTTGAGGGTCAGATGGAGCGGCTGGCCGACGAGATCCGGCAGGCCGGCTTCAGCCCGGGGCTTTGGCTCGCTCCCTTCGTGGCGACGCGCAAGTCGGAGCTGCTCACCATCCACCCGGAGTACGCGCTGCGCGACGAGCACGGTCGCCGAATCGTAGCCGGCTTCAACTTCTTCTGGCCCGGCCGCTACTACTACGGGCTCGACCTGACCAACCCTCGGTTCAACGAGTACCTGCGCAAGGTCGTGCGAACGGTCGTCGGATGGGGGTACTCCTACCTCAAGTGCGACTTTCTCTTCGGCGCCTGTCTGAGAGGCGGAACCCATCACGATCTGACGCTGTCCCGCGCGGAGGTTCTGCGGCTGGGGATGCGCACGATTCGGGAGACCGCGGAGGCGACGACGAGCCAGCCGGTGTTCCTCGTCGGCTGCGGCATGCCGCTGACCACCGGAATAGGAACGGTGGACGCGATGCGCGTAGGGCCGGATACCGGCGGCTACTGGATCGAGAAGAAGGGAAAGCTACTTCGAACCGGAGCGATGGTCGGCGTACGCAACGCGGTGCGCAACAGCGTCGTCCGTGGCGCGATGCATCGGGCCCTGTGGCTGAACGATCCGGACTGTCTGATGCTGCGCTCCGAAGGCACGAGGCTGAGCCCTGCGCAGCGACGGACCCAGATCAATGCGATCGCGCTCTCAGGCGGGCTGCTGCTCTACTCGGACGACTTCACCACCCTCGACGACGAGGTCCTGAGCGAGATTGGTACGATCCAGCGCGTCACGAGCGACTGCTTCGCAGGAAGGCTCATCCCGCTCGACATGATGGCGAACGAGTTGCCGTCCGTAATCTACAATACGGCCGGGTACCTGGGAGTCTTCAATATGAGCGGTCGCCGTGCGACGATCACCATGGACGCGGCGTACCTGCTCGAGCAGGGGAGGCTCGTCGCTGAGATCTGGCAGGCTCCGTCGCCTCGGGGATACCGGTTCGCCGAAGTGTGGAGCGGCGAGGCGCTCGAGCTCAAAGGCGAGAAGGTGAGCATTGGTCCGCTCGGTCCCTATGAATCGCTCCTATTCGCGCAGCAGGAGCCGTGAAGTCGTCCCGGGAATCGTGATTCGCTGACCCACCGAAAGCGCATGGGGGTTGGCCAGGGCGTTGTAGTCGGCGAGCAATCGATAGTCGATCCGGTGTTTCCTGGCAATCGCGCTCAGCGTTTCGCCTTCTTCAACGAAGTACTCAATGTCGTCGGTCTGTTCGAACTCGACGAGGCCCGCCGGCGGAGTCGTGAACGGCGAGATCGCCGCCTGAATCGCGGCATCCGCAGGCTCGTCGCCGGCGGTTCTCGCGGCTGCCTCTTCGAGCTCGGGAACTATCACGACGAGAGCCGCGCCGAGCGCGATTGTCAGGAGCGTCAACGCGGCCGTGCGAAACGCGGAGAGCGATCGGGCAAGGCGCTCACCGGCCGCTGCACGACTTGAGGCACGGCTTGTGGCACCGGTCCGGGTGCGGCGCGGTCGCCGGTGCCTCGGGTGGCTGCGGCGTGATGAGACGTGCTGCTCTGCGAGAACCTGCATCATCTCTAGATATTATCCGCAGGATAGCGCCGACGCTTTAGCCGATCGGTTCGAATACCCCCCGGTCGCGGTTCTTGCGCACCCTGTCCCAGGCAAACACCCGGCCGTTCATCGCGATATAGACCCCGTACGGGAGCGTCTGAACCGCAGCAACCGCACAACCGAGGTTGAACACCGCGTCGCTCCCGGCGAACGCGTAGGGAACCATCGCGCCGGTCAGGACGACCACGCGGCGCAGACCGAGCTCACCGATGACGCGCGCGGTCTCGCACATCGTGTCCGTCCCGTGGGTGATCACGATGCGCTTCTCGGACGACCGCTCGCATGATTCGGCGATGCGAATCCGGTCGGCATCCTCCATGTCCAGGCTGTCGACGAGGCGGTTGATCTCGAGCTCCACCGGGATCGTCATCCTGATGCGCTCGAGAATCTCCGGCAGGTGGGACGACCGGAAGGTCAGCTCGCCCCGCAGCTCGTCGTACTGCTTGTCGAAGGTGCCTCCGGTGATGATGATGCGTATGGGGTGCTCAACGTCTGTCGTCATGGCTCGTATCCGAACCGTACCATTACGGGCCGGTAGAAGGCGAGTGCCTCCTCGTCCGGAATGCCGAGCTCTTCGAGGCTGTGGTCGTGGGTACGGTAGGTGCGGGGTCGATCCTGCAGGCGCAGGAGCGCTTCGTGGAGACCTTCATCGGCCGCGATCCGAAGCTCGCAGAGCGCGGCCGGTACCACTTCCGCCGGCCGGGAGACGAGGTCTTCATAGCGGATGAGCACGTACTGGTCCGCCGGCAGCCGGGTGGCCAGGTCTTCCGGTCGCGTATACCAGTGCAGCGTCAGGTCGAGCACGGTGTGGAGAAAGGGGAAGCGCGCCCGCGGTGAGGCGAAGAAGTGCCAGGCGTACGAGAGCCAGCCGGCGGTGCTCACGACGCAGTCGAACGGATGGCGCACGAGCTCGATGAAGCGAGCGTCCGGAAACGCTTCCAGAACGGTCTCCATGCGAGCGGTGAACGAAGGGCTCTTTGAGACGTAGACGGCGCCCGCAGGCTTCAGGGCCAGGTGGCGCCGAACGACCTCGCGGTAGAAATGCATGGCGCGACGGCGCCTCCACCCGGGAACCGCCTCGTCGTAGCGCCAGTAGGGAGCGAGCGAGTCGTTGCGCGGCATGAAGAACGAGTTGAACAGGCTGTCCCAAAGGTAGAGGAAGATCCCCTCGTCCTCTTCGGGCTCCTCGAGACGAACGCGGTGCATCCGGACTTCGCCGAGGCGTCGGTCCTGCGCCCGAAGAATCGCCCGCCGAAGCTGCCCCCCGAGCCAGCCGTCGACGATCCAGAGACCTTTCCAGAACCGGCGTTGGGTGATCGAGGGGGCGAAGTAGATCTCCCAGGTCTTCATCGCAGTCGCGCCTGGCGCTGCGGCGAGCAATCGATGCAGGAGCGTGCTTCCGCTGCGGAAATTGCCGATGATGAAGACCGGGCGCTCGATTCGAGCCCGCCGAAACCAGGGGAAGAGCAGGTGATCGAGCAGAAGTCCCATTCGTCCCGAGCCTCCCATCCAGGCCATGCAGAGGAAGTACATCACGAGCACCCGCGCCCGGTGACCGGTGATCCGCAGATGAGGATGTCCGAAGGGAAGGATCGAGGAAACCGCGTCGGTCAGAAACCGTCTCCAGTTGAAGTACATCTGCGCCTGGATCAGTACCCGAGCACGCTGGCGAGCCACTTCTCGGTCTCCTCGACCGACGACCCCATCCGTCGCGAGTAGTCGGCTACCTGATCCCGCCCAAGCTTGCCGACGCCCCAATACTTGCTGCGGGGATGACTGTAGTAGAATCCGCTGACACTCGCACCGGGCATCATCATGCGACTCTCGGTCAACGATATACCGGATCGCCCCTCGGGATCGAGAAGCTTCCAGATGACTTCCTTGTCACGGTGATCGGGGCACGGCGGATAGCCGGGCGCCGGACGTATACCCTGATATTCGATGCGGAGCATCGCCTCGACGTCGAGCTCCTCCTGCGGCGCGTACGCCCAGTATTCGCGGCGCACCCTCATGTGCAGGTATTCCGCGAACGCCTCCGCGAGTCGGTCCGCAAGGATCTTCACGAGGATGCTCGAGTAGTCGTCGTCCTGTGCATCGAACTCGGTCACCATCTCCGCGACACCCAGACCGGCCGTCACGGCGAACATCCCGATGTAGTCGGCTCGCCCGCTCTCCTTCGGAGCCACGTAGTCGCAGAGGCTCAGGTAAAACGGCGACTCCTTCTTGGCCTGCTGCTGGCGCAGCGTCGGCAGCTCGGCGAGCAGAGACGATCGTGTCTCGTCGGCGTAGATCTCGATCCGGTCGTCATGCGTTGAGTTCGCGGGAAAAATCCCGCATACGCCGTGTGCCCGGATACGCTCTTCGCCGATAAACCGTTCGATCATCCGCTTCGCGTCGGCGTAGAGCTTCCGCGCCTCCTCGCCGTACTTCGGGTCGTCGAGGACATCGGGCCACTTGCCCACGATGTCCCATGCGACGAAGAAGTAGGCCCAGTCGATGAACTCGGCGAGCGTCGCGATTGGGACGTCGTTGAGGACGGTGACCCCGGTCTTCGCCGGCGAAGGCGGCCTGTACTCATCCCAGCCGGGATCGAACCGCTTCGAGCGAACTTCCTCGAGAGAGAGCAACTCACGGCCCTCCCACTTGCCCGAGCGCGCCTCGCGCATCTTCTCGTGGTCGGCGGCAATCTCGGCGACGTAGCCGTCGCGCAACTCATTGCTCAAGAGCCGGCTGACGACACCGACCGCACGACTCGCATCTTTGACATGAACCACCGGTCCTGAGTACTCGGGTGCAATCTTCATCGCCGTATGGATCCTGCTCGTCGTGGCACCGCCGATCAGCAGCGGGATCGCGAGCCCATGCTGCTCCATCTGCCGCGCGTTGAAAACCATCTCCTGCAGGCTCGGCGTGATCAAACCGGAGAGACCGATGATATCCACGTCGCGCTCGCGAGCCTCATGAAGGATTTCCGAGACAGGCACCATCACGCCGAGGTCGATGACCTCATAGTTGTTGCACTGGAGCACGACGCCTACGATGTTCTTCCCGATGTCGTGGACGTCGCCCTTGACGGTGGCCATAAGCACCCGCCCCTTCGCGCGAGGCTCACCCTTCTGCTCTGCCTCCAGGAACGGCAGCAGGTAGCCCACCGCACGCTTCATCACCCGCGCGCTCTTGACGACCTGGGGCAGGAACATCCTGCCGCTCCCGAACAAGTCGCCCACGACGTTCATCCCGCCCATGAGCGGCCCCTCAATAACCTTGAGCGCTTCGCCGAGCTCGCGGCGGACCGCCTCGGTGTCCTCGTCAATGTATGTGGTAATGCCCCTCACGAGCGCGTGACGCAAACGTTCGACGACCGGCTCTTCACGCCAACTGAGGTCCTCCTCGCGTGAGCGTCCCCCGCCGACGACCGACTCGGCAAACTCGACGAGGCGATCGGTGGCGTCATCGCGTCGGTCGAGAAGAACGTCCTCAACCCGCTCCATGAGCTCGGGGTCCACCTCGTCATACACGGCGAGTTGTCCCGCATTGACGATCCCCATGTCCATGCCGGCCTGCATCGCATGGTAGAGGAAGGCAGCGTGCATTGCCTCCCGCACGCCCTCGTTGCCCCGAAAGGAGAAGCTCACGTTGCTCACGCCCCCGGAGACATGGACTCCCGGCAGGTGCTCCCTGATCCAGCGCGCCGCCTCGAAGTAGTCGAGCGCGTACCGGCGGTGCTCATCGATGCCGGTCGCAACGGCGAACACATTGGGGTCGAACACAATGTCATGCGCCGGGAAGCCGACCTCGTGTACAAGGATCTCGTAACAGCGCCGGCATATGGCGATGCGACGCTCGAGCGTGTCGGCCTGGCCCTGCTCGTCGAACGCCATCACCACGACGGCGGCTCCGTAGCTGAGCACCATCTGCGCCTGCTCCCGAAACGACTCCTCTCCCTCCTTGAGGCTGATCGAGTTGACCACGCCCTTTCCCTGAACGCATCGCAGGCCCGCCTCGATCACCTTCGGGTTGCTCGAGTCGATCATGACGGGAACGCGGCAGATGTCGGGCTCCGAGGCGACGAGATTGAGAAAGGTCGTCATGGCAGACACGCCGTCGAGCATCGCTTCGTCCATGTTGACATCGATTATCTGCGCGCCGCTTTCCACCTGGTCACGGGCGATCTCAAGCGCCTCCGTATAGAGACCCTCCTTCATGAGCCGGGCGAAGCGGCGGCTGCCGGCGACGTTCGTACGCTCACCCACATTGACGAAGCCGCGGGATTCGTCCATCACCAGGGGTTCGAGCCCGCTCAGCCGGGTGACCGCCGGTACGTCCGGGATCGCCCGCGGCTTCGCGCCGGCAACGGCATGCGCGATCGCCTCCAGGTGCTCCGGGGTCGTGCCGCAGCAGCCTCCCACGATGTTCACGAGTCGGTCCTTCGCATAGGAGCCGATGATCTGCGCCATGAACTCCGGGCTGTGATCGTACTCGCCGAGCTCGTTGGGAAGCCCCGCATTCGGATGCGCGCTGACCGGCACCGGTGCGACCACATCGATTGCCGCGATATGGTCGCGCAGCTGATCCGCGCCGAGCGCGCAGTTCAGCCCAACCGAGAAGGGTCGCGCGTGAGCCACCGAGTAGTAGAAGGCTTCCGGAGTCTGGCCGGTGAGCGTGCGTCCGCTCGCGTCGGTGATCGTGCCGGAGATCATGATGGGCGCGATCTCCCCGCGCCGGTCGAAGAGGGTCAGCAGCGCGTAGATCGCGGCCTTGGCGTTCAGGGTGTCGAAGATGGTCTCGATCAGAATCAGGTCGGCCCCGCCGTCGAGGAGTCCCTCTGCGGCCCTGGTGTAGGTGTCGACCAGCGCGTCGAAGGTCACGTTGCGGGCACCGGGGTCGTTCACGTCCGGCGAAATGGAGAGTGTCCGATTCGTGGGGCCGAGAACGCCGGCGACGAAGCGGGGCCTGTCTGCGTCGGAGGCGAGCGCGTCGTCCGCCGCGGCCCGCGCGACCCGCGCCCCCTGGACGTTCAGATCGTAGACGATCGCCTCCAGGCCGTAGTCGCTCTGACTGATGCTGGTCGCGTTGAACGTATTGGTCTCTATAATGTCCGCGCCCGCCCCGATCATGCGCGCATGAATATCGTAGATCATGTCCGGACGGGTAATGCAGAGCAGGTCGTTGTCCCCGGCCAGCTGCTTCGAAGCCGCTTCGATCAGGGGAACCGCGTGCTCCATCCGGAACAGCTCGTCATGCGCCTTGAGGGCGGACGCCGCCTCATGCAACCGCCTGCCGCGATAGTCCTCCTCATCCGGCGCGATCGCCTGGATCATGGTGCCCATTGCGCCGTCGAGCAGCACGATCCGATCGCGCATCAGCCTGCGGAGTGTCTCGGTCTTCTGGTTCCGGTTCATCGGTCACCACTATATCAGATCGAATCGGTAAGCAAAATGACGCGCGACTCGAGTGCGGTCGCCCCGGCTACGATCTGCCACTTGCCTTCGCCCACGAATCGCGCAACCCGGTGATCCTGTTGAGCACCGGTCGGCC
>SKQU01000069.1 GCA_007118855.1 Spirochaetaceae bacterium
AGCAGTCGGTCCTCCAGGTTCAGCAGTCGCTGGTGGAGGTCCAGATAGCTTCGCCCGCCGGCGAAGAAGAGGTGGAGCTCGTCGAAATCGGGACCTCCAAGGATAGAGACCGCGGTGAGCAGTTCGGCATCGTCGTCGTCGATCAGCTCGATGATGCGTTGCTGAATCTCCTCGTGCCTGAGGAAGCTCACGAGTCGGTCGATCAGATCGTGCTTGTTGAAGGGCGTCTTGACCGGCCCGAGGTAGTTGCGGATAAGGCCGAAGAACGCGTCGTCGGCGAGGGTCAGGAGCGCAGCTTTGAAGTCATCCATGGGTGTCCCACAGCTCTATGTGGTATCGGTATCCCTGCTCCGTGAGGAACTTCTGCCGATTGGCTGCGAACGACTCTTCGGTGGTGTAGCGCGAGATGATCGAGTAGAAGTAGGAGTTCTTCCGCTTGGGCCGAAGGATTCTCCCAAGACGCTGGGCCTCTTCCTGTCTGGAGCCGAACGTGCCCGAAACCTGGATCGCAACCGAGGCGTCCGGGAGGTCGATCGCGAAGTTCGCGACCTTGCTGACGACGATGACGTGAACCTCGCCCCTGCGAAAAGCCGCGTAGATGCGCTCGCGCTCAGGATTCGGGGTCTTTCCCGTGATCAGCGGCGCTTCAAGCGCCTCGGCGAGTGCGTTGAGCTGACTCAGGTACTGGCCTATCACCATAATCGAGTCCTCGCGGTGGTTATCGATGATCTGCCTCGTGATCTCGAGCTTGCGCGGGTTTTCGCTCGCGATCCGGAACTTGCCCCGCTTGTCGGCCGTGGCGTACTCGATGCGCATGCTGTCCGGCAGATCGATGCGGATCTCGTAGCAGTTCGCCTCAGCGATCCAGCCCTTCTGTTCCAGCTCCTTCCACGGGACGTCGTACCGCTTGGGACCCACCAGACTGAAGACGTCGGTTTCCCGCCCGTCCTCACGGACCAGAGTTGCCGTGAGCCCGAGCCGGCGGACCGCCTGGATCTCCGCGGTGACGCGGAATACCGGGGCGGGCAGGAGATGGACTTCATCGTAGATGATCAGCCCCCACTTCCGTTCGGTGAAGAGTCGGAAATGGGGGAACTCCTGCTCGCGGTCCTTGCGCCATACGAGTATCTGGTACGTTGCCACCGTCACGGGTCTGATGACCTTCCGGTCGCCGGAGTACTCGCCTATGTCGTCCTCGGTGAGATCCGTCTTGTCGAGCAACTCATCAACCCACTGATGAACCGCAGCGACGTTCGTGGTGAGAATCAGGGTGTTTGCTCCCACGATCTCCATGACTTTCATGCCGACGATCGTCTTCCCGGCGCCGCAGGGAAGCACGACCGTTCCGTACCCGGTCCCCGGGCGTCCGGTTCCGTAGAAGGACCTCGCGGCCTCGCTCTGGTAATCGCGCACCGTGAACGCGGCCTGGCCGTTGGCGGTCCGTTCCCGCAGTCCCACTGCGAGCGGGGCTCCGTCCACGAGTGGCGCCTCATCCTTGACCGGATAGCCTATCTGGATGAGCTCCTGCTTGATCGTCCCGCGATCGTAGAGCTCCACGAGGAAACCCGCTCGATCCTCGAGCTCGTGCGGCGTCAGATAGCCGGAGACTCGCTTGTTGGTGAACAGCTCTTGCCGTATCGCCTCCTCCGGGACATCGAGAAAGAGGCGCAGGTCGTCGTCGGTCTCCAGCAGACGGATCTTGCCGAACCGCGAGATCGTGTCCTCAACGAAGAACCGCACGTTGTCCGGGACCGGGAAGCGACCGTACAGCTCGAGAACCGTCAGGATCCCGACGGCATCCATCCCGGCGGAGGCGGCGTTCCACAGTGAGAGCGGAGTCAGCCGGTACGTGTGCATGTGCTCCGGACTCTTCTCCAGCTCCGCGAAGCCGGCAAGCTCCGCCCTCGCTTCCTCAAAGCCCGGGTCGTGAACGTCGGCCAGCAGGCTCGCGTCGCTTTGTATGATCAGGGGAGTTCCCGCAGGTTGACTCATGGAGCAGCTAGGATACTCTTTGCCGGCCCGCGGATCAACCGACTCACCCGCGCGGCTCAGCGGCGCCGGTCGCCTTCATTCGCTGCGCTCTCCAGCGCGCCGATCGCGATCCAGGCGAGCAGCCCGCTGCCGATCCGCAGGGCGTCCTCGTCGAGGTCGAATCGAGAGGTATGCACCGGGTGGACGATGCCCCGTTCCTCGTTGCGGACACCGAGGTTGTAGAAGCAGCTCGGACGATGCCTGCCGTAGTAGGCGAAGTCCTCCGCCCACATTTCGGGTCGAAGGTCGACCACGCACTGCTCGCCAAGGTAGTCGACCGCCCGTGCTCTCGCCGACCCGGTCGTCTGCGGATCGTTGAAGAGCGCCGGGTAGCCGCGGACGATCCGGATTTCCGCTTCCCCGCCGAGCATCGTCACCAGCGACTCGGTCGTCTCCCTGATGCGCTCGATCGCTTCCTCGCGCCACCTATCGTCAAAGGTGCGGAAGGTGCCGGCCATCTCGACCGTGTCAGGTATGACGTTCGCCGCGCCGTTCGCCGTGAAGCGCCCGAAGGTCAGGACGCTCGGAATCGTCGGGTCGGCATTGCGGCTGATGATCTGCTGGAGCGTCACGACCAGGGTGGATGCGATCACCACCGGATCGATCGCCTGGTGCGGCTTCGCCGCGTGGCCGCCCCGACCCCTGACCGCTATGTAGAACTCGTCGGCGCTCGCCATGAAGAGCCCGGATGCGAATCCTACCGTTCCAACCGGGAGCTCGGTGTTCACGTGCTGTCCGAAGACGCGGTCGACCCGAGGCGACTCGAGGACGCCCGACTCGATCATCGCCAGGGCGCCTCCGGGGGCCCGCTCCTCGGCCGGCTGGAAGATCAGTTTGATTGTGCCCGGGAGCTCGTCGCGCAGCGCGAGGAGAATCCGGCCGGCGGTAAGCACAGATGCCATGTGCCCGTCGTGACCGCAGGCGTGCATGACACCGTCGTTTGTCGAACGATACTCGCGCCCTTCGTCCTCGTCGATCGGGAGCGCGTCCATGTCCGCCCGAAGCGCGACAATCGGACCGTCTGCGGTACCGCCCCCGGCGACGAGCGCGACGATTCCGTGCGTAGTGTCGTCTACCCGGGCTTCGATCCCGGATGCGCGGAGCTCCTCCGCGATGAACGCCGCTGTCCGCTCCTCGCTGAACGAGAGCTCGGGACAGGCGTGAAGGTGGCGGCGAAGCCGCACGGCGTCGGTCTGCTCACGCTCGGCAAGCGATCGAACGTGTTCTTTGTCGATCATCGTTGAAGAATCTATGCCCGGGACGAAGGCCGATCAAGTGGTGTTGACTGACCGCCGCGAGATCATCAGCTATACTGATGCGGGGGCGCCGTGAAAACCTTCGTCATCGACACCAACGTCTTCGTCCACAAACCTGACTGCGTGCTGAGCTTCAGGGACCACGAAGTGGTGGTTCCCCTCTGGGTGCTCGAAGAGCTCGACAAGCTCAAGAGCTACAGCGACGAACGGGGACGGAACGCACGGCATGCAATCCGGTTCCTCGACGAGCTCGGACGGAAGGGGAGCCTCAGCGAGGGCGTCAGGATGGAGAACGGATCGGTGCTCCGGGTCGTCCTCTCCACGCACGGCATGCCTCCGTCGGACATGCTCAGCGACACCGCGGACAACAAGATCATTCTGACCGCCTGGGACATCGCGCAGAAGGGCGGTACCGTCTTTTTCGTCTCCAAGGACATCAACGCCCGGGTGAAGGCCACCGCGCTCGGCCTCAAGGCGGTCGACTACGAGAAGCAGAAGGTCAACATCGACAAGCTCTATCCGGGATATACCGAGCTCGACGCGACTGCGGACACCGTGGCCGCCGTCGCCTCACAGAGCCGGATACCCTGGCCGGACGCCTTCCCCCCCAATCACTACGTGGTTCTTCATGACCGGGTACACGATGAGACGGTGCTCACCCGCTACGATCCGGCCTCCACTGAGCTCGTCTTCGTCGATCACAGGATGCCGTCGGTCGCTGGGGTCCGGCCGCTCAACGACCAGCAGCGGATCGCACTCGACCTGCTCCTCGATGAGTCGGTGAGTCTCGTGACGCTCGTGGGAAAGGCCGGCACCGGCAAGACCCTGCTGGCGCTCGCTGCGGGTCTGAAGATGACCGTGGAAGAGCACAGCTACAGCCGCGTACTCGTCAGCCGGCCCGTCATCCCCATGGGGAAGGACATAGGGTTCCTGCCCGGGCAGAAGAACGAGAAACTGTCCCACTGGATGCAGCCGCTGTTCGACAACCTCGAGTACATCCTCAGCGTCTACAAGCGGCAGAGCATCAAGAGCACAGACCAGCTGATCAACAGCAAGGTGATCGAGCTGGAGGCGTTGAGCTACATCCGGGGCAGGTCCTTGCCGGGGCAGTTCATCGTGATAGACGAGGCCCAGAATCTCTCGCCCCACGAGGTCAAGACGATCGTCAGCCGCGCCGGAGAGGGGTCGAAGGTCGTCCTGACCGGAGATCCCTACCAGATTGACAGCCCGTATCTGGACGCCAACTCGAACGGGCTGAGCTTTCTCGTCGAGGCGTTCAAGGGCCAGGACCTCTTCGGCCACGTCACCTTCATTCGATCGGAGCGCAGCAGACTCGCCGAGCTGGCTGCTGAGCTGCTGTAGCCGCTACTGCGGCGTTTCTTATCCTCCGGTCCGCGGCGCACCGCCGGCGAGCTCGCGGAACCGTCGCAGGAAGTCGGGCGCCTGCTCAACGCGCGTGCCGACCCCTTGCCAGATTGGGGGGCGTCCACCGCCCTTCGCATCGATCATGGGGAGGAGCTCGCCGCGAATCGAGTCGAAATCCACCGCCGACCCGGGGCCTGCGCCGATGCTCCACTGAAGGAGCCCTCCCGACCGGTTGACCAGGCAAACAGCGAGTCCGGGCACCTCGACGAGTCGCTCGGTCACGCCCCGCAGCATGTCCTTCGGCTCGTCTGCGAAGGATCCGGTGGCGACGGCGGGGCCGGTGTCCGTGCTCGAAACCCTCCGTGCTTCATCAAGCAGGCGTTCGGCAATGAGCTCGTGCAGCCGCTCGTTGAGCCGACGGATCTCGAGCTCGGCGGTCCGCACGCGCTGCTCCTGCATACCCACACGTTCGACGAGCTGGTGCGGTTGGGCGCTCAAGACGTTACCGAGCTGTTTGACGACGGTGCTTGCCTCGCGGTAATGGGCGCATGCCCGGTCGCCGATCTTCCAGACCGTTCGAGTATTCCCGCGGATTGACTCGACGTCGAGGAGCCGAACCATCCGGACCTCCGCGGTGCGGCTGAGGTGGACGCCGCCGCAGGCAGCGCAGTCGAAGTCGCCGATCCGGACGACTCGTATGGAACCGGCGACCTTGGGCGGTCGCCGCAGCGGAAACCGGCTGATCGTCTCCTCCGTGGCCCACTCAGCGACGACCGGAAGATC
Source organism: Spirochaetaceae bacterium (assembly GCA_007118855.1). Classification (GTDB taxonomy): domain Bacteria; phylum Spirochaetota; class Spirochaetia; order DSM-27196; family SLST01; genus SLST01. The sequence continues at coordinate 5,436 of SKQU01000069.1, forward strand.
GGCCTCGATGGCCTCGTTCGTGAGTCGTTCGACGCGATCGAGATCAGCCTCCGGGATCGTCGTCGATTCGATCTCGATCGTCGTGTAGTCGGTTCCCTGGTGGACGCTCACCGTGGGGTATCGCCCGACCTGCATGAACGCCCCGGAAAGCATGTGCTGTCCCGTGTGCTGCTGCTGGTAGTCGCGCCTGCGCGCGGCGTCTACCCGGCCGCGCACCGGCTCGTTCGAAAGGCGCTCAGGAGGCTCTCCCTCTACGAGGTGGTAGATGGTCCGGCCATCCGACCGGACATGCACGACCGGGATCCCGTTGATGTCGCCGTGGTCGGCCGGCTGGCCCCCGCCCTCGGGGTAGAATGCCGAGCGGTCGAGGACGATCTCCGTCCCCCGCTCGGTCGACTCCGTCGCGAGCACCGTGGCGTCGAACTCGAGCAGCCGCGGATCCTCCAGGTAGAGAGCCGTAGTCATGTCCTCAATATGCCGTCAAACGGGCCGAGAGCAAAGCGCCGCCGGACGGCGGCGGCCAGGTAAGCGTCGGCCCCTATTCGGCCTGAGGTACCTTGCCTCCGGTCTCGGAGAGCACCGCGGCGGCCTTCTCCGCTTCGTCGTTCGAGACGTCGATGCCGACGATGTATCCTCCGCCCTTGATCCCGTGCATGTAGAAGGCGAACTCGTCGCCGTCCACGCCGATACCCTGGAGGTATCCTTCGATCGTGTCGTCGGTCATCACCGCGCCCACGCCCGGGCCTGCGGCAGTGCCGCCGGCCGCCCCGGCGTGAACAGCGCCGGTCGAGGAGACCGGGTTCGCCCCGGGCATCGCCCGGACGCTCGTTTCGTCCTGTATCGTCTGCTTGCTGTGGATTCGGGCCTTAGTCGTGTCGAGTCCGCTCTCGGAGAGCTTCTTCACCGCCTCTTCGGCGGCCGTTGCGTCGGAGAACAGCGCAAATACGTGTTTCATTCGTTCCTCCTGCACGTAGGGTAACCCGAACCGCGCCTCCGGCCGATAGCCCGTATGGGTTAGAAAGTGGTGCCGATATTGTTGATGCGGCCTGTATGCCCGATCCAAGAGCCGTCGCGCCCACCTGAACCGCGATCTTTCGGTCCGCCAACAATTTCGGCACCACTCCACACGGGATTGAACAGCCCGGCCGTCGCGGGGTATAGTGAGCCGTGCGCGAGCTCACGACCTGCCGTTCCTGTCACCGTTTCGTTGCTCCGGATTTCTCCTATTGCCCCTACTGTGGTGCCGGGCGAGTCCGCTCGTACGAGTTCAGGCGCCTCCTTGACACTCCCTTCGACCGGATGGAGCACAGCGTGCAGGAATACTCGATGCTTCGGCTCGAGCGCATAGAACGGCAGCTCGACCTGCTCGAAGGCGATCTCGAGCACTTGCTCGAGAGAAACTCTCTTTAGTCGTCCGACTCGTGCCGAAAGTCAATAGTAGGGATGGATCTCGTGAGACGTCTGCTCGTGCCACTCATTGCCCTCGCCCTTGTGAGTCCCCTCTCGGCGGAGGTGCGATTCTCGGATCTTGATCTCTCCCCGACTCACGAGCTGCTCTTCGCGGCGACGGCCCACGTTCCCGGCTCCGGCGAGTATCGAGCGCTCTTTCATGCCGACCTGTCGGCGGTACCGGACCGCTCGCCCATCGGGGGCGTTGCCGGCGGCGACGTCCTGTCGGATGTCGCGATACACGCGATGACCCACTACCCGGAAGCCCTCGTCTACCTTCCGGCGCTGCAGGCGATCCAGATACAGAACCGTTTCGGTGTGTTCCGAGGCGATGTGCATACCGGTGCCTTCGCGCCGGTCAGCGGTTTCGACGGATTCACCACGGGAAGCGAGGTCGCCGTCGGGCGCATTCTGCCGGTCACCGCTTCTCCGGACGGACGGTACCTGCTCGTGGTCGAGCCGACGAGCGTCGCCTACGGAGATCTGGTGCTGATTGCGACCGACGCCGGCAGCCGCACGGCCGGGCGTGCGCCGGAGCGCGCGACCATCGCGACCCGGGTCGAGCTCTCCACCGAGGAAGAGCCGGCTCGCTGGTCGCCGGATTCCAGGTACTTCGTCTACGGCCGCGGCGGTAGCGTATACTACTTCTCGATCGACCAGCACGAACGAGGGCGATCGCTCGGCGAGTCGTTCCGTGAGCTCGGGCCCGGCTCGATCTCGAGCGTTCGATGGTCGCCGACCGGTTCGCTCTACTACGTCTCCGGCTCGCTCGTGTACGAAATCCTCGGACCGGAGTTCTTCACGCGTTCGCTCTATGCGGGCCTGCTCCCGGCCGGGACCATCAT
>SKQU01000304.1 GCA_007118855.1 Spirochaetaceae bacterium
CGTTGAAGTGGCTGCAGGCCGAGCACGGCCTTGACGACGTCGACCCCTACATGGAGGAGGTTCATCCGGCCGATCTCTCGCCCTGGATCACCGACGAGCACGCGGCGGCGGCGCGCGAGCTCGGGCTGCGTTTTGCGTCCACACTCTTTGTGGACGACGTGCTACAATACCTGCTGCCGTTCCGGGATCTTGGGGGAATGGTCGTCCATGTCTCGACGCTGGACTCGCAGGCACCGTTGATCCCGCGCATAAAGGATCTGCGCGAGCTGGCGTCGATCATCTACCCGCAGGAGAGCAGGCGATGAAACCGGAAGTACTGGGGCCCATTCGGGATGTCTACACCGAACAAGCGCTCGCGATGCGCGCGAACTCCGCGCAGCCGCGAACCATCACGACGGACAACGTCTACCAGGAAGCGAACGAGCCAAACCGACGCCTGATCCACGGGATGCTCGACGACCTTCTCCTTCCGGGTAGCGGAGTGACGGGGCTCGAGCACATCGCCCGCCTTCGCGACCGGGCGCAGAACGGCGCGTCGGGCCTCATCCTGATGGAGCACTACTCCAACTTCGACATACCCTGCCTCTGCTACCTGCTCGAGCGCGAGGGGCGAAAGGACATCGCGGACGACGTCATCGCGATCGCCGGGATGAAGCTCACCGAGGAGAGCGAGTTCGTCAACGCCTTCGCCGAGGCGTACACCCGGATCGTTATCTATCCCACACGCAGCCTCCTGGCCTACCGGGATCACGAGCAGAAGGCGCAGGAGCTCACGCGCAGCCGGCGCATCAACATGGCGGCGACCCGGCAGATGATCAGGCTCAAGCACGAGGGACGGCTGGTGCTGGTCTTCCCCTCCGGCACACGCTACCGCGAGGGCCAGCCGGACACCAAGCGCGGTGTGAAAGAGGTGGACTCGTACCTCAAGCTGTTCGACCTTGCCGTCTTCATAGGCGTAGCGGGAAACGTGCTGCGGCTTCACCCCTCCGGTGATATGAGCAAGGATCTCGCCACCCGCGACCTGGTCATGCTCCACGTCTCGGAACCGGCGGAGTGCCGCGAATTTCGCGAGCGCGCCCGGGCAACGGCGCCCAACGGCGTCGATCCCAAGCAGCATGCGGCGGACATGGTCATGCTCGAGCTCGACGCCGTCCACCACACAGCCAAAGCCGAGCGCGTGCGTCGGCTCACCTGTACCTGACTACCCGTTCCCGGATCGGTGCCAGCGGTCGACGTCGAGCGCGAGCTCGACGCTGTGCCGCGACAGACCGTACCCTGAGAAGCCCGCCTCAAGGTCCAGCGAGCTGCCGGCGAGCGACAGGTGCACCTCGCCCAGGCGCAGCTCGTGCGCCCGCGCGCAGAAGCGGCGCAACGCCTCTCGCGCGAGGCCAAAGCCGCGAAACTCGGGAAGCGTGTAGAGCTGCACCACGTAGGCGATCGACGCTTCGCCGGAGCGCCTCGTGACGGCCCACAGGAAGCCTGCGAAATCGCCGCCCTGGGTCTCCGTCACGAGGACAGTGCTCGCGGGGTCCGGTATCGCCGGAAGGCCGTCGCGCGAAGCCTGGTAGTATACCCCGATGGTGTCTTCGTCGGCGTCGGGGAAGACCTCGTCGAACGCACCGCGGTCGAGTTCGGCGATCGCCGCGAGCTCGTCCGCGTCTGCGGGACGGAACACGAAATCGAGCTCGACGAGCTGATCGGTCTCCGTTTCCGTGCTCTCGGCCTCCAGCCGTTCGAGCCCTTCGCGCTCGCGCAGATCGTTGAACCATTCGGTCACCAGATCGCGCATCGCCTTCTCCTTGAAGCCGAACCAGAGGCGCTCTATCTCGCGGCGCTCGCGCACGGTGTCCTTGAACTGCCGGAACACCCCGCGCCCGGAGGCGAGAATGGAGCGAAGCCGGCTGCGATAGATGGGATTGTGCAGTGTCGCGACGAACTGCTCCATCAGGTTGTACCCGTCGACGCTGAGCCATTCGGGGAGATCGACGTACCGGTCGCCGAGCTCCTCCGGCTCCGCCTGATCCGCGGGGATCACGGTGGCCTCCAGCGTATCGAGCACGTAGTCGCGATCCTGGTTTTCCATGCCGAAGACGATCTGGTCGATGAGCTCACGCGTCAGGCGCAATGAAGGGTTCATGAGGATCCTCCGGTGAGCTCGGCGACGACGGCCCGCACGTTCGCCACGGATACGCTTCTCACCGACGTCGAGCCGCGTTCGAGGATCTCCGCCTTGCCCTCCTCGAGGGTGCGGGGACTCACGATCAGCCGCATCGGGATGCCCATGAGGTCCGCGTCGCGGAACTTCGTGCTGATCGACTCGCGCCGGTCGTCGTACAGAAAGGTGTCGCCAAGCTCGTCGTGCAGCGCCTCGAGCAGCGAGGCAACCTTCGCCGAATGCCCGATCCCCATCAGGAGAATGGGATACGGCGCGAGTCCGGGCGGCCAGTCAAGTCCGCGGCGGTCGTGGTTCGACTCGGCGATCGAGGCGAGCAACCTCCCTATCCCGATGCCGTAGGCTCCCGTCTGCGGGTAGAAGCGTCGGCCCCTGCTGTCCGAAAGCGTCAGACGCAGCTTCCTCGAGTAGTAGTCGCCGAGCTTGAAGACGTTCCCGAGCTCCACGACTCGCTGCTGGACGAGCTCGTGCGCGCAATTCGCGCAGCGCGCGCCGGGAAGCACGCGGGAGATGTCGTGCACCAGGTCGCTCTCGAAGTCGCGCCCGAAGTTGACGTCGACGAAGTGTATGCCCGACTCGCTCGACGAGACGACGAGGTTCGGCGTGCTCGCAACGACATCGTCGACGACGATACGCACCCTGACGTCGAGCTCCAGAAGATCGAGCGGCAGGTCGAGGGGACCGATCGCCCGTGCATCGAGCCCGTAGAGGGCGAGCTCGTCGCGGTCGGCGAGGCGCAGCCCCGGGGTCGCGAGCACACGCTCGAGCTTCTCCCCGCTGACCTCCTGGTCTCCGCGCACGACCGCGAGCACGAGCTCGTCGCCGTTGGAATAGACCATCGTCTTCGTCAGCGCTTCCTTCCCGCAACCGAGCTCGCTCGTGAGCTCGCCCATCGTCACGGCGCCGTGCGACGGCACCGTCGTGAGCGGTCGGGGCTCGCCGGTCGGCCGGTTCAGCGTACCCACGGCGACCTCCGCGTTCGCCGCGTACCCGCAGCACTCGCACCGGATGACCCGGTCGTCGCCCACCTCGCTCGGCATCAGGAACTCGAACGAGCGTTCGCCGCGCATCATCCCCACCGCCGCCTCCGCCGTGATGACCGGAATCCGGCATGCGGCGAAGATCCGCTCGTAGGCCGCGAACACGCGGGGCAGGAAGTTGTTGAGCTCGGTCGCCGAGCGGTGAAATGAGTACCCGTCGCTCATGACGAACTCGCGCGTCCGCAGGAGCCCGCCGCGGGGCCGTGCCTCGTTGCGGTACTTGGTCTGGAACTGGAAGAGGAAGACCGGCAGCTGCCGGTAGGAGGTGACCACGGACTTCACGAGGGCGACCATCGCCTCCTCGTGCGTGGGCGCGAGCACCATGTCGCGGCCGGATGCATCGCGAAACCCCACAAGATCGTCTGCGGCGAGCGCCGCCCGTCCGCTGCGCTGCCACAGCTCGAGCGGATTGACCAGCGGAAGCAGGACCTCCTGGCCGTCGAGCGCACGCATCTCGCGGCGTATGAGCTCGGTCAGCCGGCTCACCACGCGGAGCCCCAGCGGGAGGAAGGAGTAGAGCCCCTGCGAGAGCGGCCGGATGAAGCCTCCGCGCTGCAGCAGCGCATTTCCGGCGGTGCGCACGGAACGGGGATAGTCACGGGTGGTCTTGCCGAGGAGCCGTGAGTAACGCATCCGAGAGCGATTGTACTATGAGATCGGCGGGAACGAAACCGCGCGTTGTGGAAATCGCGGCCCAACAATTCCGGCACCACTTCTTGACAGAGCCCGGGGCCCCGGGGATAGTCTGGAGGCATCAACCGAAGGAGCAACAGTATGAGCACGATTGAATACGTGGAGGCGCGAGAGATTCTCGACTCCCGGGGAAATCCAACCGTTGAGGTGGACGTCGTCCTCGAGGACGGGTCGTTCGGCCGGGCGGCGGTACCGTCCGGCGCGTCGACCGGCGAGCACGAAGCGGTCGAGCTTCGCGACGGCGACAAGAAGCGGTTCAAGGGCAAGGGGGTCCTCAAGGCCGTTGAGAACGTGAACAACATCATCGCGGCCGAGATTGAGGGGCTCGACGCGCTCGACCAGGTCGACATCGACACCACCTTGATCGAGCTCGACGGGACCGAGAACAAGGCGAAGCTCGGGGCGAACGCGATCCTCGGGGTTTCCATGGCGACCGCCCGCGCCGCGGCGGATCTGCTCGGCGTGCCGCTGTTCAAGTACCTCGGCACCTATCACGCGACGCTGCTGCCGGTGCCGATGGCCAACATCCTCAACGGCGGGTCGCACGCGGACAATTCGGTGGATTTCCAGGAGTTCATGGTGATGCCCGTTGGCGCGGAGACCTTCCGCGAGGCGGTTCGCATGACATCGGAGATCTTCCACACGCTGAAGGGAGTATTGAGCGACAAGGGGTACTCGACCTCCGTCGGCGACGAGGGCGGCTTCGCGCCGAACCTGAAGAGCAACGAGGAGGCGTGCGAGGTCATCCTCCAGGCGATCGAGATGGCCGGGTTCAAGCCCGGTGACGAGGTGATGATCGCGCTCGACCCGGCGGCGAGCGAGTTCTACGACAAGGAGAAGGCGAAGTACGTCTTCAAGAAGTCCGACGGCCGTGAGCTCTCGTCGACCGAGATGGCCGACTACTGGACCGACTGGACCAGGAAGTACCCCATCATCTCCATCGAAGACGGCATGGACGAGAACGACTGGGAGGGATGGAAGGCGCTGACCGGCAAGGTCGGCGACAAGATCCAGCTCGTCGGAGACGACCTGTTCGTCACCAATACGAAGCGCCTGAAGCGGGGAATCGACGAAGGCATCGCGAACAGCATCCTCATCAAGGTGAACCAGATAGGGACTCTGACCGAGACCTACGAGGCGGTCGAAATGGCCAAGCGCGCGAAGTACACCGCGATCGTGAGCCACCGCAGCGGAGAGACCGAGGACGCGTTCATCGCGGACCTGGTGGTCGCGCTCGAGACCGGTCAGATCAAGACGGGGAGCATGAGCCGCTCGGACCGGCTCGCGAAGTACAATCAGCTGATGCGGATTGAGGACATGCTCGAGACAACGGCGAAGTACGCCGGACGCGAGGCGTTCTACTCAATCTGACCTATCTGACCTATCTGACCTATCTGATGGAAAAGTCCGGATAACCGCGCTTGGCCGACCGATAGTCGATGTCAAGCGCGGTGACCTTCGCTCCGGGCGGCCCCTTGCGCAGCCAGTCGGCCATCTTTTCGACCGCCTCCGGCTCGCCCTCGCACTCGACGCGCACCGTTCCGTCCGCCAGATTCTCGACGTACCCGGCTACCCCGAGCCGGCGCGCGGCCGATCGCGTGGAGTACCTGAAGCCGACGCCCTGTACCCGCCCGTGCACCGTCGCCGAGAATCCCGACCGACCGGATGGTTCACGCCCCATCGCTCTGTCCGGCTCCCAGAAGCTCGCGAACCCTTCGCTCGAGATCGCCGTAGTCGAACGGCTTCGCGAACACCTCGTACGGGACTCCCATCTCGGAGTCCAGCAGCCCGCTCATGACCAGCACGGGCAGGTCGGGGCAGAACCTGCGCAGAAAACGGATCCAGTAGTCGCCCCCGAGCGGTTCCATCCGGAAATCGGTGAGGATAAGCGCTATCTCGTGGTCCAGCAGCAGCTTGATCGCGCCTACGCCGTCTGACGAGACAACGACCTGATGCCCCTTGTGCTCGAGATAGTCTCGCAGAGTCAGACGAACGCCGTCGTCGTCGTCTACCAGCAGGATGAGCGGGGCAGGCTGCACGCTACTCCCCCATGGCGCGGCGCTTGATGAAGTCGTTGATCGTCTTGTTCAACCCGTCGAGCTCGAGCGGCTTGGCGAGGAACGCGTCGGCGCCTTCCCTGAGGATCGCCTCACGCTCGGCCGGATCGTCGAGCCCTGAGACGGCGATGATGACCGGCTTCGTCATCCCTCCGGCTTCCTTGATGCTGCGGGCCAGCTTGTGGCCGGTGATGCCGGGCAGATCGATGTCGAGCACGATCAGACCGGGCCGTTTCTCGGCGAGCATCCGGCCGGCCTCGAATCCGTCGAAGGCCTGATGGATGGAGAAGTCGGGGTGCTTCTTGGACAGATACTGATACACGAGGTTATTCAGGTCCCGGTCGTCATCCACGATGAGAATCGTGTCGATCTCGAGCTGCTCATCGAACACTCGTTGTAGCTCTTCAGGCATCCGCATCCCGCGCGAGTGCAGAAAATCCACCAGATCCTCGGCGTACACCCGGTACTGACCGCCGGGGGTTGTGAACGCCTTGAGGTAGCCGTTCTTGATCCAGTTGATCGCGGTCTGATTGACCACACCGCAGATGTTGGCAACCTCGAGCGCTGAGAAGATCCGCACCTTCCTGTCATTTTTCGCCATCGCTCTCCCTCTTGCGCCGGCAGAGCTGCCCGGGCCGGCACCAGTCAACTGCTGCCACTGTACCAGCATGCAGCCTCTTCTGCAAGTATATATGTGATATATCCAGAATGTCAACGAGTGAGAAAGCTACTCGTGTCGGTCGTATCCATCTCTCGAGCCGGCGTCGGACTGGCTATGCTCCTCGACGATCTGACGCACGATCGGGGAGGCGAAGCCCCGCCGGTGCAGATGGGCGCGGATCTGGTCCGCGGACAGGGAGCGGCGCCGCGTGAGTTTCCGGACGCAGTCGCGTGCGCCGTCGAGCATCGTATGCGACTGCTCGCCGAGCACCGTCTCAACCGCCCGGTCCGCGAGCGAAGCGTCGATCCCGCGGTGACGCAGCCCGGCAACGAGGTGCGCGCGTCCTTCCGGGTGTGCCCGCATCCGCGAGCGAACCCACCCGGTCGCGAATCGCTCGTCGCAGAGCGCGCCGGAGCTCGCAAGCTCATCGAGCACCGTTTCCACGGTCTCGGCGTCGAACTCCCGCTGCAGGAGCTTGCGGCGCAGCAGGAAGCGACTCTGCTCGGCCCGCGCGAGCAGCGAGACCGCACGCGCGCGGGCCTGGACGAGGCGGCTTCTCGCCAGGATGGACTCCCAGCGCGCCGCGTCGATCTCCTCGTCCTCGTGAAAGGGAGCTTCTTCCCAGACGCGCATCGCGACAAAAAAAGGGGAGGCGTCGGCGAGGACGACTTTGATCTCCTCTCCGGGCCTCCCTTTCTTGCGGCGAACAACGCTCGCTATGCTAACGCTTGGAGAACTGGAACTTCTTTCTTGCTCCGGGCTGACCATACTTCTTCCGCTCAACCATCCGGGGATCGCGGGTCAGGAACCCGTTCGCCTTCAGCGCCGAAGAGTTCGTCTCATCGGCGGTGACGAGCGCCCGGGCAATCCCGTGGCGAATCGCTCCCGCCTGACCGCTGAGCCCGCCGCCGGTGACCTTGACGACGACATCGTACTTGTCGCTGCTGTCGGTGACCGCGAGCGGCTGCTCGCAGATGTAGGCGTGCACGCGACTGGAGAAATACTCGGCGAGCTCACGGCCGTTGACCATGATCTTGCCGGCACCGGGATGCAGGTATACACGCGCGACTGA
>SKQU01000416.1 GCA_007118855.1 Spirochaetaceae bacterium
AGTCTATGAGCTCGTCGATCACATAGTCGTTGACGCGAAAAGGAAGCACCCGGCCGACGATATCCAGCGCGTCGCGATGCGTCGGCGGGATCTCGGCCCACCGCGGATGCTCCCGGATGCTAGTGAGCGTGTAGACCCGAAAGGGCCTCCCCGTGCGTCGTCGGGAGCCTCGTGACGGACTCCTGTGAAACGCCTGTCCCGCCATACGTCCACTCTACTACCGTCCGGGCCGTCGGTCCACTGCATCCGGGCTTGAAGGCGTGGGGCCGCGACACCTTTGGCAAGCGCTGCCGGCCGTGGTACGCTTGCGATCAAAAGGCGCCAATCGCAGGAGGTCCCATGAAGTTTCCGGGAATCAGAGTCGGGCTTACGAGAACCGTACACCACGTGGTGGACGAGCGCGACACGTACGGAAACTCGCTTCCCGACGACATCGAGCCGCTGCTCTCGTCCGCCGGCCTGATGACGCTCGCAATCCGGGCGGCGGTCGACCTGATCGATCCCCTTCTGCCGGACGGGTTCCTCTCGATCGGCAAGAGCTCCTCGGTCACCCACGAGCATCCGAGCGTGCGCGGCGCGTCGCTCGAGCTCACGGTGACGATCGACGAGTTCGACGGCTACCACATAGGGCTGCGCATCGACGCACTGGATGAGACCGGGCCGGTCGCCTCAGGCCGCCACGTGCGATCGATCGCGAACCGGCACTGGCTCCAGCTGCGGATCGCCGGCCGCGCGGCGCAGACGGCCGGGACCTCAGGCAGGCCGACCCGGCGCGGGTCGCCGTAGATGCGCGCCTCAGAGTGCGACTGCATCGTCCTCGCCGCGGGGCTCTCGTCGCGCATGCCGGGCAGCAAGATGCTTCGCGAGATAGACGGAGCGCCGCTCGTGCGGATCGCCGTCCGGAATGCGCTTTCAGCATGCCGACGCGTGATCCTCGTCGTCGGTCACGAGGCCGGCGCCGTCGTCGAGGCCGCCGGCTCACGCGACGAGCCCCGGCTCACGGTGGTCGACAACCCCCACTATCGCGAGGGCATGGTGGGCTCGATCCAGGCGGGCATGGACGAGGTCACGTCGGCCTGGTTCTTCGTCGCGCCCGGCGACATGCCGGCCCTCCTGCCGCCGATCTACTCGGCGGTCGCTGCCGCGGCAGCCCCTGCGGCGGCAGTCCCTGCCGCAGGCGGCTCCGCAGGTACCCCTGACCGCCACACCGCGCGCGCGATCGTGCCCTACTACGGGGAAACGCGCGGCCATCCCGTGCTGATCCACTCGAGTCTGATACCCCGGCTGCGCGGCGAGCCGCGCGGAGGCCGTCCCATGCGCGAGCTCCTCGCCCGCTACCCGGTTGGCCATGTGCACCTTGACGATCCGGCGATCACGCTCGATCTCGACACCGAACAGGCGGTCAAAGCGTACCGCAGCGGCCGAAGCGGGTGACACGCCCGGCGGAATCGTGCACAGTGCCCCCTATGACCGCAGACACCACGCCGGCTGATCTCAAGGCGACACCCCGCGCCGGATCGGTCATAGGGCTCCTCGCCGGGGCGCACTTCAGCCACCACGTCCTCACGGCGCTCATCGTGCCGCTCCTCCCGTTCATCCGCAACGAGTTCGGCCTCACCTACGCACAGGCGGGCCTGGTCACGGCGGCGTTCACGATCACCTATGGAGTCGGCCAGTTGCCCGCCGGCTGGCTGGCCGACCGCGTGGGACCCCGGTACCTGCTTCTGCTCGGGATCACCGGCGTCGCGGTGGCCGGCTTGATCGTCGGCCTCTCGCCGCTCTTTGCCGTTCTCATCGGCGGGCTTCTGATCATGGGAATCGCCGGCGGCGGGTACCATCCCGCCTCCTCGGCGGTGATCGCCAACCTCGTGCACCCGAGCCGCACGGGCCGGGCGATGGGGGTGCACATCATCGGCGGGAGTACGAGTTTCTTTCTCGCGCCTCTCATGGCGGCGGGGCTCGTGACCGCCCTCGGCTGGCGGGGCACCTTCCTCGCGCTCTCAGTGCCCGTGGCGCTCCTCGGGCTCGCGCTGTTCGTGTTGATCTCGCGCCGTATGGGGGCGATGGGCCTCGGGCGGATTCCGGCCCGGGCCTCCGCCGCCGAGTCCGCACCCCAGGCGGGGGCCGGTGAGCCGGAACCGACGCAGGCTTCCGGGGGTTCGGCCGGCGTCAGACCGAGTCGCAGCCGGGCGGCCGTGGCGCATATGACCTTCTTCCTCATCCTGACGGGCATCATGGGAGCAGGCTTCGGTTCGCTCATCCCCTACCTTCCACTCTACCTCGCCGATGTGCGGGGTGTTGACGAGGCCGTGGCTGCCGGCTTTCTCTCGGTGATCTTCGCGGCCGGGTTCTTCGCCGCGCCGCTTGGCGGGCTGCTCTCCGACCGGCTCGGGCGAGTGCGTGTGCTTGTCGCCGCCGGCCTGCTGCTCGCCCCCGCGATCGTGGCGATCACCGTCCTTCCGTTTCCGCTTCCCTTCGCCGCGGGTCTGCTGGTCCTTGGGGTGCTCATGTTCGTGCGGATGCCGACGTCGGAAGCGCACATCAGCGCGACCGTGGAGAAGCGCAACCGCGGCACGGTGCTCGGGATCTACTTCTTCTCGGGTGCCGAGGGGAGCGCGGTGCTCACGCCGCTGCTCGGAGCGACCATCGACCGCTGGGGGTTCTCCGCGGGGATCCTGGGAATGGGGGCGTTGGTCCTCGTCGCCGCACTGGTGTGCGGCACAGCGATGTATGCGATTCGGCGGCGGGTGTGAGCGGTGTGATAGGAGACGGCAGCCCCTTTGCGGATCATGCGTTTTTCGCTAAGGTTACCGGGTGCCCAGACACAAAATAGAGACCCATGCCCACACGGCTGTCGTGAGCCCGTGCGGCAAGCTGAAGCCACGCGAGCTTGTGGAGATGTACGCGCGCTCGGGCTATTCGGCGATCATCACCACGGATCATCTCGTCGCGACGCTGCCGCTCTTCCGCGGGGTATCGTCGTGGCGGAAGCGCGTGCACCGGTTCTTCCGCGGGTACCGCGCGCTCTGCCGGGAAGCGGCGGGAACCCGACTCACCGTGCTTCCCGGGTTCGAGCTCTCCTTCGCCGCCCATCCCGGACGTGACTTCCTCGTCTACGGTATCGACGAAGACACCCTTGCCGATATGCCGGACCTCTGTACGCTCAATCCCTGGACGTTCCGGAAGCTCTCCTCGGACGCCGGAGCACTCGTCTTCCAGGCGCATCCCTTCCGCAACGATCGGCCCGCGGACCCCGCCGTGCTCGACGGCGTCGAGGTCTTCAACGGGAATCCGCGGCATGACTCCGGCAACGAACGGGCCGAGCGTTTTGCGGCCGAGCACGGTCTGCTCGCGATCAGCGGTTCGGACACTCACCAGGCCGAGGATGTTGCGCGCGGCGGCATCACGCTCCCCGAATCCCCGGGGACGATCGCGGAATTCGTCGAGTGGTACCGGGAATCACCCGGTGAGATCGGCCTGCTCGTTCCAGCCTCTCACCGTATGCCGATGATCTCCATGTAGAAGACAAGCGTGGCGTTACCCGGGACCGTGCGGCTGCCCCGTCGTCCGTACCCGAGCTCCGGGGGGATCACGATCAGGTACTTACCGCCGACGCGGAGGTGCCGCACGACGTTCTCCCATCCCGCCACAACGCGCCCCTCACCGACCTCGAACTCGAACGGCGCCCCGCCGTTCTCGAGTGACGAATCGACAAGCGTCCCGTCCGTGAGCCACAGGTGATAGTGCACCCGTACGGTATTGCCCCAGTCGGGCCTGCGTCCGGTGCCCGGCACGAGGTCTATGTAGCGAACTCCACGCTCGGTTGCCTCAAGCTCCCACGTGCCCCAGTCCGGCATCTCGCCCCGATCGATCGCCACACGCGCGGTCGCCTTCATCTCGTCGGTGACCGGCGTCGTGCCTTCGCCCGGCGCGCAGGCCAGCACGACCGCCGTGAGCACGATAGCCGCCGCGACGCTGCGCCATAGGTTCCGTCGTCTCACTGCTGCCTCCAACAGGTTGTCAGAGCCTCAAGGTAGACCCGCCAGTCCGCGCGGGCAAGATTGTGGCCCCCGGTTCGGCAGTGGTAGCCGACTCGTTCTCCGGTGATCACGCCCGTTCCGGGCATCGACTCACTCTCCACCGTCTCGTGTCCGTAGAGCCGGTAGACCGGGGCCGCGTGGCGCACGGCGAGGTACTCGCCGTAGGGGTCTGCCCAGCGATCGTCCTCCGCGCTGCCTACCCGGGCGGGGCGGGGCGCGAGGAGCGCGATCAGCTCGTGCTGATCCACCGGGAGCTCATGCGTGCGGCCGGCGTATCCGGCAAAGGTCGAGCAGAACCAGTGCGGGAACCGGCTCGTGATCGCGCCCACCGTCTCGCCGTACTCACGCCGCGAGAGAGCCGCGCCCCCGCAACCGGACTCGTTGGAGATCGCTGCGGCGAACCGCTCGTCCTGCGCTGCCGCCCAGAGCGCGGTCTTTCCCAGCCGAGAGTGGCCGAGCACCGCGATTCTCGATGAGTCCACCCGCGGATCGTCCTGCAGCAGATCCACCAGGCGCGAGAGCCCCCATGCCCACCCGCCAATGGTGCCCCATGAGTCCTCGCGTCGGTCCCGGGGAGACTCAACCAGGCCGTGTACGCCGTTTGCGAACCCGTCGTCGTGGTCCGGATCGAGGTCCCCGCAGTAGGCGGTGACAAGCCCCATCTGCGCCCCGACGATGAGGTCGAGCGGCCACCGGCGTGCACGCGCGCCCCGGCCGGCCTCAGTTCCGCGGTTCATCTCGACGCCGGTGTCCGCCGGTATCCACGAGGGGGTGATCCGGACCCGCGGATCGTCGCAGACGGTGTGGTTGCCGCGGAAGTTGAGCGCGGTCACCACGGGCACGGGGTGACGGTCGGATCCGGCCGGCAGGACGGCGAGCACATCGATGGGCAGCATGCCGCGTGTTGCGACGAGCAGCATCCGGTACTGCGTCGCCCGGGCCGCGCCGTCCATCATGTCGAAAGATACCTGATGCTCGACCTCGAGCTCGACCGCCTCGGCGGCCTCAGGCACCCGGCCGTAGACATGGCGCCTGAAGAGGTCGAGCAGCTGCGGACGCCGAAGCGCCTCCCATTGGGCGGCCGTCGTGATGGTCGTGCCGTCCGCGGTGCGCAGCGGATCCGGGAGCTCGTAGGGCGGCACGCGATCCTCGTCGAAGTTGACGTCCTGTTGCTGCGGTGAATCGGTCATCACCTGATTATACCAGTCACGACGAAGCTCGGCGACACGGCGTCGGCTTGCCGGGTCAGCCCTGCCACCGGCCGACGTGCTGTTCCACCCGATCGATCGTGACGAACATCACGAACCCAACCAGGCTCATCGCGACGATACCTGCGTACATGTCGAGGTAGGCAAGCTTCATCCAGCTGTCCATGATGAAGTAGCCCAGACCGTAGCGGGTGAAGAAGGTTTCGGCGAAGAAGAGCACCGCGAGCGCCGTCGCGCCGCCGATTCGCATCGCGGTCAGCAGGCGCGGCAGCACGAGCGGCCAGACGCAGTAGCGCAGATGATCCGTCCTCGTCGCTCCGAGTGAGTCCAGCGAGAGGAGGTAGTGCGCATCCACCGCGCGGGCGCCGTCGCGCACCGCGAGCAGCAACTGGAAGACCAGGACGAGGCCGAGCAGGCCGACGCGGGAGACGTCGCCGGTCCCGAGAACCAGGAGGAGGATGGGCAGGAGCGCGATCTTGGGGACCGGATAGAGCAGGTAGGCGGCCGGTGCGAGCAGCCGGTCGAACGCCGGGATCCGCCCCATCGCGAGCCCGAGTGGCACCGCGACCGCCGAGGCAGCGAGGAGCGCCGCGAGCACCCGCAGCACGCTCGCGGCGGCGTGGCGCAGAAGCACCGACGGGGCGAGCTCCGCGAACCGGATCGCGACCGCGTGGGGGAAGGGCAGGACGCGGCTTCCCACGAAGAGCGACAGCAGATACCAGGGGATGACGACCCAGCAGAGCCCGACGATCAACCTACGCACGGACTGCCTCCGCGAAGCGGCGTCTCATCCATGCGCAGGCCTGGTGGTGAAGCGGGTCGGTCCTGCCGACTCCCCGCCGGCCGGCAGGGTTCGCTTCGAGCAGCAGGCGCGCAGGCTCGCCCGCCGCCGTTCCGGGATTTTGTGCGAGTATACCGACGCGGTCTCCCAGGTAGACCGCTTCGTCGATGCTGTGCGTCACGAGCACCGCGGCGACGCGACGCTCGGCGAGAACAGTGAGCAGGAGGTCCTGAAGCTCCTCCCTCGTCAGCGCGTCGAGCGCGGAGAACGGCTCGTCGAGCAGGAGCACCTCCGGCTCGAGCAGGAGCGTACGGCAGAGCGCGAGTCGCTGCTGCTCGCCGCCGGAGAGCCGGCGCGGGTAGTCCGACTCCTTGCCCCCCAGCCCAAGCTGCTCGAGAAGCGCGCGCGCGATATCTGCCGCGCCGGCGGCGTCGAAGCGACGACCGGAGCGTTTGGCGCGAATCGCGAGACCGAGCGTCGCGTTCCTGAGCACCGTGAACCAGGGGAAGAGTCCGTATTGCTGGAGGACGAGCCCGATGCGCGGGTCGCCGCTCTCGAGCGGAGTGCCGTCCACGAGGACGGTTCCGCGTGAGGAACGATGGAGCCCCGCGAGGGTCAGGAGCAGCGTCGACTTGCCGCAGCCCGACGGTCCGACGATTGCGATCGTCTCTGCGCCTGCGACCCCGAGCGTGACACCGGTGAACACGTCGCGGCCGGCGTAGCCGGCCGCGCAGTCACGGCAGGCGATGACCCGGTCAGTTACACCCGGCACACGGAATCGCCAGTGAGTACACGTCGGGTCGCCCGCGCAGCGAGGATACGATCTCCTCATAGGGAGGCGCGCTGCGAAGCAATCCGCGGGAGACCATCCAGGAGGCGACGTCCGCGACGTGCCGCGGGTCCGGCGGCCCGGCGGGGGCGTAGCCGGGGAGGCGCATCGTGTTGGTAGTCGGAGGGGGAAACCCGGCCGTGCTGACGATCACCGCACGGTAGCGGTCCGGATCCGTGTTGACCGCCTCCACGGCACGATCGTAGGCGCGCAGGAGCGCCTCGAGCTCGGCAGGTTTCTGCCTGAGAGCAGTCCCGGTTGCGAGTAGCACCCCGGGGGTCCAGTCGAACACCTCGTCGGTCCGCACAATCTCGTGCGCCCCTTCGGCGACCGCCATCCTCGTGACGGGCTCCGGGAGCACGGCCGCGTCAAGCCGGTCCGCGACGAGCATCTCAAGGCGGACCGGGATCTGCGTCGTGGGGATGATCTCCATCCGCTGCGGGTCGAGCCCGATCTGCTCGAGCATCCGCTGCGCGACGTAGAAGATGATGCTGTCCTCGAGGAGCCCCGTCCGCAGCCGGGCCGGGGCGGACGGCCAGTCTGCCCTGGTCCTGACCGGCGATTCCGGAGCCGTTACCACCGAGAAGATTCCCTGCGTCGACGTCAGGACGCGATAGTCGGCGCCGTTCTCCCAGGCGCGGATCGCGTTCACCAGGTCGGTCACGGTCGCGTCGATCGTGTCCGCCGCAAGCGCCGCCTCGCGGTACGACTGGTCGCGGAAGAGCTCGAGACGAACGTCGAGCCCCTCGTCGGCATAGAACCCCTCGGCCTCGGCGACGATGAGCGGCACCGAGTCGACCGCCGGCATCATCCCGATCACGAGCGGCTGCAG
>SKQU01000105.1 GCA_007118855.1 Spirochaetaceae bacterium
GGAGCTTGCGGTCGTAGCGCGCGTGGAATCCTTCATCCAGGCTCTCCACGCCCAGTCTCACCTCGCGGCATCCGGCCAGGTAGAGCAGAAGGGCGACGTCGCTCGTCAGCCGCTCGACGTGGATCGCGTTCGGCAGGTAGAACGCCAGTCTCCGTTCGCCGTAGACCGAAACCACCCACTCGAGGAACGCAAGCAGGGTTCCCGAATCCTCGAGCAGCGCGTCGTCGTAGAACGCGAAGGTCGTGATGCCGGCTGCGGTCGCTTCGCGTATGCGCTCGCGAGCGTTCTGCTCCGTCCCGGCGCGGAAGCGAGGCGTGATGAGACGCGAGGCGCAGTAGGTACAGGCGCCCCGGCATCCTTCGTGCAACCGGATCACGGCGGCGTCCCGGAGTCGCGTCGAGTGCAGCTGAAGCGACAGGGCCGGGTTTGCCGGGAGCGGACCACGGAGCGCCGGCAGGCCGAGCGACGTGAGAAGCTCGGGCAGCGCCGCCCCGGTTGCCGTCCCTCCGGCCGCGCCGCCGGACGTCCCGCCGGACGTCCCGCCGGACGCCCCGCGGTCGCCGCGAACCACGTAGTCGGTGCCCGCCGCCTCGGCGACGCTCTGCGGCGTCAGGGTTGCCGCAACTCCCCCCGCGATCACCGGCGTCGAAGGCATCTCCTGGCGAAGCACCGCCGCGATCTCGGCGAGTCCCGGATACCAGTAGGTCATGCCGGTGGCAAGAAGCACCACTTCTGCATCGGCGGCGCGGATGCGCTGCCGTACTACCTCCGGCGCCAGCCCGTACCGGGCGTAGCGGCGCGGCACGTCGCGGAGGACCGCCGGGGTCTCTACGACCGTCCGCTCGATCCGACCGCGCCCGGCCCCGTCCGCACGACCCGGGCGGCGCGCGTCGAGCGAGTCGAGGAGCTCGACTTCGTATCCCGACTGCTCGAGCCATGCGCCTATGCGAAGGAGCCCGTACGGATGCAGGAACAGATCGTAGAGCGCGAAGTCGTAGACCGGCGGCTGGATGAGCAGGGCTCGCGGCGCGCTCACCTCCTCAGGCATACGCCTACTGCTGCTTCTTCATCGGCAGGTAGGGGTAGATCTCGCCCGCAAGCGTCTGGATGCTCATCGTCTGCAGCCACACTTTCCCCGGGCCCTTGAGCGTCGTCAGGAAGAGGCCTTCGCCGCCGAAGAGGAAATTGGAGACGCCCTTGATCCGCTCGATGTCGAAGGTCACCGACGACTCCATGAAGGCGAGCGCTCCGGTTTCGATCTTGATGAGCTCACCCGAGCCGAGCGTGAGCTCGATCGTCTCTCCGTCGATTTCGAGGAACGCCGTGCCGCGGCCCTTGAGTTTCTGCATGATGAACCCTTCTCCGCCGAAGAAGCCGCTTCCGAGCCGACGCTGAAACACGATATCGAGCTCGACCGACATGTCGCTCGCGAGGAAGGCGCGCTTCTGGCAGACGTAGTCGACGGCGCCCACGTCGACCGGGACGATCTTCCCCGGGTACGTGTGGCCGAGCGCGAGGCGCTGGCCGTCGCGGCTTGCCGTGTAGAAGTTGAGGAACCCCTTCTCGCCCATCATCGTGCGTTTGACGAATCCTCCCAGGCCACCCTGCACGCCGGTCTTCATCTCGACGCCGGCGTCCATGTACTTCATCGCGCCGGCCTGACACTGCACCGTCTCGCCGGCCTGTAACCGGCATTCCACGACCGGCATGCTCGTCCCGTGTATCTCGTACTGCATCGCTCTCCTCCTCACTCGGCAGAGAGTATATCCGCGACCGGCCTCTTGTTCATCCTGTGCTGCAGGATCCACCCGCCGCGGCTTTTCGGGCGCAGAGCGAGAAGGTGTTGGGAATGCGCTCACGCTCGGCCGCCGGGAGTGCAGGGAAGGCCTCCCAGAAGTCCTCCGGATGCTCTCCCAGCACGTCGACGACAAGCCCTGAATCGATCACCGCCTGTACGACATCCGCGAGCGTCCAGTTGTGCTCATACTTGCGCGACTCCTCGTTCGCCTCCATTCCGTCGATCTTCCCGATGTACTGTTCGCACCAGCCCTTGTCCGACACCGCATAGCCGAAGTAGCGCGCGCCGTCGGCGATCTCGAGCGTGGGGCTGTCCTCCCGGAAGAGCCATTGGACCGGGTGGCCGTCGAAGAGCGAGAGCACTCCGCCGGGCTTAAGCAGCCGGTGGACGACCGCGGCCCATGCGTCAAGGTCGTGGAGCCAGCAGAGTGCTCCGCGGCCGGTGTAGACGAGATCCGCCGTCCCGTCGAGCTCGTGCGGCGCCTCGAGCACGTCGCACCGGTAGAAGGTCGCCTCTATACCGGTGAGGCGTGCGAGCTCGCGCGCGTTCTTGACCATGAGGTCCGAGATGTCGACGCCAATGACCCGCTGCGCTCCCTCGTTCGCGAGCGAAAGGGTGTCGCGACCTCCGGCGCACTGCAGGTGGATCGCCGTACGGCACCAGTCGGCAAGCGAACCGTAGCGGGCGAGATTGCGCCGTTCGATCGGGTGGATGTTGCTCCTGCCCGCGAGGAGGAAGTCGCGCGAAGATGCGATCTCCTTCGTGTACTGTGTCGCCCCCTCGTTCCAGGCGCTGCGGTTCGCCTCGTGCCTGCGGCGCACTTCGTCAGGGGAGGCCGCCGGGGATTCGACGTGAAAACCGTCGGGGTCGGCCTTCTCGATCGGCATGAATCTCCTCCTGCGGCACCCGGGCGAGCACCCGCTCCGGGGCCAAGGTGCGGTTGGTGCATCATAGCCGGGTGCTGCGATTCGGTGAAGCGCGACCGCACCGAAAAAAAAGCGTGGCGCAGAGACGAGGAATACGCTACGCTCTGGAGTAATAGGAGAGAATATGAAGCGAAGACTTGTTTCTGTGTTGGTCCTGGTAGTGGTCGTTGCGACCTTCGGCTTTGCCTCGAACGGCGATACGATCAATATCGGGGGGTATGTCACGCTGAAACTGGACCTCACCGTGGCACCCGATCCGGGCGCAGTGAACCTGACGCTGGAGGGCACAACCGTCGACTTCAACCCGCTGATTGCCCAGATCACGATCAGCACCAACAACACCGCCGGCTGGGAGCTTTGGGTGTTTGCGGCGAACGCGGCTGGCGGCGGGACCGCGCTGACGAATGCGGACGGTGATCCAATTCCCTATACGATCACCTACGCCGGAACCGGCGGCGTTGGGCCCGTGGCAATCCCCGACACGGGAGTGATGGTCGGCGAGAACACGGCTGCTGACGGGGATGCCCTTCAGGAGCTGAGCGTCACGTACACCCAGCAGGAAGACTTCCCCGCCGGCTACTACTCCGATCAGCTTGCGATCGTGCTGCGCGCGAAGTAACCGTGCGGCGAGCACTTATCGGCCTCATGATAGCAGCCTGCGCGGTCTCCGCGCAGGCGTTTCGCTTTGAGCCGATCTCGCAGGACTTCGCTCCCAGCGGGCCGGGCGCGAGTCACGTTTTTCGTGTGACGAACACGATGGCTGAACGGATTGCGGTGCGCGTGTCGGTGCGGCCTCGCCGGATCGAGCGCGACGGGATCGAGGTGCAGGGTCCGGAGTCGACAGAGTTTCTCGTCTATCCACGACAGATGCTCCTCGATCCGGGGGATGCGAGAAGCATCCGCGTCCGGTGGGAAGGCACGGAAGCGCCGGACATGGAGCAGGCGTTCCGCATCATCGCCGAGCAGGTGCCGGTCGACTTCGGCGGGGAACAGCCGGCGCAGGGAGCCGGCATTCGACTCACCTACCGCTACGAGGGCGCGCTCTACGTCGTGCCGCCCGGCGCGGCCCCGGACCTACGCCTGGACGCCGCACGGATCTTGGAGCGCGACGACGGACGCGTCCTGGTCGTCGTGGTCTCGAACGTGGGAACGAGGCGCACCCTGTTGCACGAGGCGCGCCTAACGCTCCGCACATCGGCGGGCGAGATCGTTCTGGGCGCCGAAGAGCTCCCGGGCATGACGGGGGAGAACATGCTCGCCGGGTCGACGCGGGAGTTCGTGGTGCCCGCCCCCGCCGGCGTAGCGACCGGGGTACTGGACGCGGAGCTGGGCTATACGGCACGCTTCTAGCCGGATGGGAACATCACGTCGGTCTGCAGCACCACCGGGCACAATCCTGTGCTTGCTCTTCAGCGTCGGGACCGTGCTCGCTCAGAATGCGACGGACTCGACGACGATACCCGTGCCGCTGGTGGTGAACGGCCGGCAGGCCGACGAGATACCGGTGCGGATCGTGACCGACTCCGATTTCACCGAACGCGTCTCGCTCATTCCGAGCGAGCTCGCAGACTCCCTTCCGGAGCTCGTTCCCACGGCGGCTGCTTCGCCCCTGCTCGCCTCGGATGAGTGGACCCCGCTCGACGCGTTCGCAGACATGGGCCTGGCCGCCGAGTTCGACTGGGATGAGCTCCTCGTCCGGGTATCGGTC
Organism: Spirochaetaceae bacterium; assembly: GCA_007118855.1. Lineage (GTDB taxonomy): Bacteria > Spirochaetota > Spirochaetia > DSM-27196 > SLST01 > SLST01. The sequence continues at coordinate 4,433 of SKQU01000105.1, forward strand.
CCGGCGCACCTGCTGAAGGCGGTTGAGCTGCCACTGTCCGGGCGGCGTCCGGTCGCTCCACGAGGAGTGGAGATCTCGCAGGCCGACGTCGGCGGGATGATGAACCTGGAGGGATCGGTTCGGTACATGTACGAGGAGAACCGGTTCGACTACCAGGTGACTCCTGACGCCGCGATCAACCTCTACCGCGCCGTGATCGAGTTGCGAGGAGGGGTGAGGTCCGCCGAGCCGATCGCCTTCCTGGATCACGCCCGGCTGACCTGGGACGTTCCCGAGTTTGCGATCCGTCTTCAGGCAGGGGACCTTCGGTACCGCACGACGCAGCTCACGGGGGTCACGAGGATCACCGGCGTGTCGTTCGCGACCGAAGACTCCCTGGGTCACGCGATCATCGGCGGTGGCGGCGTCGTGCTGCCCATCGTGATCCCTGAGTCCGGCACGGTCGTGGTCACCCGAAACGGATCTCAGATCGTGCGCAGGACGCTCGATGCCGGCAACTACAGTCTGACCGACTTCCCGATGGTCCAGGGGATCAACGAGATCACGGTGAGCTGGCCGGGCCCGGATGGCCCCACGACGGTCGATCTTCTGATACCGCACGACGTCGATCTTGTGCGTCCCGGGAGGCTGGAGGCCGGGCTCGCCGTAGGCGTTGCGAACCGGGATGTCATAGACCCGCTGGCCACCATATCCGCCGCCTACGGCGTTACGCAACCCCTGACGATTGGCGCACGACTCGGGTCGGCCTTCCTGCGGACCGAGTTCGACGTCGGGGTCTCTGCCGTGTTGGCGACGAGGGCGGGGGCGTTTCGCATTGCCGGTGACGTCGGGATGGGACCGGAGGGGAGATTCGCCGTCGACGTGCCGGTGGGCTACCGCCTGGTGGACTCCCGGGTCGATCGCTACTCGAGTCTGGGTGCGACCGCCGGCGTCGGCTACTCGACCGGCCCCTCCGGCGACGGCGCGGTCGATGCGATCAGGTTCCATGGGTCTGCTTACGTGGGGCTGGCCTTCCGCGACGGGTTCTCGGTCACCCCCCGGCTTAGTTATTCAGTCCGTTCCGTCGCCGACACCGCCGCCGGCGACGGTGCCCGTGATGTGACGCACGATGCACGGTTGGTCGCGGGACTTCGGAAGTCGGTGCGCGGCGGCGCATCCCTTTCGGCGAACCTCGGACTCTCGTACCGGGAGGAGCTCACCTTTCTCGCGAGCGTGTCGTACTCGGCATCCTTCCCTGAGGTCAGGCAGAACCTCTATCTCCAGCAGGACCTCACCGCCGGGAAGGCGAGTCTGTTCTGGAGCCGCTACGCCGGGGACCGGCCGCGCGACGTTGACTGGAGCGCGTCAGCGCAGGTCCCGGTGGACCGGTCGGACCTGTTCACCCTTGGTGCGCAGGCGGGGTACCGTGACCAGTTCGTTCGCGGATCGATCTCGCACGGGCTGAGCGGAGTGCTCGACGACCGGGAGTACCGCAACGTGACCTCCCTCACACTCGCGAGTGCGCTCCTGTTCGCCGACGGAGTCTTCGCCGTTTCGACCCCCGTGTCCGACTCCTTCGTCCTCGTCACCGGTGATCCCGACTCAGCCGTTCCGGTTGGGCTTGTGCGACCAGGCGGGTTCCGGGACGAGCCGCTCGGCGAGCGCCCGCTCGTGTTCGCCGGCGTACGCTCCTACGAGCCATTCCACGTGCAGGCTGAGCCGCTCGACATCGTGCTCGGCGCCGAGGATCGCGAGCTCTCGTACCACGTCGTGCCGTCCTACCGGTCCGGTACGGTCGTGCGCATTGGCGTCGAACGCAACGTCTACGTGGGCGGCGTGCTGCTCGACGAGACCGAACGCGCCGCGGGCTTCGCGCTCGGCTCCTGGGAACGCCTCAGCGATCCCGAACGCGGCGTCGATCCCGAGCGCCGGGGCGAGTTCTTCACCGACGGCGACGGCTACTTCGAGGTCTACAACCTCGCTTCGGGCCCGTACCGGCTGCGTCTGGTCGGCCGCCCGGGAGTCTCCTACGAGTTCACGATCGAGCCGGGCTCGGCGGACTACGTCGACCTTGGCAACCTGATGCCGACTGCAGCCGGCGCGCGACCCGACGAGGAAAAGCAAGAATGAACGCGCGTGTGCGTCGGCCAACCGCCCGACCGATTCTGCTCGTGCTCCTGACGTTCGCCGCAGCACTGCACGCGCCATATGCCCAGGACGTGTTTCGCCTCTACGCGCCGCCGGGAGGCGTCTACGCGAATGCGGCCCTCGAGCGCGCCGCGCTCGTCGAGGTCGAGCTCACGATCGAGCATCAGGGGGCTCCCGTTCCCGAGTGGTTCATATCGGTGAGCCGGGGAGCCTCGTCGGTCTACGAGCCGCGGACGATGGCCTCCGGCGCGAGCACCATGGAATACCAGATCTATGGCGAGTCGCCACCGACGGCGGCCGTGATCAAGGCGCCGCCTGAGACGCTGTCGGCTGCGAACGTTCTCACGTCGGCGGACTTCTCCACGGACTCTCCGACCTCGCAATACGGGACGGTGTCGCTGTTCGTGCACATTCCGAGCGGTCAGTTCGTCGCCGCGGGCGAGTACAACGACTCGGTCACAATCTCGCTCTTCACGGGCGATCCCACCGACCCTGACTCACACACGCTCGCCGACTCGGCGACGGTCTCGATGGTGGGCAGGATGGCGAGGCTCCTCGATATCTACGCGGTCCGGGAACCGGGGATCCGCTCGATGGATCTGACCGCGACGGTCGCCGACCGCCTCATTGCGAACGTTCACGAGCGAAGCAACTCGGCGACCGGGTTCACCGTCACGCTGACGAGCACCAACCTCGCGGCCGACACCGCGCAACCGGGACCCTTCTTTCTGCACAGCGGCGATTCCGAACGGCTTGCATACTCGCTCACCTACGGAGGCGTTGCCGTGGCCGGCTGGAGCGACGGGACTGCCGTCGTCACCGACACCGACGGGATCACGGCGTCGGGTTGGCTCATCCGCGCGCTGCGCATATCGTACGCCGGCAGCGACACATTGGCCGCGGGCGACTACCAGGACGTGCTCACCGTGACGATCAGCGCGAAGTGAGGCGCAAGACCGAGGCGCAAGGAATGTCACGAAGCCTGGTGCTGCAATCGAGATATATACTGCCGGTACGGGCTCTAAATGGTCATCCTGGTCCATTGATGCGTGACTCAAAGAATAGTCTCTTACCCCACTGCAGCGAAGAGATATAGCGAAAAGAGCA
>SKQU01000354.1 GCA_007118855.1 Spirochaetaceae bacterium
CTCCTCCATGCTCATGCACTGTTGTTCCACGCGGGTGAACCAGAAGAAACCGGCGTTCCCCTTCACTGTATGCACGGCACGGAATATCCGCCCTACCGTATCGGGGTCAATGGGGTCGGTCTCGGCGCGTAAGAGCTCCTGCTCGACGCCGTCGAGAAGATCGGTCGACTCTTCAATGAAGGCGTCGATCATCTCCGGTGTCACCGCATCCTCGCCGCGGTCCGGCCCCTGCGCGCTCACGCCTCCTTCGCTCGCCGCACCAGTGCCTTCCGCGTCCCGGTCCCCGACTCGCAGCGCCTGAATGCGCCCCACGATCCGCCTGTGACCGAAGGACTGCTCGGTCACCACCGCAGGAACGCCGGATCCGTTACCGCCGGATACCTGGTGTTCGATACCGGCGACGATCCGGTTCAGGACGTCGGTCCCGTCGAGGAGGACCGTGATTACCTCGTCGGTGATCTCCTGGCGTCCGTTCCGGATTTCCTCGAGCAGGGCCTCGAGCTCGTGGCTCGTTTCGCTGACGTGGGAGAACCCGACGAACGAGGCGACACCCTTGATCGTGTGCATGGAGCGGAAGATGCTGTTCACGAGCTCATCGCTGTACTCGTTCTCGAGGTTCAGCACGCGGTGCTCTATATCGTCAAGGTGGTCGACCGATTCCTGGATGAAGGAGGTGACGACGTCAAGGTCGTCGACGGCAACCTCGTGCGTCAGGTGCGAGTCGCTCGCGTCGCAATCGCTGGGGTCGCCGGCGAGGAGCTCGGTCTCCGCAAGGATTTCCGTGGCGAGCGGGAGGTCGTCCCCTGCGGACAGCGAGGCCATCCAGCGGTCGACTTCCTCGCGCGTGGGGTCGGCGGCCTGCCTGCGGGCGACGGCGCGAAACCGTCCGGCCATCTCGGCGGCGGCATCGCGAGTCGTCTCGTCCGCCTCCGCCGCGCCGGCGACAGTCGTAGCCTCCTCAACGATGTCGGCCGCGGTGAGAAGGTCTCCGTCCTCGTAGCTCGCGAGCAGGTCGGTCAGTCGTTCGCTCATCCGGCCATCCGTCAGGAGGCGCCGGTCAGCATGGCGACGACCTTCGTCAGCGCCTCAGGCTCGAACGGCTTGACGATCCAGCCGTTTACCCCGAGCTGCTTGCCGCGCTGCTTCTTCTCCTCGCTGCTCTCGGTGGTGAGGAACACAACCGGCTTCTGCGCGAGCGCCCCGTCCTGCTTGATCGCCTCAACGAACTCAAACCCGTCCATCTGCGGCATGTGGACATCCACGAGGAACAGGTCGACCCCCCCTTCTGCGAGCGCGAGGGCTTCCTTGCCGTCCTCTGCGTCCAGCACCTCGTACCCTTCAGGATCGAGCGCCTTGTGCACGAGCTTGCGGATTGTCGGTGAATCGTCGATGCACAGAATCTTTACGCCCATAGTACCTCCAGTATTTCAGAACAGTGTCACGTTGCCGCCGAGCTCTTCGCCACCGTCAAGAACAATGCGGCCGGCGACGGCGGCCCCGTAGCCCTCTGCTCCTATCGCTACGTACTCGTCTTCCATCGTGAAGTGCTTCACCGCGATCTCCCGCGCAAGCTCTCTGGCGCGCATCTGCGCCTCGCGCAGCAGCTCCGCGGCCGATTCCGGCACCCGGTCCGCAGCGTCGTCAAAGATCACCCCGATGTGCGTGATGATCTGCTGGATCGCATCCTGGCCCTGCATGGCCATGTTGACGTCGCTCAGGTGTGCCGTGACGGAGTCGCTGACGCCGGCCGCTTCGCGGATTGACGATCTGATGTGGTCCATCTTCGGGCGCAGTCCGGTGATGGTCTGCTGGATCGACTCGATCGTACGGGAGAGATTCTGCTGTGAATCGGCCATCAGCGCGCGGTGCCGGGAGCTGAACTCGGCAACCTGGCGCTCGATCGAGACGGTGTTCGTTCCGATCGCTTCGGCCACCTCCTTGGCCGTGGCAGCGAGCTTCTGGATCTCGCCCGCGATCACCGTGAACCCTTTCCCGAACTCACCTGCCTTCGCCGCGTAGATCGCAGCGTTTATTGCGAGGATGTTTGTCTGCTCGGCGATCTCCGATACCTGTCCCAGGAGCTCGGAGGTCTCTGCGACGGAGCGCGATATCCGGTTGATCGACCCGTCGAGCGACGCATTGGTCCTGTCACAGATAGCCGCGTTCTCACTCAGCCGCTGGAGGTCGAGCTCCATGTCGGCGATGCGATTCTCAAGCGATTCGTCGCCCGTGCAGAGCTCGGTGAGGAACTTCGCGATCGATTCGCTCAGGGTTCTGGTCTGTCGGCCAATCTCGTACACGTCGTCGGTGAGCGAGGTTGAGCCGCGCTCACTCTTCTCGATTGCGGCGCGCGAGAGCCCTTCGATGATGGGGGCGGTCTCGCGGATCAAGGCGACCGCTTCCGCGAGCGACCTGGTGGTCTCACCGTACCCGTGCACCTGGTCCTTGAGGATCCGCACCTCATGCCGGAGATCGGTAACGGTGCGCCTTGCCGCCTCCTCTCGCTCAGCGTGATGCTCCTCGAGCTCCGTCATCCGTTGAACGCCGACGCGCCGTGCTGTGCGCGCGTCGAGCGACGCGAAGAGGAAGGCCCCGCCGCCCGTCGCGATCGCCGCGGCGATGAGCATGGCCGCCGGCACCGCTGTGTGAAGCGCGGCGAACGCGCCCGCAAGCGCGAGGATGAGCGACGAAACAGCCGCCGTGATCGATCGTCGTTCCATATGCGCTGCGCCGCCTGCGCTACGCCTCGGTGCCGGCGCTAACGGCTGACTGCATCTGCGCCTTGCCGAGCGCGAGCGCCTGTTCCGGGACCTCTTCCGGTCGCATGAGCCGGTCGATCTCCAGAAGAATCTTCACTTCGCCCTCGACGGTTCCGAGGCCCGTGACGAACTGCTCGGACCCGGACCCTGATCGGAACTCCGGAGCCGGCTGGATGTTCTTCGCCGGGATTTGATGTACCTCACTGACCGTGTCTACGACGAACCCCACGACGCGGGAATCGGCCTCGATGATGATGATACAGGTCCGGTCGTCGTAGTCGCGCGCCGGCATGCCGAATCGCAGCCTGAGATCGACGACCGGGATCACCGTCCCCCGCAGGTTGATGACGCCTCGCACGTAGTGCGGCATGTCGGGCACGGCAACGATGCGCTGGAGCTCTTCGATCGATTGTACCCGATCGATGGGCACCCCGTATTCCTCGTCCCCGAGGCGGAACAGCAGGTGCTTGTCCTCCGACTCGCTTCCGCTCTCGTCGTCAACCAGGAACAGGTCGTCATCCTGTTCGTTCTGATCCTGTGCCATTCTGTCCTCCCTGAACTCGTGTAGATATCTCGCGAATCGTCTCGGTGAGACGGCTGAACTCCGTGGACTTGTCCAGGAACCGGTATGCTCCGGCTTCCAGGCATTTCGCCCGGTATATCGGCTCGGGGTAGTTGGTCAGCACGATGACCCTGGGGTAGGGGATCTTCTCACTGATCCCGTCGAGCACGTCCAGTGCCGTTCCTTCCTCGAGCCTGAAATCGAGTACCACGACGTCGGGTGATCGGTCCCAGACGAGTTGTACCGCTTCGAAGACCGTCGCGGCGAAGGCGATGACCTCCGCCGATCCGTCCTGCGGTATGAGCTCCGCAAGTCGCTTCTGAAGCGGGATAGAGTCGTCCACGATTGCGACCGTGACTCGCTGCACTGCCCTTGCTCCTCAGAGATGCATTGCAGATGCGTCGCATCCTGGACTTGATGCTACCGTGCCTGAGGTGTCCTATCGATCAGTGGAGTGCGACAATTCCTGTAGGGGAAATGCCTACAGATCAGGTGAGAAGACTGCGGCTGAGCGCGTACTCCACGATATCGGCATTGCTCGAGCAGCCGAGCTTGCGAAGCACGCGCGTACGATAGGTGCTCACGGTCTTCTCGCTGAGGGTGAGCTCGTCGGCGAGCTCTCTGATGCGTTTTCCCCTCGCGATGCCGAGCATGACCTCGTACTCCCGGTCGGACAAGGTTTCGTGGGTCGGGCGGTCGGACTCCTGATTCGCGAAGAGCGCCATCTCGGCGAGATGCGGCGTGACGTAGCGGCCCCCGCCGGCGATCCGCGTGATCGCCTCCACGAGCTGGTCAGGGGCGGCGTCCTTGGTAAGGTAGCCGGATGCCCCGGCCCGGATGAACCGGATCGCGTACTGCTCCTCCGGGTACATCGACAGGACGAGGATCGAGATGCCCTGATGGCTCGCCCGGATCGATTTCAGCGCCTCCAGACTCGTCGTGCCGTGCATGTTGACGTCGAGCACGAGCACATCACAGGCAACCTCGCGCACCAGTGACAGTACCTCGTCGACCGACGAGGCCTCAGCGACGATCCGCATCGTCGGCTGATCCTTGACGATCCTCGTCAGTCCTGCGCGCACGACCGCGTGGTCGTCGGCTACCATCACCCGGATCATACTACGGCTCCCCGCGGCACCTCGACGCGAACGGTCGTTCCGTTTCCCACCTCGCTCACAATCTGTGCCGACCCTCCCCAGGATGCGGCCCGCTCGTTCATCCCGATGATCCCGAGCGAGCTGCCCAGGTCGATCTGACTCATATCGAACCCCGCCCCGTCGTCCGCGATCGTCCAGATCATCCGGTCTCTGAGGGTCGTGCACCGGATTCTGACCGTCGAAGCGTTCGCGTACCGTGCGACATTCGTGAGCGCCTCCTGGATGATCCGCAGGAGCGACACGGCGAGGTCACGGCCGAGCGTGTCGCTCTCGCAGGAGGTCTCGATCTCGACCCTGGTGCCGGTGCGCTCGCTGAACTGTTTGACATGCTCGCTGAGGGCAACGTCGAATCCAAAGTCGTCGAGCACGCTGTCGCGCAGCTCGGAACACACGCGCTTGACGAAACCGATCATCCCGTCGATGTGCTCGAGCATCTCGTCGACACGGGGCGCGCTGTCGGTCTCCCTGTGGCCCGACTTGATCCAGTGCAGGTCCATCTTGTGGGCGGTGAGCATCTGACCGAGTACGTCGTGAATGTCGCGCGAGAGTCTCGTGCGCTCGCGTTCGCGGATCGTCTCTTCATTCACGAACAGCGCCCGAAGCGCTCGCCGTCGGTCCTCGAGGTCCTGCTCGTAGCGTCGCAGCTCCGTGACGTCCTCGACGAAGAGCGCGGTGTACGGTTCGGACTTTGGCGCCTTGGGGATCTTCGCCTCGCTGACCTGCAGCAGTCTTCGCTCGCCTCCGGGACGCACAATTGACTTCTCGACCTTCCCCGGCCGCGCTCGTGCGGCGTCGATCACCGGCTCGAGCGCTTCGCGCGCCTCTCCGGTGGTCCTGCCGGTCAGCCCCACGAGCGCGAGCATCGTCCGGTTCGCTTCGATCGTCCGTCCCTCGTCATCGAGCAAGATCAATCCGATCACCGCGTTCTCGAAGAGCCCGCGGAACCGGGCTTCGCTGGTCTGGAGCGCCGTGTTCATCTTCTGCCGGTAGAGCGCGATTTCAATGCTGTTGATGAGCTCCCGGGTCTCGAACGGTTTGATGATGTATCCGAACGGTTCGGTGATCTTGGCGCGCTCGAGCGTTGCGTCGTCGGTGAAGGCGGTCAGAAAAATGACGGGAACCTGATGGTCGTGCCGGATGCGCTCGGCGGCCTCTATCCCGTCGATCTCTCCGGAGAGCCGGATGTCCATCAGGATCAGGTCCGGACGGGTCGACTTGAGGGTGGCCAGCGCCTCTTCACCGCTCCTGGCAACACCGTCAACCGCATAGCCGTGGTGCTCGAGTCGCATCTGGATGCTGTGCGCAACGATGAGCTCATCTTCGGCGATGAGGATGTGCCCGCGGTGCTCGTCCATAGGCCTTCCTTTCTACTACATCGGTAGATCCGGGGAGGAATGCATCGATTTTGCCCCCGCCCCCGGAGCGGCCCCCCGGGGGCTGATCGCGGGGCTGGACGCCCGAAGGCGAATTCGGTACTAGAAGGCGTGGCGAAGCGGGAGCGTATGCGCGAGATCAGGCGGGTCATGTCCGAGATCTCGAGTCTGAACGGCCGCATCCTCGAGCATGTCTACCGGAAGGCATGGGACCGGGACCTCCTGCGCGACATGCAGACGGAGCTCGAGGAGAAGAAACGCGAGCTCGAGCGGCTGCGCACCCTGACCCCGCGCGAGGGCGGTCCGGCCCGCCGTCTCGCGGCCGGCGAGACCGCAGCCGAGGAGACCGTGACCGTACACGATACCAGGCTCATCGCGAATGCCCTCTACACGCAGCGACCGCTGATCTACCAGTCGGACGAGTGGCTGGTATACCGACGCGTGTGCGCCGCGCTCGTGCGCCTGTTCGCCCACGAGCTTCAGGACGAAAGCTTTGCCCCGGTCGAGTTCCTCACCCACTGCGGACTCTCTCTGAAGGACGCTGAGGAGATATCACGGCGCCCGGGGGATTTCATCCGCCGAAGCGAAGAGCTCTTCGGCGAGGATTAGCCCGAGCGCCCGGCGGCGCGGGCTTGTCGCGTGCGCGCGGTCCCGGTATGGTTGGCCGGACGGAGGGACCATGAGTGAAGCTTTTCCCCGCACGAGCGCAGGCGGCGTCTCGCTCTCGCGGCTGATCATCGGCACCAACTGGGTGCTCGGCTACAGCCACAGAAGCCCTGCGGCGGACGCGATGATCCGCAGCCGCCACGCCGAACGCGATTCGATCGCCGCGATCCTCGAGACCTTCCTCGATGAGGGGGTGGATACGCTCATGGGCCTCTTCCGCGGAAACCAGGCGCTCTGCGACGCGCGCAAAGCGGCCGAGGACCGGACCGGCAAGCGGCTTATCGTCATTGACACCCCACCGGTCAACGTGGACGACAATGAGGCCGCCAGGAGAGAGGCCGACGCGGTATTCGCCGAGAGTGCCCGAAACGGCGCGACCTTCTGCTTCCCGCATCACTCGTCGACCGAACAGCTCGTCAACAAGAACCTGGGCGCGATTCCCCGGCTTCCCGACTACCTCGCGATGATCCGCGACCACGGCATGATCCCCGGCCTCTCCGCCCACATGCCGGAGCTCGTCGTCTACTCCGATGCGAACGACTACGACGTGGAGACCTACATCCAGATCTACAACTGCGCCGGCTTCCTGATGCAGGTGGAGATCGAGTACATCCACCGCGTCATCCACCGGGCGCGCAAGCCCGTCATGACGATCAAGCCGATGGCCGCCGGCAGGGTCTCCCCCTTCGTGGGGATCTCTTTCTCGTTCGCCACGATCCGGGCCTGCGACATGGTGACGGTGGGCTGTTTCACGCCGCGGGAGGCGGCCGAGGACATCGAAATCGCCCGCGCCGCGATCGAGCGTCGCCCGCCGGCGCTCGAAGGCCGTGCGAGCCCGCACAAGACCGCCGCGATGGCGTCATAGGCGACCGCGCCCCCGACCGGCTTCGCGGGGTGCGGCCGCCAGCGATGCGACGCTAGTGAGTTTGAGGGCGGCGAGCAGGAGCAGCGTCCACGCCATGCCCAGGTGCGGGAAGAGCAGGAGCGTGACGACAACGGCCGCGAGGCAGCCGCCGGCGAGGTCTGCGGTGTAGAGTCGGCCCGCGGTCCTGCCTGCCGAGTGCCGCCAGGGCCCGGGCATCAGCGCGACGGCGACCGGGAACTGCGCTCCCACGAGCGCGC
>SKQU01000111.1 GCA_007118855.1 Spirochaetaceae bacterium
CGGTTGAAGAGCTTCATGCACTCCATTATAGGCCAGGGGCTGGAAAGCCGTCGGGCGGGCGGCTACAATGCCGCGAAACAAGGCAGTGCAGGAGGTCCTCGTGAGTCAGGGCGCATTGGACAAGAGAATCATCAGTCGTTTCGCGGAGTCGTTCGCAGGCGATCCGGCGAATCTCGTGGCGCAGAACGTGCTTTCCGCGGTCAAGCCGGAGGATGCCGCGCTGAACCGGCGCGCGGTGAACGCGACCGATCACAGCTTCTCCGTGCACCTCGACGACTGGAGCGTGACGGCCCAGCACGCCTCCGGACGATGCTGGATCTTCGCGGGGCTGAACGTGTTCCGCCCGGCCGCAATGAAGAATATGAACGTCAAGGAGTTCGAGTTCAGTCAGAACTTCGTGCAGTTCTGGAACAAGCTCGAACGGATCAACTATGTGCTGGAGACAATGATCCGGACCGCGGATCGACCCGTTGACGATCGGACCGTGGCGTATCTGCTCGACCATCCGCTCGACGACGGCGGGCAGTGGAACATGTTCGCCGACGTTGTTCGCAAACACGGCCTCGTGCCGAAGGCCGCCATGCCCGAGTCGTTCGGCTCGTCCAATTCGGCGGGGATGAACAAGATCCTCGCGATGCTCGTTCGGCGCGGGGCCGCGACGGTGCGGGAGGCGATCGAGTCCGGAGAGCCGGTCGACCGAGTGCGGCATACGAAGGAGGAGATCGTCGGCTCTGCCTACCGCGTCCTCTCGATGCACCTGGGCGAACCGCCGCAGCGCTTCACCTGGCAGTGGAAGGACAAGGACAATGCTTTCCATCGCGACGAAGAGACGACCCCGCAGGAGTTCGCGCAAGCCTATCTGGAGATTCAGCCTCACGAGTTCGTCACCCTCGTGAACGACCCGCGGCCGGGCAACGACTATCTGAAGACCTTCACGGTGGAGCACCTTGCGAACGTCGTGGGCGGAGAGCCGGTGAAGTATCTCAACGTCCCGGTGGAGACGCTGAAGTCGCTCGCGATCGCGAGCCTCGAGACCGGACGGCCGGTCTGGTTCGGCTGCGACATGGGAAAGATGATGAGCCGGACGCTCGGCATACTCGACGCGGACCTGTACCAGTACGACGCGCTCTACCGCGTGCCGCTCGAGATGGACAAGGCGTCGCGGCTGCTCTACCACCAGACCGCGATGAGCCACGCGATGGTGTTCACGGGGGTCGATCTCGTGGACGGGCGGCCGCGGAGATGGCGGGTCGAGAACAGCTGGGGCGACGAGCCGGGGAAGAAGGGCTTCTTCGTGATGAACGACGGCTGGTTCGACGAGCACGTGCTCGAGATCGCGGCGCCGAAGCGCGAGCTCGCCCCCGAGCTGCAGCAGGCCTTCGACACCGAGGCGGTCGTTCTCCCGGCATGGGACCCCATGGGTTCGCTGGCGTAGAGCCGGCCGGCTACGAGGAGCCGGCCGGCTACGAGAAGCCGGGCGCAGGAAGCGGAAAACTCACCGTTGCGCGGGTACCAGGGCCGTTCTCCGGGGCGCTCCAGGCCGCCGTCCCCCCCCAGCTGCCCCGCGAGCGCGCGGACCAGGTTCAGTCCGAGTCCCGAAGAGGCGTGCGGATCGAACCCCTCCGGCAGCTCTCCGGCGGTTCGCGGCAGAACACAAGGAGCCTTTCATCGTGTCCATTGACGGTCCACTCGACCGCCCGGTTGATGGCCCCCTTGACCGTCCTTTTCGTAGAGGTGGCGCGCTACAAGGACCGCATCGTACGAGCCGCGCACCAGGCGAGGTAGGCGCCGACGGCGATGGACCCCGCGACGTCGATCACACGGGTCGCGGGATGCGCGGGCGCGAGTGCGACTGCGGCGAGCGCGCCGACGACGCAGAGGTCGACCGCCGCCTTTCCCAGGTAGAGCCTTGTCTGGGTTGCGATGATCGGCTCGTAGTGTTCCCGCGTCATGTTCGCATACCGACGCCAGAACCAGGTGTTCACCCCAAGCCCCAGGACCGCGACCGCGAGCCCCGGGTAGACGTTTCCTCCCGGGGACCATCTTCCGAGCCGCACCAGCGCGAGGAGCGTCAGGATCACGCCCGACGTCGCCATGGCGGCCGCAACGCTCGTGTTGGCGATGCGGCTGAGCCGCGATCTGTGCGCCGGCCCGCCGCTTCCGCGTGTCAGGCGGCGGAACATTGCCCACGAGACGATCATCGCGCCGAGCTCCGCCGTTCGCCGGACGAAGTCGGCGAGCTGCGTGGTCGACTGACTGAGAACGACCGCGTAGCCGGTTGCGAACGGCCCGAAGGCGCTCAACCCGATCGCGAGGAGCAGCGTCCGCTCGCGGCGCAGTGCCTGCGCTGCGCTGAGATCGTTCACCACCCGAACCGCGCGAAGATCCTGATCAGCGGGACGATGGAAAGCGCCGCGACGAGCGGCACGGTGATCGTGTCAAGCCCGCGCCGCGTCATGAGCTCCACCACGGCGCAGAGGGGCGCCACGACGAGCGCGATGACGAGGCTCTGGTACCATGGCAGACCGACGTAGAACCACAGGGTCAGGAAGAACGCGGCGGCTCCCACCGCGACCATCGCGGCGCTACCTTCGTACGTCTTGGCCCGGTCGACCCACCGCAGGAGCACGTTTCGTCGGCCCCAGGCCTTGCCCACGAGCGCAGCGGCGGCGTCGCCGAACCCCCATCCGGTCACCGCCACGCCTATGACCGGCGCCCATCGCGAGCCGAGCACGCCCCAGAGCAGCGCGATCAGGATGGCGAAGGTCGCCTGGACGGTGAGAAGCGAGCGGCGAAACTCCCCTCCCGCAGACTCCCGGTCGGCGAAGGCGCGTGCGTACCACCTCGTCTTCTCGAAGAACCAGAGTACCGGGTAGCCGACGAGCACGAGCACGAACGACGCGCCGATCGCGTAGTACCAGGTGCTGAAGAGGTTGAGCAGCAGGAAGACCGACATGCTGTAGCCGATGTGCTGAAACTTGCGTACGAGCTCGGAGGGAATCTTCGTCCAGTACCTGAGCGGGGTCGGAATGAGGACGCACACGGTGAGGTAGTAGCCGAACAGGATCAGCGCACCGGCAAGGTCACGATTCATCAGATGCCTCCTTCGCCAGGCCGTCGAGGAGCATTCGTACCGCCTGCTCGCCGGCGTCCGGCCGCCCGGCCTCCGCGGGATTCAGGGCTCCCTGCAGTACGAGCCCTATGCCGGTTGATACGAGTACGAGCGCTGCCGCGTCCGGGTCAACCGGACGCAGGGTGCCCTCCTCGATGCCGTCCTGGATCAGTGCGGCAAAGGCCTCGCGGAACCGTCGGTAGGGATCGACCGTCAGACGCCAGATATCCGGGTCCTTCGCGGCCTGCCGCCAGAACTCGAGGAACATGGGTATCTGCCCGCTCCCGAGCTCGGATACCTGCCCGACGAGCCCCGCCAGGTTCTCAAGCCGCCTTGGCACGGGCTCGTCCCGCGCGGCGGCGCTCCGCACCGACTCGTCGAGCTCCGCGATCCATCGCTCGAGCAGCGCGACGAAAACCGCCTGCTTGCTCGGGAAGTGGTGGTAGAACGCCCCCTTGCTCACGCCGGAGGTCGCGCAGATGTCGGCGACTGATGTGGCGTCGAAGCCGCCGCTCGTGAATCGTTCGCGGGCCGACGCGAGGATTCGCGAGCGGGTCCCGTCCCGACGTTCCTGATTGGTCACTGCGCCTCCCTTGCGTCCACCACGTATTCTACAGACCGACCGGTCGGTTTCTATAATCGCAATTTCCCCGACGAACGTCAAGCCCGCCTCCGCGGGGTTCGGCTTCCGCGGTTTCCGTGGTATGATCGCGGCCCAGGAGTACCTATGGGTAAAAGAACCGTGATCAGGGCGAGCGCGCTCTACGAAGGCGGCAGGCGGCTCTCGGACCGGAAGGTCGTCGTCGAGGGGGACCGCATCGTTGAAGTCTCCGCTGCCGGCGCCGTGAAGGCCGACTACGAGGGACACGTCACCCCGGCGCTGATCGACGCGCACTCGCACATCGGGATGTTCCGCGAAGGCGAGCCGCAGTCGGAGGCCGAAGGCAACGACAAGTCCGCGCAGATCATGCCGCTTTCGGATCCATTGAACTCGATCTACTTCGACGACCGGGCGTTCTCCGACGCGGTCGACTTTGGCGTGCTCTACTCCTGCGTCGTCCCCGGCTCAGGAAACCTCGTAGGAGGGCGGGCGCGGGTGATCCGCAACTTCGCGAAGAATCGCAAGGAAGCGGTCGTCCTCGACTACGGCTACAAGATGGCGCTTGGCTACAATCCGCGCTCGACGACGAGCTGGAAGGGCGACCGTCCGGACACGCGCATGGGCGTCTACCAGATGCTCGAGAAGCGTTTCGACGAGGTTCTCGCGAAGCAGGCGAAGAGCGAGCTCGTGCTCAACCGCAAGCTCCGCGAGCTCGCGCGCAGCGCGCCGGAGAAGGGCATGGGACCGCAAGAGCTTGACGCGGAACGAGACGCGGCGAGGCGCGAGGCCGAGCTCGAGCTCTCCTCGGAGGAGCAGGCGCTTCTCGATCTGCTCTCCGGCGAGAAGACGGTGAAGGTGCACGTGCACAAGGAGGACGACGCGCTCTACCTGATCGACTTGTGCAGGCGGTACGGCCTGAAGGCGACGGCGGATCACATGATGGACATCCACCACAAGGAGATCTTCGACGAGGTAGAGCGGGCCGGGATCCCGATCGTCTACGGGCCCATGGGATGCCTCGCCTACAAGGTGGAGCTCAAGCACGAGAACTACCGCAATGCGGCGCTGCTTCTGAAGAGCAAGGCCGACTTCGGGCTGATGACCGACCATCCGGTCGTGCTCTCACACCTGCTGCGTGACAGTCTGAAGTACTTCCTCATCCAGGGTGTGAGCGAAGCCGACGCCCTTTCGATCGTGACCTCGCGCAACGCGAAGATCCTGGGCCTCGATGCCGAGCTCGGCAGTGTAGGCGAAGGCAAGCTCGCGAGCCTCGTCGTCTGGGACCGCGAGCCGCTTTCGCTCGCCGCCTATCCGCGGATGGTGATGGCGGAGGGCAAGGTCGTGCGCAGGCGGTGAAGCCGGACCGCCTGCCCCGGACGGCGAGCGCCGCGAGGCGGCCTGCGGCTACAGGACCTCGAAGCTGACGACCCGGGTCTTCTTGATCACGCGCGAGTCGTCGTTCTTCACAACCTGCTTGATCAGCTTCTGGAGCTCCGTAATGCTCAGCTCCTTGAGGTCCACTTCCATCTCGAGCTCGACTTTCACTTTCATCGCAGCCTCCTGTGGCAGAAGATACTGGTCTTTCCCGCGCCGGGTCATCCGGGCGGCCGCTCACAGCGTCACCACACTCCAAAGCTCGGGCGCCTCTATCGCCACTCCCTGGAGCATTTCCGCAAGCCGACGTCGTACCTGGTCCGCGTGTCCGCGGCTCCAGTAATCCTCCGGTTCACGGGAGACCTCTTCCAGGTGGCCGAGCACGACCTTCTCCGTCGGACGCAGGGCGGCGATGAACCCGCACAGCTCGCCCAGTCGCGGCGGATCAGGCTCGAGCGCCGCGCCACGCCCGAGCCACACGTGCCCGAGGACAGTGTCCACCGGGCCGAAGTCCGGCAGGGCGCTGCCGTCGTAGGTCCTCGTGTCGCCCGGGATCAGCAGGCGCCTGCGCCCGTTCGCGCCCTCCCGCCCGACACTCCATTCTGCGAGGTAGCCGGACGCATCAATCCCGGCGACCGGCGCTCCCTCGCCCCAGCGCCCCGGGTACTCCCAGTGGAGTCCCTCGAAGGCAGTCAGGCGCAGCGGACCCACGGCGACGCTCCGCATGGGTTGCGGGACGATCACCCGCTTCTGCCGGATGCCGCAACGGCCGATCACCTCGCGCATGTGATGGGGAACGACCCACCGGGTGTCGTCGTGGCGCGAGAGCTCGCGCAGCAGCTCCTCGTCCACGTGGTCGTGGTGATTGTGCGTCAGCACGACGAGATCGAGGTCCGCCAGTGGTGCCGTGGGAACCGGTCCGGCCTGCGCCACGTGATAGGTGAGGCGCACCGGGTCTATCGCCCAGCGCAGCCCTGCCGTTCGCAGGAGGTAGTCGGCCGAGTACATGAGCCACATCGCGTCAGGCCCGTCGGCCTGCCACTCGCTCATCATCCGCGCCCAGCCGTCGCGTCCCTGCGCGGTCAGGCTGCGCCGTCTGTCCTCGATCTGCCGCATCCGCCCGGCACGGCTCACTCCACCAGCCCCAGGAGCCCGGCATTGTACCGCAGTACATCCAGCAGCGTTCGCGTCCCCTCGTGTCCGGGGAAGTTGATCAGCACCACGTACGGGATCTCGCCCCGAAGCGGCGCGCCGGTGGGCATATGCCAGTTGTCGATCACGATGTCGGGCTTCAGGTCGACGATCTCCCGCAGCCTCGCCGGAGTGAGCTCTCCCATGCCGAGCTCGGCGACGATCTCGTAGCCGAGCCACTCGGCGAGCACCCGGTGGTGGACATGGGCGACCGCCCGTATCCCCGCCGTGTTCTTCGCCTGCGCCGCCGCGAGAAGCTCGTCGGCCAGGGCGTCCAGATCCTCCTCCCAGCCCGCGAACCGGCCGAGCGTGCCGAAGGTCTCGGCGAGTTCCCGAACCGCCTGCCTGAGCACCGGCGGCGAGTTGTTTGTGTGTACCTGCACGATGCGATCGGCGTCGATCCCGGCGGCTTCGAAGAGGCTTCGCATGAACCCTTCGTATCCCGCCCAGACCAGGTAGTCCGCCTCCACCGCATACCGGATGTCGCCGGGCCGGAAGTCGTACTCCGGCGGGTGGCGAAGCTCGACCGGCGCGAGCACCCGGCCGACCTCCGCGCCCGCGGCTTCGGCCATCGCCGCGACCCACGAGGTTGACGCGGTGACCCGAGGCGGCTCCTCCGCGACAACGAACGACGCCACAACCAGCACCAGGACGATGGTCAGTCCCACGCGTCTGACTGTTCTCATGTTCTTCTCCCCCTTTCCGCCTTCAGTTTTTCAGTTCTTCAGTTTTGAGATCAACACGCTGAGCGCCAGGACGAGCGTGGAAGCGGCGGCCGCGCTCGCGCCTATCGGCAGGTCGAATACGAGCGCGCCGAAGAATCCGCCCACGCAGGCAATCAGCCCGAAGAGCGCCGACAGCAGCAATGCGGCCCCGAACCCCCGCGCGAATCGCAGCGCGGCGATCCCCGGCAGGAGGATGATCGCGTCCACGAGCAGCGCGCCCACCAGCCGCAGCGCCGCCGCAACCCCGGCTCCCACGAGCACGAAGAGTCCGGCCGTGACGAGATCAACCGGCACGCCGAGCGCCCGCGCAAGCTCGTCGTCGAGCAGCACGAGCTCGATCTCGCGGTAAGCGACGGCAAACGCGGTGATCACCACCGCGCCGAGCACCGCGACGAACACCAGATCCAGCCTCGTCATGAGCAGGATATTCCCGGCGAACACTCCAAAGACGTCCATTGCAGGAACGCCGGCTACCGCGAGCAGCAGAAACGCTGCAGCGAGCGATCCGGTCATAAACAGCCCCATGACCGAGCTCGCCGAGATGGAGAATCGCTTTCCGGTGACTCCCATCACGACGGACGCGACGAGCACGAGCGTGAAGGCGCCGGGACCCGGCGCGAATCCCAGGCTCATCC
>SKQU01000048.1 GCA_007118855.1 Spirochaetaceae bacterium
ATGCCGTGGGGGTATTCCGGGCGTACGAAAAATCGAAGCAGGATCCGGAGGTGCACGCACTCGTCACCTACCTCGTGAACTGGGTCGCGGGCACCAAGCTGATCTTCGTGGGCCTGCTCATCGGTATCCTCATCACCGGGAACCCGGCGACCAGGTTGTTCGCCGTCATCGCGCTCATCCTCACGATTCTCACCTTCTTCTGGCGGCTCTACCCTGCGATCAGAGCGATGGACGAGCAGGGACAGATCGAGCCGCGCGGGTACTCCAGGACCCTGGGAATCATGGTGGGCGGGTTCGTCGTCCTCTTCGCGCTGGCGCTTGCGGTTTATCTCTGGAACCATGTCCGGTGAGGCGGGACGCTTGAAGCCAGCCGGGCGCCGACGCGGCAGGCCGGGATCACCACCCCGTTGAGGTGCTCTCCCTGATGTGCCCCAGCTCGGAGAGGAATCGTTCGGGATCGGCGAAGAAGGGTGTGTGCGCGGCTCCTTCGAAGACGATGTGCTGCGCATGCGGAGCGTTCAGTTGTTCGACGAGTCGGGTCACCAGGACTGCCGGGGTATTGTAGTCCTCCGCCCCGGTGATGAAGAAGCAGGGCACATCAATGGACGGTGCGATCTCGAGGATGATGAGCCCTTGCGTCTCCTCCCACATCGGTCCGCTGCCGCGGTTTGCGCCGCGCAGCCAGCGCACGAGATCGCCCGCCGTGTAGAGGTCCGATCGGATTGCAGCCCGAGCAAGCGGTCCCATCCCCATGTCCATGTTCATCCCCATGGAGTCGAGCATCTTCGCGAAGGTGACGTACTCGCCGTGGTCCCGGTACGGAGGACCATCCAGGCGATCGAGCCGCCGGAGGTCTCTCCCTCGCCCGCGCTCCTCCAGGCGTTGCCTGAGCTCGCGATGGGCGATAGCCTGCGCCTGGTCACCGTCAACCACCTGGCTCACGCCTATGTAGGCGACGTAGTCATCCGGGTTCCGGTGTGCCGCAGCCATCCCTATGGCGGTTCCCCACGAGTGTCCGAGCAGATAGATCCTCTCCCTGCCGAAACGGGTCTTGAGATAGTGCGTCACCTCGTGAACGTCCTCCACGTAGCGCTCGATGGTCATCGTCTGCTCGTCGAAATCCCGCGGGTTCGACTTCCCGGCGCCGCGCTGATCCCAGTGGACGACGATGAACTCTGACTCGAGGCTGCGGTTGAACGCGCGCCCTACCGGCATCTGCGCGGCGCCCGGCCCACCGTGGATCCAGAGCAGCACCGGAAGCTCGGCCCGGTCTCCGTGGGCAGCTATCCACTGCTGCATGCCACCGATCTCCACGGCAACGAGCTCGTCCACCTCCCCCGGGCGGGGGCGAGGTGAGACGCATGAACCAAGGACGCACAGCGCCAGAATGGGAACGGTCAGCCGCACGGGAGCCTCCCTTCAGACTTGACGCACTCACTGTACGAGGTTATGCCCGGATGGGTCTACCGTTGCGAACGTCCGCCCCTTGCGTCCGCCCCTTGCGTCACAGGACGCCCGGTATGAGAGCTCGGCGCCGGCGGGGGTAGTCGGGAAAAGTGGCGCGGTACCACCGGTGATGCGAGCGGGCGCGGGGCAGGAGATTGGCGATCGTGAACAGGGCAAACCCCAGCGCCGCAGGCGACCATGCGGCGAGCGCGAACCCGCACCACTCGATGATCTCGCCCAGGTAGTTCGGGCAACTGACCCATCGGAAGGCGCCGCCGTGCGGGATCCGGTACGAGCGGTCGGCACTCGAACGCAACCGGCGAAGCGTGCGATCGGAGGCGAGGTGCAGCGCGGCGCCGCCGGCGAAGAGGAGCATGCCCGCGATGAACCGAGGGTCTGCGAGCCACTCCCGGCCGTACGCGCCCGGACCGTGGAAGAAGTGATAGCCGTTCGCAAACCCGTTCGCGACATTGAACACAACCGCTATCCCTGCGAGCACGAGCGGCATGTTCTTCACTGACCCGGCCGGAAGCAGGAACGGATAGATGAGGCTTCGGTAGAGGTAGTGCGCCTGCCACGCCGCGAGGAATACCACGGCGACCGGGTCTGCGAGCTCGCCAGTGCCGGCCATAACGAACATCGAGACTGCTGAGGGCAGCTCCATGAGGAGCCACGCCCACCTCGCCCTCAGCGTCGGGCCCCAGCCGCTGCGTGCGAACCGACCGTAGGGGGCCTCAAGGACGTGCAGTGTGACGAAGATGGCCGCGGCGCCGAGGTAGATGCCCACGAGTGCGATGCGATAGATCCCCATAGCGTATCGCGATGGTACCCGATCAGCCCGGAAGTCGCAAAACTGCCCGGATCCGAACCCGGACCTGGATCCGGCCGGCCGCGGCCGCACGCCGATCACGACTCCTCGAGCCCTGTCCAGCTCTCCCAAGCTGCATCGAGCTCGCGCCCGCACTGTTCGAGCTCGTTCGCGAGCCTCCGCCCGCCGCGATGGTCGCCGCGCTCGAACGATTCGGTGATCCTTCGCTCGAGTGCGAGTTTCTCCTGCTCGAGGCGCGCGACGCGTCGCTCGAGATCGCGCAGTTGCGAGCGATCCGCCTTCTCCCGCTCGGTTGATCGCTCCCGTCCGCGCGTGTGCACCCGCGCCTGAGCAGGCCGGCGAAGCGCCCGGTACTCGGTGAAACTGCCCTCGTAGGAAACGAGCGAGTGATCGACGATCTCGAGGACCCTCGAGGCGATCGCATCGATCAGGTAGCGGTCGTGCGACACGAGGATGATCGTGCCTGCGAACGTCTCGAGCGCATCCTCGATCGCCTCACGGGAGGCGATGTGCATGTGGTTCGTCGGCTCGTCGAGCACGAGCAGACTCGCTCCGGCAATCTCGCACACCGCGAACTGCAGGCGGTTCCGCTCGCCTCCCGAGAGTGTGCCGACGCGCGCGGAGAGGTCCTCGTACGTGAAGAGGTAGCGGCCGAGCAGGCGCATCGCATCCGAGGCGTTCTTCACGCCGAAGCGGATCATCTCCTCGAGTATTGTCGCTCCCGGACGGAAGATATCCTGATGCTGTGCGCAGTAACCGACGTGCATGCTCGGGCCTACCCGCACGTGAGGGTCATCCCAGGTACCGCGCTCGACGATATCGCGGAGCAGGGTCGTCTTGCCGCTTCCGTTCGGCCCCACGATCGCGACTCGCTCGCCGCACCGGATGAGCGCCTCAGCGTGATCGAACAGGACGCGCTCGCCGAACGCCCTTGAGTACCCGCGGAGCTCCACCGCGATCTCCGCGCGCGACCGTCCGGAACCAAGGTCGACATCCATCGCCCCGGCGGTGAGTACGGGCCTGTCGGTGGCGGCCTCGCGGGCCTGCTCGAGCTGCGTTCGCCGGGCGCGCAGGCGACGGCCCCACGCCGGATCGGCGTGCTCGCGCGCGATTCGGGCGAACTTCGCGACGAGCGCTTCGAGCCGAGCGAGCTTTTTCGTGTCGGCCGCGTAGTCCGCCTGCTGCGCCGTCACGGTGCGCAGCTTCGTGAGCCGGTACGTCGAGTAGTTACCCGCGTAGCGCGTCACGCCGCGATCGGCGATCTCCAGCGTGGCTCGAGTCGTGCGGTCGAGCAGGTAGCGGTTGTGCGAGACAATTATCACCGCGCCGGGGAAGCCGACGATGTAGCGCTCGAGCCATTCGAGCCCGTCGAAGTCGAGATGGTTCCCCGGCTCGTCGAGGATGAGGAGATCGGGCCGGCGGGCGACGGCCTTCGCGAGGCAGAGCACATTCTGCTCGCCTCCTGAAAGCACTCCTACCGCGGATCCGGCCCGGCCGGGCAGGCCCACGGCATCGAGTGCGGCTTCCGCCGCCGCGCCCGCCTCATCCCCGCCGGCCGCGTCGTAGGCGTCCCGAGCACGCTGGTACTCTGCGAGCGCGCGTTCCACCGCGCGCGACTCTCCGGCGCCGAGCCGGGCGAGCTCCTCCTCGCACCGGCGCAGCTCGAACCGCAGCGGCTCGAGATCGCCGGTCATGTAGTCGAGGCAGGTGGTCGCAGGTGGCGCGTCAAGATACTGGGGAACGTAGGCGACCACCGTGCCTGGTGTGCGATTGCACACGCCCTCGTACTCGCGGTCGAGACCGGCCAGAATGCGCGCAAGCGTGGTCTTTCCGCAACCGTTCGCCCCAATCAGCCCGACCTTCTCGCTCGCCTCGATCCGGACCGTGACGCCCTCGAGCACCGGCGTGGCGCCGTATCGTTTTGTGACGCCGCTTGCCTCAACTGTGGCGCTCATCTCTGTTGTCCTCACGCTTCGTGATCTCGTCCTGGCTCGATGATTCCTCACACCACCTTTGCCGGTGCTCGCGGGTCTCCTGCTCATCGGGCCGTCTACTCGCCGTCGGATATGTTACGTCGTCAGCTGGAGCGACGATAATGAAGCCGGTAAACATGGGATCCTCCCCAGACAAAAAAAGGACCGTGCGGAGCATCGTCCGCCGGCCCTTCCAAGCGATTCGGGTTTCCAGTACCCGAGCCACAAAAAAAAAGAGCCGCATTCCCCGAAAGGGGCCTGCGGCTCGGTTGATCAGACTCAACTTACCTGCGCAGGCACACCTCTCCCGTCAGCTGATTCCTTCCCGTCTTTCGAGCGGTGATGTTGCACAGTTCCATGTTGCGGATACTACCATTCCGGTCGCGGTGTGACAAGTGGATTCAGCAAGAAAGTACCGGCCGTTGTGCTGCCGGCGCGAAAGCTGGTACCATCTCAGCAAGGGCGGCGCGGGTGGCCGGCGACGACGAGACGATCATCGGCAACAGCAATCTCGGTGAGCGGCTGGGAAAGCTCCGGAAGTCGGAGTCGGTCTATCTGCATCATGGCCGGCGCAGGACCCGCGTGATCGAGCGCATTGTGATCGGCCGCGCGAGGGAGTGCGACATCGTCGTGACCGACAAACTCGCATCCCGGCACCACGCGGAGGTGCAGAAGATCCGCAACGCCTACTACATCACCGACTGCTCGAGCACGAACGGGGTCCTGGTCAACGGGAAGCGGATCGAGCCGGGCACCTACGTGCGGCTGCGGGCGACCGATACGATCACAATCGGGCGCACCGAGCTCCGGTTCGTGGTGGGGTAGGGCACCGATCTGCGCCGAGCGCTATCCGATTCAGGCGCGAGCAGCGTTCGATCGTGCAGACCCAGCCTGTCCAGGACGACCGGGGGCACTTGCGCACAGGATCTCCGTGGCGCGGAAGACGCGCGGCTCGACACAGCGCTTTGGATCGTCTACCTTCGACTCACGTTACACGGCACAGGCATGAAGGCACGGCACAGGCATGATGGGAGGACGAAGTGTTGACAGTACCGGAGGCACAACGCGAGATGCGGTCCGCCTTTCTGGGCGGCTTTGCAGGTCAGCTCGTCTCCGGCATCATCTGGTTGCTCGCGGCGGCGGTGAGTGTTCAGCCTTGGCGGATGGCTGACGGGCGTGCTCCTGATCGTCTTCGCTCTTGTCGGACGTGCCATAGCTCTTCGAGAAGAACATGATAGCAGCCGTCGTCCAGGTTGAGTCGCGGCCCGGCGAGATCGCGTTCAATCACGCTCATGCGATGCCGTGGATCGAGGAAGCCGCCTCGCGGGGCGCCCGACTCGTCATCCTGCCCGAGCTGTTCGCCTGCGGCTACATCCCGAACGAAACGGTATGGCAGTACGCGGAGACGCTGAGCGGGCCGACTGTGCGATGGCTGCGTGCTGTGGCGCAACGCCTGAGGATCTATCTGGGCGCCGGTTTCGCTGAAGTAGATGGGACCCACTTCTACAACTCGTTTGCGCTCGCCGCCCCGGATGGAGGGCTCGCGGGCTGTGCCCGCAAGGCAATGTCTGAGGCCTACTGTTTTCGGTACGGCCGGGGCCGGCACCTCTTTGCCACGGACATTGGCCAGGTAGGCGCAGGCATCTGCGCCGACAACCATGTCATCACCTTCCTGCGACTGATGGAGGCCAGCAGTATCGATCTGCTGCTGATGCCCCATGCCTCACCGCTCCCTTTCAGAACCAGCAGAATGATTACCGAGGCTGACAGGGCGCAGGCCGCTGAGAATCTCCTCTCGGTCCCGTCGCTCTATGCTCGACGGCTGGGCGTTCCCGTGCTGTTCGCCAACGCAGTGGGAGATCTGCAGCCGATGAGCGGCCTGTTCGGCAGGCTGATGAGCCCGGAGTTCTTCCGGCTGCCGGGACTGTCGCGCATTGTCGATGCAGACGGCACGCTTCGGGGTGAGCTGGGCCGCGAAGAGGGTGTTCTGGTAGCCGAGGTCGGCACCGGCTCCGTCCGTGGGAGCGATGAAGAGGTGCCCGACCACGGAGGCTGGCTGCATCCCGGCTCCGCGCTTGTCCGCCGGGTGCTCCGGCCGGTTGATCTTTCGCTGGCTCGAGCGGGCTACGCGCTCAGTGGACGCCGCAGGCGGTTTGCGCGTCGCCTGGTGGCCGAGGCGTAGTCCGCCGGAGCTTGTGCGAGCGCTGATCACGCGATACGATCATCTCCATGAGACACCTACCAACGATAGCGCTCGTGCTGCTGCTTGCAGTCGGACTCCAGTCTGCATGGGCCGACTCGCCGCGCAGGGTCGTGGTGACGACAGAGTTCAGCATACCGCTGAATCCGCCCGCAATCGCAGCCGGCGAAGTACTGCCTCCCGGCGCCGCCGATACGCTCAGCCTTGGCGTGGGGTATCGCTTCTGGGGTATCTTCAACGCGTCGGCCCATCTGTACAACGAGATCGTCTACGGCGCTGACAACCCCGTGGGGTTCACGGTCCGGCCCATGGGTCTTTTCTCAGGCGGCCTTGGTCTGGAGATACCGCTTGGGGGTCCGCACCTGATCCTGGACTGGCAACGGCTGTTCACCGGCCCGTCGGCGCCGAACGAGGGTGTGGTGAGTTATGCCCGTCAGTCGAAGATCGGGGTCTCGTTCAGCCTCACCGAGATGTGGCGCATCCACGTCTTCAGCCGGACGATCCGCAACTTCTCGGATCGCGCCCGGGAGCTCGTAGAGTACCAGCCCATCCTGACCGACCCCCGGACCCGGTTCACGACGATAGGTATAGGTACCTCGCTGCGCTTCTGACACTGCAAAGGCGTCGGCTCACAGCGACTCAGCGATCCGCAGCAGCTCCTCGTGCTGCGACGAGTCTACGCGCGCAGTTGCTTTCGCGGCGGTCGTCAGGCTCAGAAGCGCGAGGTACTCATCGGAGAAGTCGAGCCGCTCGTTGCGACCCAGCGAAAGAGCGCACGGTTTCCCCCTGGTGAGTGGAAGAGAAAACGAGTCGACGCGATCCGGCGGCAAACACCTCAATGCCGGGATCGTGCGGTCCGGCCGCAAGCCCCTCCTCCGGACGCGAGTGAGTCGACGCCCAACCCGCCGAGCGAGTGTCGCCGCCGTCCAGATCACCGAGAGACACGGACCCGGCTCCGGGCCGTTTGGTCCGCAAACCCGAGCCGCCTCACCGGTACGGTATTGACACGTGGGGTAACTGGTCTACCATGGGATGATCTCAAGCAGGAGGGTTCTGGAATGGCTGATCTGTCGTTTATCAACTGGGTGCAGCAGTTCTCGTCGCCGGCGCTTGATACCTTCTTCCGCTGGA
>SKQU01000008.1 GCA_007118855.1 Spirochaetaceae bacterium
ATGATGAAACAAGACGGCACGCCGCAGGCCGGAATGATCCTGCACCCTGAAAAAGATAACGTGGGTATCGTTCTGCGGGAGGCCGACGCCGGGACAGAGATCTGCGGGGTGACCGCGGCCGAGCGCATCCCGCAGTACCACAAGATCGCCCTCGCCGCGCTCCCCGCCGATTCTCCGGTCTACAAATACGGGCAGGTGATCGGGTACACGACCGCAGCCGTCGCGGCCGGCGCCTGGGTGCATACGCACAACCTCGAGATGGGCCGGCTCATGGATCAGAGCTCGATCGCTGCGGATCCCTCGCCTCCGCCGGATCCGCCGGCCATCCACGACCGCTACTTCGCCGGGTTCCGTGACAGAAAGGGGCGCGCCGGGACGAGGAACTACATCGTCGTGGCGAGCATGGTCGACTGCTCGGCTCGGGTCGTCGAGGTCGTCGTGGACGAGCTCAACCGGCGCAAGGAGTGGTTCTCGCGTCGGTATCCTAACGTGGACGGCGTCATCGGGCTCACGCACGGGAGCGGCTGCGGGGTGGTCTCGCCGAGCGAGGCCCACGAGCGGCAGAACCTCACGATGCGTAACCTCGTCGATCACCCAAACGTGGGCGGGCGCGTGGTCGTCCAGCTCGGATGCGAGAAGAGCCAGGCGGCGCTCGTCTTCGGGAGCGAACGCGTCGAGCAGATCGGAGCCGGCGGCGCGGACGACACCGGCGCAGCGGACTCAGGCGGCCGCGACGCCCGGATACCCACCATCACCATCCAGGAGGAGGGCGGCACCTGGCCGACCGCCGAGCGGATCATCAACTACGTGGAGACGGTGCTCTTTCCCCGGGTCAACGCGCGCCGGCGCGAGCTCATCCCGGCTTCCGAGCTCATCGTTGCGACGCAGTGCGGCGGGAGTAATGCCCTGAGCGGATTCACCGCGAACGCGGCGATCGGGTACGCCTCGGACCTGATCGTCCGGTGCGACGGCGCGACCTTCATTGGCGAGACGACCGAGACCTTCGGCGCCGGGCACCTGCTCACCCAGCGCGCCCGGTCGCGGGAGGTCGCGCAGGCGTATCTGGACCACGTCGCCTGGTACGAGCGGTACCTCGAGCGCGGCGGCGGCGACGCGCAGTCGAACCTCGCCCACGGGAACATGGAAGGCGGCCTGACGACGATCGCCGAGAAGTCGCTCGGGTCGACCGCGAAGGGCGGGACGACGGCACTCGAGTGGGTCGTCGACTACGCCGAGACGATCACAGAGAAAGGGTTCGGGTTCATGAACAGCCCTGCCTTCGACCCGGCGTCGGCGACCGGACAGACCGCCGGCGGGGCGCTCGTCGGTGTGTTCAGCACCGGCGCCGGCAGCTGCTTCGGCGGCCTGCTGATACCCTGGATCAAGGTCGTGAGCAATACCGAGACCTTCAACCGCATGGTCGACATGGAGGTGAACGCGGGGCTGATCGCCGACGGGACCGCCGGGATCGAGGAGGTGGGGCGCCTTGTCTTCGAGCAGATCATCGCGGCCGCCGGCGGCGCGAAGACCTACAGCGAGAAGGTGGGCTACTCGGTCGTGAATATCTGGGACTCGGGAGTCGTCACGTGACGCCCGAAACCTCGAGCCCCGCGTCCCGCAGGTAGGCCTTGAGCGCTCCTATGTCGATGATGTGGTAGTGGAAGACCGACGCGGCAAGCAGAATCGAGGCGCCGGCTTGGGCCGCTTCCTGGAAGTGTTCCATCGTCCCGGCGCCTCCTGAAGCGACCACGCGAGCGCAGACCGCTCCCGCGATCGCCCTGATGAGCGGCAGGTCGTAGCCGGTACGCTCACCGTCGGTGGCGCGGCTCGTTGGCAGGATGACCGCAACGCCGTACCCGTCGACTCGTTTCGCCCATTCCACCGCGTCGGCGCCGGTCGCCGTTCGCCCCCCGTCGACGTAGACCTCGTACCCGGAGGGAAGCGACGAATTCACGTCGACGTCGATCGCGACCGTCACGCGGTCACGACCGAGCTCGCGGACGAGCTCGCCGATGACCTGCGGCCGCCGGAAGGCTGCGCTCGAGGTGGATACCCGGTCCGCCCCGGCGTCGATCACCGCACGCGCAATCTCAACGTCCGCGATGCCGCCGCCCACCGTGAAGGGCACCGTGGCGGCCTCGGCGACGCGGCGTACGACCTCGAGCATCGTCGGCCTGCCCTCGACCGTTGCGGTGATGTCGAGGAGCGCAAGCTCGTCGGCGCCCGCCTCGCAGTAGGCCCGGGCGCATGCGACCGGGTCACCGGCGTCCTGTATGTTGACGAAGCGGACTCCCTTGACGACACGTCCGTCGCGCATATCGAGGCAGGGCATGATGGAAAGCGGTTCGCTCACGGTGATGCTCCCTGGACCCGGATACGCTCAGTGCCGGTAGACGCCGAGGATTTCCCCGTAGTAGACGCGGTGGAAGTCGCCTGTCGGGTAACTCCTCTCGATGAGCTCGCGGTCGAGCGTCGCGTTGACCAGGTCGTTGACGTGGACGACGCGGCACTCGTAGTGCGCCGAGCATTCGGTGATCGAGGGAACGCTGATGCGCTCCGACGCGGTAACCGAGAAGCCGCACGCCTCGATCTTGTCGAGATCGCGGCCGGACTTGCTTCCGCAGAGCGCGAGCGCCTTCTTCTGATCGTCGGTGGGGACGCAGACGGTGAACTCGCCGAGCTCTTCGAGAAGCGAGAACGAGTGACGCGAGGGGCGCACGAGTACCTGGAAGATGGGCCTGCCCCAGATCTGCCCGATCACCCCCCAGCCGATCGTCATGGGATTCGCCTTCTCGCCGGAGACGAGGAAGAGCCCGCCGCTTGCGAGCCGGTCGATACTCTCGCGCATGATGTCGTAGGTTCCGATTTCTGTTGCCATACCGCCAGTATGGCTGAGACGGCGCGCGCTGTCGAGATGTCCGTTTGCCCGGTCCCGAATACGTGCTATAAGGAACCCCTATGACACCCAAGCAACTCCGCTACCGGCAGATCCATCTCGACTTCCACACCTCGCCGGCGATCCCGGAGATCGGCGCGCGTTTCGACAAGGCGCAGTTTCAGGAGGCGATGAGGACCGGCTACGTCAACTCGATCACCTGCTTCTCCTCCTGCCACCACGGCTGGAGCTACCACCCCACGAAGATCGCGCGGATGCACCCGAACCTCTCGTTCAACCTGCTTCGTGCGCAGATCGACGCGTGCCGGGAGATCGACGTCAGGGTTCCCATCTACCTCACCGCGGGAGTCGACAACGCGACCGCGGAGGCGCATCCCGAATGGCGGGAGATCGGCGCCGACGGCTCGCTCATCGGCTGGACGGGGAGCCCGCTCAAGGCCGGGTTCAAGACGCTCTGTTTCAACACGCCGTATCTGGATTTCCTGGTGGAGCGGATCAAGGAGGCCGTGACGATGTTTCCCGACGCCGACGGGGTATTCCTCGACATCATCCACCAGGGGCCGTGCTGCTGCCCCTGGTGCATGCGGCGCATGGCCGACGACGGTCTGGACCCGCTGGACGAGTCCGATCGCGAAGAGAATGCCCGGCGGGTGCTTCTCGACTACTACCGGCGCGCGACCGAGGCGTGCAAGGTCAACGACCCGGATATGCCGGTGTTTCACAACAGCGGTCACATCACGACGGGCAGGCGGGACATCCTGCCGTACTTCAGCCACCTCGAGCTCGAGTCGCTTCCGACCGGGGGCTGGGGATACGACCACTTTCCGGTCTCGGCGAAATACGTGGGGGGACTCGGGGTGCCGTTCCTGGGGATGACCGGCAAGTTCCACACCACGTGGGGCGAGTTCGGCGGGTACAAGCATCCGAACGCGCTGCGTTACGAGTGTGCCGCGATGATCGCGTTCGGCTCAACCTGCAGCGTGGGCGATCAGCTCCATCCCTCCGGCGAGGCGGATCTGTCCACCTACCGCGTGATCGGCGAGGCGTACCGTGAGGTCGAGGAGAAGGAACCGTGGTGCGAGGGAGCGAAGAACGTCGCGGACATCGGGCTCCTGTCGAGCGCGGCGAATCACCTTGGCGACCCGCAGTACGCGCACGGGCGCGAGAACCCCGCGGACACGGGCGCGGCGAGGGTGCTGCTCGAGGGACACTACCTCTTCGACATCCTCGACGAGGAGATGGACTGTGCCCCGTACCGGCTGATCATCCTTCCTGACGACATCATCGTGGGTGAGGCGTTGAGGCGGAAGCTCGACGCCTATCTTGCAGGCGGAGGACGCCTGTTGATGAGCGGCGCGTCCGGCCTCAATCCTGAGGGCAGGCCGCTCTTCGACATTGGCGGGCGGATCGACGGGTCGTCGCCGTACTCTCCGGACTTCGTCCTGCCGGTACAGGACATGCGGCCACGGCTCGTTGACTCCCCGGTCGTCATGTACATGAGAAGCCGGCGCCTGCGCGTGGAGTCCGGCGAGAACCTCGGTGACGTCTACGATCCGTATTTCAACCGGACCTACGATCACTTCTGCAGCCATCAGCACACCCCGTACCGGCCGGATCCGTCGGGCTTCAGCGCCGGCGTACAAAACGGATCGGTGCTCTACCTCGCACATCCGGTCTTCACGCTCTACTTCGCCTACGGTGCGGTGGGGTACAGGCAGATGATCTGTGGCGCGATCGATCGCGCCCTCGGGACGAAGAAGCGCCTTGTGACGAACCTCCCCTCCACGGCGAGAGTGTCGCTGATGCGGCAGGAGAAGGAGCGTCGTTCCGTGCTGCATCTGCTGTACGCGAACACGATCACCCGCGGCGCTCCCATGACGCAGGGCGGGACGATCGAGTCCGGCGGGGCTCATCCGACGAAGGCGGTCGAGGTGATCGACGAGCTCCTGCCCCTGCATGACGTAGAGGTCTGTGTGAACCTGGGCAATGTCACGCGCGTGAGGCTCGAACCACAGGGGCAGGAGCTCGCCTTCGAGTCAGCCGCAGAGTCGACCGGCGGCGCCGAAGGCGTGCGGTTTCGCGTCGGCTCCTTCACCTGTCACCAGATGATCGTGCTCGAGTAGGCCGCGCAGCGGCTGCCGCCGCAAACGTGCCGAGTGCTCAGGTTGCTTAGTTGTCGGTCGATCCGACGGTAATCGACACCGCGGCGATGCGAACCCGGGCGTCCGCGGAGCTGGTGTTGTCCCCCATGAACACGAGGTTTGGTATCTCGTACGGGTCCGGCTGGCCGGTGAAGGCTGTATAGTCGCGCGGCGTACCGGTGAGGATGGGTTCTTCATCTACCGACAGCGTGTACCCGGACTCCGAGAAGGCGAGACGGTAGGATACCAGGCCCGCGACAGTGTCCCACGGCGCGTATTCCGCCTGGGTGAACAGGAGCGGTCCCTCGCCGCCTTCCTGCGCCCAGATTCGATCCTCCCAGAAGCCCAGCTCAATGCCGAGCAGATCATCGCCAAGCACGATGACACTGAATCCCGCACGGTGTTCGGAGGAATGGGCTTCGCTTTCGATCTGAACAGTGAACGCAACGGTGAACCCCCTTGCGTGGTTGAGCACCGGCACGGAGAGCGGACTCGCGAAGTAGCCTGCCTTGTCGCTCTGCTGCGCGGTCGTATCGAGGACGGTTGCTCCCTCGTCATACTCCTGCGTCGCCTCTGCGGGAGACGGATCGCTCAGATACACGAACCCCTGTGATCCGGGCAAGGTGCCCAGATCGGCGTCGTAGAGGATGTAGGTCCTGCGTTCCGACTCGATCTCGCTCAGTGCCGGATCCGCAAGCCAGCCGCAGCCGGCGAGCAGCGTCACCGCCGCCGGCACCGCAAGCCGCCGCATGAGTTTCGCTTTCACGCGCACTCCCCGGAAGCAATATGCGGCGGTACCCGCGGGCTGGTCAACTGTACGTCCTCGCGTGACACCCAGAGCCTCCTTTCGTATCCTCCATGGTGGGGGAAGCATCAATGCGAGTACTGTTGACCGGAGGGACCGGGAACGTCGGCAAGGCGGCGGTCGCGCACCTCTACGAGCTCGGCCATGAAGTGACCGTCATAGGGCGCAGCGCGCAGAGCGGCGTCGAGAACGCGAGCTATGTCCAGTGCGACATCAGCGACTACGATCGGTTGGAGGAGGTCATGCGCGGGCATGAGGCGGTCGTGCACCTCGCCGCTCATCCGTCGCCGGTAGGGCTGCCGGGGCGCGAGGTGTTTCGGGTCAACGACCTGGGCACCTTCAACGTCTTCGAGGCGGCCGCCGAATGCGGCATCTCGCGCGTCGTGGGAGCGAGCTCCATCAACGCGGTGGGCTACTTCTTCGGCGACCGCAGCGTGCCGCTCTCCTACCTGCCCGTCGACGAGAAGCACCCCACGCTTGCGACCGACGCGTACAGCTTCTCCAAGCAGGTGATGGAGTCGATCGGCGAGTACTTCTGGGAACGGGACCGGATCGCGAGCGTGATGCTGCGCCTGCCTTCGGTCATGCCGCACGAACGGATCCGGGGCAATGCGGACCACTATCGCCGCTACGATCTCGAGGTGATCAGGCGGTTGCTTGCGCTCCCGGACAGCGAGCGGCGCGCGGAGGTCGACCGCATGCAGACAGGCTTCGACCGGTACCGGCGTACCCACCGCGCCGACGAAATTTCGCGCTCGAAGTGGTGGGCCGAGCCCGACGAGGCGAGCGGGCTCAGCCGCGACGAGTTCTTCTTCATGCACCACAAGGTCAACTTCTTCACCTATGTCGACGAGCTCGACTCCGCGCAGGCGATCGCGAAGGGCCTTTCCGCGGAGTACGAGGGGAGCGAGGCGCTGTTCATCAACGCGAAGCGCAACTCCCTGGGTCTGCCCGTCACCGAGATGGCCAAGCTCTACGGGCTCGACGAGTCGGCCGTCCGCTCCACGCATGAAGGTGACGACACGATCGTGTCGATCGATCGGGCACGTGAGCTCATCGGGTACGAGCCGCAGTGGGAGATGGCGACACCGCAGATCGTGCCCGCTTGACCTGCGCGGCTGTTCCGAGTACGCTTGTACTGGTTTTCGGGGCAGGGTGAGATGATCCTGACAGGATCGTCAATTCCCGACCGGCGGTGATAGTCCGCGAGTGGTCTTCTCCAATGGGAAGAGCGCAGAACCGGTGGGATTCCGGTACCGACGGTACAGTCCGGAGGGGAGAAAACCAGCCGCGCGACAGCTCCCAAAGAGGGGCAAGGCGTCGGCCTCCCGCACCCGAGCTCATGAGCTCGGTTTTTTTTTGCTCCCGGAGCCAGGAGGATGGTATGTGCAGCGGTCACGACGATCGTCTGCTCGCCCGGACTCTTGCGCTCGCACGCAAGGGCGAAGCAGCCGTCTCACCCAATCCGATGGTCGGGGCCGTGGTCGCACGCGGCCGGCACGTACTCGCCGAAGGGTACCATGAGCGGCACGGCGATCGCCATGCGGAGGCGGTCGCACTCGAGAAGGCAGGCGAACGGGCGCGTGGTGCGGCGCTCTACTGCAATCTCGAACCGTGCTCGTTCGACTCTCCCGCCAAGAACCAACCGCCGTGCACCCGCGCGATCATCGAGTCGGGTATCCGCCGTGTCGTCGTGGGGCAGCTCGACCCGAATCCGCTCGTGCGGGGTGACGGCG
>SKQU01000044.1 GCA_007118855.1 Spirochaetaceae bacterium
CCCGATCGCCTGGACCGACGTGGTGAACGGGTCTACGACGACCTCCTCTTCTCCATCGAAGAGCTGCAGCAGGCAGAATCGCTCGCCGTAGACGTGGAGGTTGAACTCCCCCTCGAGATCCATCGCGATCGCCTGCACTCCGCGAGCGCGCATGCGCTTGAGACAGGCGACGAACTGGTCATCATTCTGAACGTAGGTGTAGGTGCTCATGGCCGCCGGAGCCTACCACGGAAGGCCGGTGCGGGTCCGGAGGGAGCTCACTCGACCGGGCAGACGAGCCCCTGCTCCACGATCGCCCGCAGCCGCGCCTCGCCAATCCCCCGAACACGAACCAGATCGTCTACGGATCGAAACGGGCGCAGGCTCACAATCTGCCGCGCGCGCTCTTCGCCTATGTGGATGATCCGGGAGAGCTCTTCGACCGACGCGGTATTGATGTCGATGCATCCGCGCGAGTCGCCGACCTCGTAGCGAACCTCAGTCGTCACGCGGTACGACGTCCCGTCCGTTACGATCCGGATCGTGCCGTGGCGATCGGTCCCGTAGACCTCGGCGCCAACAATGTCCCGCGCCCGGACGATAACCTCGTCGTGAGGATGGCCGTAGGGGTTGCCCACCGCGGCCTGGTAGACGACGAGCGCCGGGGAAACGGCCCGCAGGAACTGCAGCGAGGACGACGTTCGCGAGCCGTGGTGGCCGAGCTTGAGCACGGTGGAAGCTGTCTCCATCCCGCTTCGGATGATCTCGAGCTCAGCATCCACCTCCGCGTCGCCTGTCAGAAGCACGGAGAACTCCCCGTACTCGGCGCGAACCACGATATTCATGTCGTGCAGGTGACCGGTATAGTCGGCCGCCGACCGGCGCGGGTGCAGCACGGTGATCACGAGCATCTCGAACTCGACCTGCTCCCCGCGCGAGGGCTCATGGTAGGCGGCCGCGGAATCGAGGACCGCGTCGATGAACCGTTCAAAGGTGCGCGTCGTATGGGTCTGCCCGTTGTACCAGAGTCGGCGCACCGGCATCGCCCGCAAGACGTGCTCGAACCCGCCTATATGGTCCGCGTGCGCGTGGGTGGCGACGGCGAGGTCGAGCGAGCCGATTCCAACCGAGGCAAGATAGACCGCGACCGTCTCGTCGCGCCCGGCGTCCACGAGCACCGCCGCCTCGCCCGTGCGAAGGAGCACGGCCGCGCCCTGCCCCACGTCGATGAGGTGTACCTCGAGGAGCTCGCCGAACGCCGCAACGGCGCAGAACAGCAGCGCGGCGAGGAGCAGGACACGGCGGGTCACGACGGTCCCCCCCGCAGCCGGTCGAGCTTCGACCGGATGCGCGTCCGGCGCACGGCGGTCGCCTCAGAGTCGCGCACGATGCGAACCACCACGTCGGTCTGTTCTGACTCCGCGTTGCACCGCAGCACGTCGCCTTCCCGGCAACCTGCCGGCAGCCACTCCTCGGGAAGGGTGAGGAATCGCCCGTCTTCGGATTCGAGGCGGGCGATTCCGTCGGTCACTGAATCGAGAATGAGCTCGCTGCGGGGCATCGCCTTCATGACCTCCAGAGCATAGCACGGTCACGCCGCGTCCGGAACCGTCACCCGTCCGTGCGCAGGTCCGCGAACACCTCGTGAATATTCCCGTCGGGGTCGGCGAAGAGCGCGGTTCGCTGGTTCCACGGCATGTCCTGCGCAGGCGCGACGGGGGCGGCGCCGGCCGCGATGAGGCGTTCGTACGTCGTGTCGACCTCGGGTGCGGTGTCGCACGGGAAGGCGAGCTCGAAGCGCTGGCCGGCCGGAGGCACGGCAAAGGCGTCACTGTGACCGGCCATCACCGCTCGGCGGCAGATCGCGAAGCGCACCCCGTTGTTCTCGAGTTCCACGTATTCGCCCAGGTCGCTCTTCACGAGAAACCCGAGCGTCCCGGTGTAGAACCGTTTCATCGGGTCCATATCGTCGGTCCACACGGTCACGAGCGCGATCCGCGGCGCCATGGGAAGCACCGGTCGCGCCGGCGGCGGCGCGTCGGTCAGGGGAAGCCGAAGAATCTCCTCGCCGCCCTCATCCGTCTCGCCGGTGTCTTCGAACCCGTGCCCAAGGTAGAACTCGAGCGGACTCTCGTCGTTCCCGACTTCGCACGAGGTGTAGAGCACCCGGTACCCGTGGTCGCGAAACGTCCGGATCGTGAGATCGAGGGCCGCGGAGCCGAAGCCCTTGCCCTGCCATGCCCGCGCGATCATGAAGCGCCACAGGAAACAGGCGCGATGGTCCTCCTCGGGCGCATCAGGGAAGTGCGTGTCTACCATGATGAAGCCGATCGGTGATCCCTCGGAGTACACAGCGCGGATCCATGCGCTCTCCGCGAGAAGCCCCTGGGCGACGGACACGACATTGTCCGCGACGCATGCCTTCTGCCCCGGCGTCAGGGTTGCGCTGAGCGCGCACACCGCCTCGAGATTGTCGGACGTCACTTCCCGCAGCGCGATATCTCCTGCCATACAGCCTCCCGCGGACAGGTATACCCGGTCGCAGCCGGATGTGCTACCACTGCGAGCTACTCGGTGTTGGCATATATGCCGGCCGGAGTCGGCTCGAGACCTTCGGCATGGAGGTGGGAGATCTCGGCGAGCCCGAGGCAGCGCGGTGTCGCGATGCCGGGGACCCGTTCATCCATGAGAATCGTCGTGACCGAGCTCGGCCAGAGAAAGAAACTGCCCCAGGCCACGGCGACCGGCAGATGGAGCAGGTGACTCAGCCAGGTGAGCCCCAAACCGCCGTGACAGAAGACCGCGACGCATTCGGTGTTCGGCCGCACGACCCGATAAGAGACTCCGTCGCGCTCGTACCCGAGCGATGCGAGGAAGCGGTCGCTCGCGGCGCACAGGGCCTCGTAGGCCCGCGGCTGGGGCGGGTCGCTCTCGACGCGTCCGAGGCGCGAGAGAAGCGGAAACCGTTGGACCCCATCGTCCCATTCGGGACAGGGGAGCTCTCTCAACAGATGCCCGTCGATGTTCCACACCGCGCGCGAAGAGCCATCCGTGGCAATGCGCCAGGGAAGCTCCGCCGTCCAGTCCTCTATAACGGGAGCGATTCCCGTGAGGTCCGCGGTGTACTGCATCGTCGCGCGGGCACGACCGAGCGGTGAGCAGTAGATCCGGTCGAGGCCGATCTCCTGCAGGTGCCGCGCGAGGGCAGCGGCCTCGCGGTGGCCGGTGGGGGTGATCGTGTCGTTCGCGTAGTCGGGGTCGGCGTGTCTGATGATGTACAGTCGCAAGAAGCTACTCCGCCGCCAATAGTAGTGAGAAAGCTCTGAGCCGGGCAACCGCCGGGGCGTGGCGGAACCGGCCGGGATCGTGTATCGTGCGGCGAGGTGCCTATGTCGTTTATTGGGAATGTGTTCTGGTTTCTCCTGGGCGGGATGCCGCTCGCCCTGCTCTGGATGCTCGCGGGGATCTTCTGGTTCCTGACCATCATCGGCATCCCTATCGCCAGGCAGTGCTTCAAGCTCGCGTCGCTTCAGTTCGCCCCCTTCGGAAAGCAAATCGTCGATGAAGACCGCTCAGGGGTGAGTCTCATCGCCAACGTCTTCTGGCTCATCTTCGGCGGCATCGAGCTCGCGCTCGCGAACCTCGCGGTCGGGATCGTGTACGCGATGACCATCATCGGGCTGCCCTTCGCACGGCAGAGCCTGAAGCTCGCACGCCTGTCGCTCATGCCGTTCGGCAAGCGCGTGGAGAAGAAGAGCCGCGGGTGATGCCGCGGCGGCGAGCCCGGGCGTGATCGCGAGGTCTCGCGCCGCGGCCGCCCCGCCCTACTGCGGCCACACGAGCGGGGTGAGCTCGTCGTTGTCGAGCACGTCGCCCACCTCGAGCGACTCGTAGTAGTCGGTGGGCAGGATGTTCTTCTGGCCGTTGAAGGTCGAGCCGTCGGGCATATAGCCGCAGGTCATGGCCCGCCGGTAGCCGGGAGTCATGTTCGCCCCGGCGCCGTGAGCGGTCAGCCCGTTGTGGAACCCGCAATCGCCCCGCTTCATCGTCCCCACGATGGGCGCTATCCCGTTCCACTCGGGGTAGGCCTTGAACAGCTTGCCGATGCTCGGCGAAATGGGAACGTTGCGTTCGAACTCCGCCGTTTCGTGCGTACCGGGAAGGTAGCACATGCAGCCGTTCGCCTCGGTCGCGTCGTCGAGCGCGATCCAGATACTGATCGCCTCACGGCTGTAGAACGACCAGTACGGGTTGTCCAGGTGCCAGGCGGTCGGATTCGCCCAGGGCATCTTCTGCAACGTCTGATCGTGCCAGATCCGCATCCCGGAAACACCGGCGAGTCGGGAGACCATCTCGCCGAGCTCGGGGCCCAGGAATAGCCGCTTGATCGCGTCGTTGAGCTTCCAGAGGTTCACGCGCTGGAGGAAAGTCCCCTCGTAGTAGTCGGCCTCTAGATTCTTCGATTCGTCCGGTTTCGCGTCGGTCTTGCCGAACTCGGCATTCTTCGCAACTTTGCTGCCGCCGAGCTCCTCCACCGCTCGTGAGATCTCCGTGAGAAGCGCGTCGACCTCCTGTTCGGACATGAAGTTCCGGTAGATGAGCGCTCCGTCGCGCTGGTACTGATCGATCTGTTCCTGGGTCAGGGCTGTGTTCATTGGTGCCTCCGTAGGAGTAAGATCTACTGGAGAAGAGGGCCGTCCCATGTATATCTTATCATCTATGTCGGAAATCTTGCGGTACCCATGGCTCTGAAGGCCCCCCCTGCGGCTCGACCACATACGCCGAGCGGCGCCGCGGGCACGCTCTCCCGCCTCGGGTTCGACCTCGCCTACTACCCGGAGTATCAGAACCCCCGCAAGCGGATGCACGGCGTGGAGGTGATCCTCTTCAGCTGCGTTCTCGCCGGGCGGGGACGGCACTTTCTCGACGACGCAGTATTCGACGAGGACGGCACCTCGATCGCGATCGTCAACTACGGGCAGCGGCACGACATCGTGACCGACGGGCCCATGGAGGTGATGAACCTCTTCCTCGACCCGACCCGGCGACCGCTGCCGCAGCTGCCCGGTGAGCTGCAACTCGTGCTCCCGCAGATCGTGACGCTCCACCCCACCCTCTCCAACCGAACCAACCGCGTCGTCCACGTGAGAATGTCGTCGCCGCAGAGGGTCCGGGGGCTGCTGTTCGCGATGTTCGATGAGCTCACGGAGGCGCAGGCCGGCTACGAGGAGAGCGCGCGGAACCTGCTCTCGAGCTTCCTGATCCTGTGCGCCCGCGAGGCACGCAATACCGGGGTCATCCGGGTACCGACCGACGCCCGACTCGAGCGCGTTCGCGCCGTCCTCGATACCGACTACGCCGAGCGCATCCGGCTCGCCGATCTCGCGTCGGCGGCGGGCATGAGCCCGACCTATCTCTGCCGGCGGTTCCGTGCCTACACGGGACGCAGCGTCTTCGAGTACCTGATGGACCGCAGGCTCGAGGCGGCGATGATGGCGCTGCGGTCGACCGACAGGAAGATCTCCGCGATCGCCCTCGAGTCCGGATTCAGCGACCTCGCCTTCTTCAACCGCACCTTCCGAAAGCGGCTCGGCGCGACACCGGGGGAATACCGGGCCGGGGGTTCCGCGCCTGAAAGCCTCACCACCGGGCAAGATACGCATAGTTGAGGGCTCCAGGGCATACTATGCTTGCGAAATGACCCCACGAGAACGATTCCACGCCGTCGTCCGGTGCGAGCGGCTGGACCGTCTTCCCATCGTGGAATGGGCCGGGTACTGGGACCAGACCGTTACGCGGTGGATGAATGAAGGACTTTCCGAGCTCTGTCCGGGGACCGACGCCACAGACGCGCCGGCGCTTCGCGCCTGCTTCGGCCTCGACTGCTGGTCGCAGCTGTGGATCAGGCCGCGCGCGGCGAGCGCGCCGCGCCCTCCGCACTTCGGCGCGCCGCTCATTGGGAACGAGTCGGAATACGAGGAGCTCCTCCCGCACCTCTACCCGCAGCCGGCAGTGGACGCCGGGCCGGTGGCCGGCTGGCGCGACTCGCACGAGGCGGGCGAGCGCGTCGTCTGGATCACGCTCGAGGGATTCTTCTGGTTCCCGCGAACGCTGCTCGGGATCGAGAACCATCTCTACTCCTTCTACGACCTTCCGCAGCTACTCCATCGCATGAACCGCGACCTGCTCGAGTTCAACCTGCGCGCGCTCGACGAGTTCTGCCGCGTCACGACGCCCGACTTCGCGACGATCGCCGAGGACATGTCGTACAACCACGGGCCCATGCTCTCTGAGGAATTGTTCGACGAGTTTCTCGCGCCGTACTACCGCGAGCTCACCGCCGCGCTCCGGGAGCGGGGGGTCCTCACGATCGTCGACTCGGACGGCGAGGTCTCGCCGCTCATCCCGTGGCTGAAGCGGGTGGGCGTGGAAGGGATCCTGCCGCTCGAGCGCGCCTCGGGAGTCGACGTCGCCGCGCTCCGCGGTGAGCACCCGGACTTCGTGATGATCGGCGGGTACGACAAGCGCGTCATGCACCTTGGTGAGGCGGCGATGCGTGGCGAGTTCGAGCGGCTGCTCCGGCCGGCCCGTTCGGGCGGGTTCATCCCCTCGGTCGACCACCAGACCCCGCCCGAGGTCTCGCTCGCCGACTACCGGCTCTACCTGAGGCTGCTCGGGGAGTACGCGCGAAGCGCCGCGACGTAGCAGGTCGACGCCTGACTTGACCTGCGCTTCGCGGCCGATCTACGCTCGCCGCATGGACCGCCCCAATATCCTCTGGTACTGCACCGACCAGCAGCGCGCCGACACGATCAACGCGCTCGGCAATCCCCACATCCGGACCCCCAACATCGACCGACTCGTCGACCGCGGCGTCGCCTTCGAGCGGGCCTACTGCCAGTCGCCCATCTGCACCCCGAGCCGCACGTCCTTCCTCACCGGCCGCTATCCGGCCGCGCACCACGTGCACCGGAACGGCAACGACTTCTTCCCGCCGGGGGAGACCCTCGTCACACGGCTGCTCGCCGACGCCGGCTACGACTGCGGTCTCGCCGGGAAGCTCCACCTCTCGCGGGCAAAGGGACGGGTCGAGAAGCGGCCCGACGACGGGTACCGGGTCTTCCACTGGAGCCACCATCCCAAACCGGACTGGCCGCAGGGCCACGCGTACGCCGACTGGCTCCGAGGCGAGCACGGCGTGGACCCGCAGGCGCTCTGGGCCCGGTACGAGGAGAAGCCGTACGGGGTGCCGGCCGAATACCACCAGTCGCGCTGGTGCACCGAGATGACGCTGCGCTTCGTGGACGAGCATCGACGCGAGTCAAAGGACGGGCCATGGCTGATGAGCGTCAACCCCTTCGACCCCCACGCACCCTTCGACGCGCCGCAGGAGTACCTCGAGCGCTACGACCCGGAGCGTCTTCCGTGGCCGCTCTTCCGCCCTGAAGACATCGACCGCCAGCGCGCCTTCGCCGCGATCGACCAGCAGACCCGCGTCGCCCGCGACCCGGCCGCGTACGACGCGCGCCTCGTGA
>SKQU01000233.1 GCA_007118855.1 Spirochaetaceae bacterium
GATTCCGCCGGCCCGGAAGTCACCGACGCCGACGTGCAGGAGTTCTACGACGAGCACCCCGAATACTTCGATCAGGGTGAGCAGGTCGCGGCTCGCCATATCATCATTTCCACGCAGGGCATGCAGAGCGAGGCAGAGATTGCCGAGGCGCGCGAGCGCATCGAGGCGAT
The DNA here is from genome assembly GCA_007118855.1 of Spirochaetaceae bacterium. GTDB lineage: Bacteria > Spirochaetota > Spirochaetia > DSM-27196 > SLST01 > SLST01. The sequence goes on from SKQU01000233.1 coordinate 171, forward strand.
CCGCGAGGAGATCCTTGCCGGCGCCGACTTCGCCGAGCTCGCCCGCGAGCACTCGGACGACGGGAGCGCGCTCCAGGGAGGCGACCTCGGCGCCTTCGGCCGCGGTCAGATGGTCCCGGAGTTCGAGCGGGCGGCGTTTGCGCTCGAGGAAGGCGAGATCTCGGAGATCGTGCAGACGCAGTTCGGGTTCCACATCATTGAGGTTACCGAACGGATGGAGACCGGTATGATCCCGATCGCGGATGTCTCGCAGAGTATCCGTCAGTACCTTGGCCAGCAGCGACAGGCCGACGCGTTGTCCGAATACGTCGAGCGTCTTCGCGAGGAAGCCGACGTCGTCGTCCACGGCTGACGGTCATTGACGAAGCCGGGCGCCGGCTCTAAGCTCAGAGGAGCTGGCGCTCATGGCTGACACCTACAGGTTCATCGTCAACCGGTCTCGCGACTTCATCACGCTGATCGACCGTGAGTACCGCTACGCGATCGTCAACGACTCGTACTGCACGGCGATCGAGCGCCCGCGCGAAGAGATCCTCAACCATTCGGTAGCCGACGTCTGGGGGGTGGATCGCTTTGAACAGACGATCAAGCCCAAGCTCGACGAGTGTCTTGCGGGGTCGGAAGTACACTTCCTGGACGAGTTCCGGTTCGGCTCGATGCGCAAGAGCCTGCACGTCTCGCTCTATCCCTACGATGTTCACGGCGAGACCACACACGCACTCGTCTTTTCGCACGATATCACCCACCTCGCCGAGATCGAATCGAAGCTCGCACGCTACGAGTACCGGGATCGAACGACCGGACTCTACAACCGCCGGTCGCTCGAAGAGATGCTGGTTGCCGAGATCGAGCGGGCGCGCCGGTCGTCAGGGGCTCAGACGAAGGGACTGTTGTTCGTCAGCCTGCGCAGCTTCAAGAAGATCAACCAGAACTTCGGCCATCACATCGGCGATCTGCTGCTCGAGCACACGGCGAATCGCGTACGCGAGGTCATCCGCTCGAGTGACATCGTCTTCCGGTTCGACGGGACGAATCTGGTGGTGCTCCTGACGAGCATCGCGCGTCCGACCGACGCCGCGATGGTCGCGCAGAAGATCTCGGATGAGGTGGCAGTGCCGTATCAATACCACGACCAGGTCATCACCATAGACAGCCACATCGGCATATCGCTCTACCCGGATGACGCCGACGATCCGACAGGGCTGGTCGAGCGCTCGAACTCGTCGAGCGTGGAGGCCGAGGAACGCGGACTGCCCTTCGTCTTCTACGACAAGACCATGCACGAGCAGGCGATCGCCCGGATGACGACGCTGAGCGACCTGCACGCGGCGATCGCGGCCGGCGCGCTCGAGCTCTACTACCATCCGATCGTCAGGATGGCCGACGGGGCGGCATGCATCGCGGGGGCGGAAGCGCTCATCCGGTGGAACCATCCGGAGCGGGGGCTGCTCGCGCCCGACGAGTTCATCGAGCTCGCCGAGGAAAGCCGCCTGATCGCGGCGATCGACAAATGGGCGCTCTTCCGGTCGCTCGCCCGGCTCGCATCATGGCTCGAACACTTCGATCTGTTCCTGTCGATGAACGTCAGCGCACACGAGTTCCGCGATGAGTTTCTGCCGGACATCGTGCGCGCGGCTCTCGCGCAGCATCCGCAGATCGAGCCGTGGCGGCTCAAGCTCGAGCTGACCGAACGGCGCACGATGCACGATCCGGCCTCCTCGATCGAGCAGATGCGCGAGTTGCGCGAGATAGGCGTGGAGATCTGGATCGACGACTTCGGCACCGGGCAATCGTCGCTCGCGTACCTGAAGCAGTTGCCCGCGACCGCGCTGAAGATCGACCGCGGACTCGTGGAGGGTATTGACGAGCGGGAGAACGATCGTCGGTACCTCGCCGGCATCGTGGAGAGCATCCGCGCCCGCGGGAAGCGGATCATCGCGGAAGGGGTGTTCAATGCCGCCCAGGCGCGGGTAGTCGAATCGTTGGGCTGTGACTACGTCCAGGGGTATCACTTCGCATACCCCATGCAGGCGGTAGAATTCGAGGACCTGTTGCGTAACGGCATCGCGGGCAGGTGCACCGGATGCGCGCCCCGCGTCTCGCTGGGCTCCTCGACTGCAGGAAGATCGTCGTGAAGCGGATCGAAGCGACAGCGGCGTCGGTCATCCAATAGCCGGCAGGTCAGGATTGACAACGGCCGGTAAAACGGATTAGGGTCAGAGCGTCACAGACAGTTCAGACCGCTATCCGGTACGCGAATCCGAGGTCTCCATGCTGACGTTCTCCAGACGCGGCGGGGTACATCCCGCCTATCACAAAGAGCTTGCTTCCGGACTGCCCATCGAGCCGTGTCCATTGCCGAAGCGCCTCGAGATCCCCCTCTCGCAACACCTGGGTGTTCCTGCGGCTCCCCTCGTCTCCCGGGGTGACGAGGTGTCGCCGGGCGACGTGATCGCTGAGGCCCCCAAGCTGATCTCCGCACACGTGCATACACCGGCCGCCGGGAAGGTGCGGTCGGTCGTGCAGAAGCCGCTGCCGGGCGGCCGGATGTGCGACTACGTCCAGATCGACGTCGACGAAGAGAGAACGGCCGCGCATGAGTGGAGCGCTCGGGAGGTCGACCTCGCACAGGTCGATCCGCAGTGGCTCGCGCGAACCTCGCGCGAAGCGGGCATCGTCGGAATGGGCGGGGCAACCTTTCCCACCGACGTGAAGCTCTCACCCCCGCCGACGGCGAAGCTCGACGTCTTCATCCTGAACGGTGCGGAGTGCGAGCCATACCTGACCTGTGATCACCGTATGATGGTCGAGCACGCCCGCGAGATCCTGCAGGGGATTGAGCTCGTGCACGCTGCATTCGGCTTCTCTCGGGTCATCGTCGGCATTGAGGAGAACAAACCGGAGGCGCTCGAGGCGTTTCGCCGCGAGGCGAAGAGCTTCGCGGGTATGCCGCTCGAGATCGCTGCGCTCGAGACCCGTTATCCGCAGGGAGCGGAGAAGGTGCTCATCGAATCGACGACGAAGCGGGTCGTCCCTGCCGGAAAGCTGCCGTTCGAAGTGGGGGTCGTCGCGGCCAACGTCCAGACCATGTACGCGCTGCAGCAGGCCGCCTACCTGGGAAAGCCGCTCGGCGAGCGCGTGGTCACGGTCTCCGGGGCCGGTATCGCCACCCCGAAGAACCTGCGAGTTCCGGTGGGTACCCCCATCGCCGAGCTCGCCGAGCACTGCGGCGGCTTCTCCGAGCAGACCACCAAGATCGTCATGGGCGGACCGATGACCGGCATCGCGCTTCCGAGCCTCGACTACTCGATCACCAAGGGCGCGGGAGGGCTGCTCTTCCTCACCCAGCACGACTATCCGGACGAGTCGCCCTGCATCAAGTGCGGCAGCTGCGTCGACGTGTGCCCCATGCGCCTGATGCCGCTCAAGCTCGCCGCCTTCGCGAAGGCGGGCAAGTTCGAGGAGGCGAAGGCGACCAACCTCGCCGACTGCTTCGAGTGCGGCTGCTGCGCCTGGGCGTGCCCGGCGAACATCAAGATCGTCTCGTGGATCAAGTACGCGAAGAACTACATACGGGTGAAGGGTATCTGAAGATGAGCAATACCGAGGGATTCGTCCTGCAGGCCGCGCCGCACGCGCACGGAAGAGCGAGCGTCCCGCGCATCATGCACGCGGTGAACATCTCGCTTCTGCCGGTCATCGTGATCTCGGTCCTCTACTACGGTCTGCACGTGCTGGGGCTCTACGCGATCGGGATCGCCACCTGCCTCGCCACGGAGGCCCTCGTAAAGGTCGCCCGCGGCCGCAGCTGGCGCAGCATCCTCGACGGAAGCGCCGTCGTGACCGCGCTCCTGTTCGTCATGGTCCTGCCGCCCTCGATCTCGCCGCTTCTGGTCGTGATCGGGTCTGCCGCGGCGATCTTCTTCGGCAAGGAAGTCTTCGGCGGCATCGGGCACAACGTGTTCAACCCGGCGCTCGTGGGACGAGCGTTTATCGCGGCCGCCTACCCGGTGCAGATCACCACGTGGACCGCGGCGCGCGAGGTGTTCGGATTCCTGCCGCCGCCGCGCACCCTGAGCGTCGTAGAGGCCGCGACCGGAGCGACACCGCTCGCCGCGGCCAGGTTCGAGGGCACGACCGAGCCGCTGATCCGGCTCTTCTTCGGACAGACCGCCGGGTCGATTGGAGCGACGAGCGTGCTCTTCATCCTGATCGGCGGACTTGCGTTGACGGCGATGGGGATCGTGCGGTGGCGGATGGTCGTCTCGTTCCTGGGGACCGTCTTTGTAGGCACGGGCATATTCTGGCTGATAGACCCGGGCACCTATGCCAACCCGGTCTTTCACCTGCTTGCCGGCGGCGTCATGTTCGCCGCCTTCTACATGATCACGGATATGGTCACGACACCCTACACGAATACCGGCACCGTCATCTTCGGCGCGGGTGCCGGATTGCTCACCGTGATAATCCGCCTCTTCGGGGGGTTCCCTGAAGGCGTCATGTACGCGATTCTCCTGATGAACGCGGCGACCCCCATCATCAACCGGATGAACAACCGGGTCTTTGGAGCGGAGGCGGCCTCATGAAGAAGATGATCATCGTCCTGACCGGCGTGATGGTCCTCTCCGGGCTCGTGCTCGCCGGCACATTCGCATCGCTCGCCGACCGCATTGAGGCGAACCGGATCGCCGCGCTCTACGCGTCGCTCGAACGGGTCCTCCCCGGCACGGATCCTGTATACGAGGAGCTCGACGTGGAGGGACCGACGATCTACCGCGCCACCGACGCGGGAGACATCATAGGGTACGCGGTGCGCATCCAGACGCAGGGCTACGGCGGCACGATCACGATGCTCGTGGGAGTGTCGCCGGACCTTGAGACGATCCGCGGCGTGGAGTTCGCCGAACAGGTTGAGACGCCGGGCCTGGGTGGAAGGATCACCGAGCCCGGGTTCCGCGGCCAGTTCGCCGGTCTCGACGCGGATGAACCAATCGAGTACGTGCTGAACGTCGCGCCCGACCGGGAGGAGAACGAGATCCAGGCGATAAGCGGAGCGACCATAACGAGCAGAGCCGTCGTGCGTGGGATCAACGCCACGCTCGAACCGGCACTCGAGACCATCAGAAGGCAGGTCCGGTAATGGCAGACGTCGCGGTCCATCGTTCGATCACCACGGAGTTCATGAAGGGCATCGTGCGGGACAACCCGGTCTTCGTCCAGGTGCTCGGCATGTGTCCGGTCCTCGCCGTCACGACGAGCGTCGCGAATGGAATCGGCATGGGCCTCGCCACGACTTTCGTGCTCGTATTCAGCACCCTGATCGCGTCGACGGTCAAGGGAGTCGTCCCCAACCAGGTCCGGATCCCGGTCTACGCGGTCGTGATCGCAACCTTCGTGACGATCGCGGATCTCGTGCTGAAGGCGTTCTTCCCGCCGCTCTCGGCATCGCTCGGCCCCTACGTTCCGCTCATCGTCGTGAACTGCATCATCATGGGGCGCGTGGAGGCGTTCGCGACGCGCAATCGCCCGGGGATCTCGCTCGTCGACGCGCTCGGGATGGGAGCGGGATTCACCTTGAGCCTGATGGTGCTTGGTGCGGTGCGCGAGGTGCTCGGAAGCGGAGCCCTCCTCGGCGTCCCGCTCTTTGGTGAAGGCTTCAGCCCCATGCTCGTGATGATCCTGCCTCCCGGGGCCTTCCTCACGTTGGGGATACTCATGGCGGTCTTCAACGCGGTGAAGGCGAAGAACGATCCGGTTCTCATAAGGACGTGATCATGATCTATCTCGTGACGCTCATATCGGCAATCGTCGTCAACAATTTCGTCCTCACCTACTTCGTGGGCATTTGTCCTTTCATAGGCGTGTCCAAGAAGATCGACTCGGCGCTCTCCATGGGACTCGCGGTCACCTTCGTCATGACGATCACCGCGGTCGTCACCTGGATCATCAACCACTACGTACTCATCGCCTTCGGGCTGCCCTTCCTCGAGTACGTGAGCTACATCGTCGTTATCGCCTCGCTCGTGCAATTCGTGGAGATGTTCATAAAGAAGACCTCGCCCGCCCTGTACCGCACGCTGGGGATATTCCTGCCGCTCATCACGACCAACTGCGCGATCCTCTTCGTCGCGCTGATCCAGGCGATGCGCGAGCTCGGGTTCCTCGAGTCGATGGTCCAGGGTTTTGGGGCCGGCGTCGGCTTCACGCTTGCGATCGTCATCATGGCGGGAATTCGGGAGCAGCTCGAGGTGGCCGACATCCCGAAGGCGTTTCGCGGGGCCGCCATTACTTTGATTACCGCCGGGATCCTGGCGCTGGCCTTCATGGGCTTCACCGGACTGACCTCGGCATAGAACCTTTGACAGGGAGGACACAGTGATAGGTACTGCAGCAGTCCTGATGGGAGTCATCGGGCTGCTTTTCTCAATATTTCTCGTCTTCGCAAACAAGCGCTTCGCGGTCGAGACCGACCCGAAGCTCGAACGGGTGGAGCAGACGCTGCCCGGCGTGAACTGCGGCGGCTGCGGCTACGCCTCCTGCGCGCTCTACGCGGAGGCGATCGTCGAGAAGGACGAGGATCTCAACCTCTGCGTCGTCGGCGGGGCCGACACGACGAAGGACGTCGCCCGCGTCATGGGCGTCGAGATCTCGGGCGAACAGAAGGAGCGTCTCGTGGCGGTTGTCTTCTGTCAGGGAGACGACGAGGCGGCGAAGTTCCCGGGCGTCTACAGGGGGATCGAGGACTGCGCCGCGGCGATCTACTCGCAGGACGTGAGCAAGCGGTGCAAGTACGGCTGCGTGGGGATGGGATCGTGCGTTCGAAGCTGCCCCTTCGACGCGATCCACATGAGCGAGGGCGGCATTCCGTACGTCGACGCCGTGAAGTGCACCGCGTGTGGCAACTGCGTTCGCGCCTGCCCGCGTGACCTGATCGAGCTGCACCCGGTCAGCCACAACACCTTCGTCTACTGCAAGAGCCAGGATCCCGGGCCGGTCGCGCGCAAGGTCTGCGCAAAGGCGTGCATCGCCTGCCAGCTCTGCGTCAAGGCGGCGGCCAAGGACGATAGCGCGGAAGCGGTCACGATGGACGGCAACCTCGCGGTCGTCACGCCCGAGCCGTACGCCGCGAAGCCCGAGTACGGCGCGAAGTGCCCCACCACAGCCTACGCCTGCGGCATCAACAGCGTCCGCAAGACCGAGGCGCTCGGGTATGTCCCGGACGGAGAGGACGCGGAGGATGCCGGCGGAGCGGGCGCCGATGATGAGCGGGTCGGCACGGCATCCGGCGGCGCTCGGGACGGGGAGTCGCGGTGAGCGACGATCGACCGAACGAGCCCGGC
>SKQU01000037.1 GCA_007118855.1 Spirochaetaceae bacterium
ACTCGCGCCTGGTCCACAGCACGCGCGTCCGCTACGCGCAGGAGCTCCTTGAATCGACTCCGCTCACCGTCTCCGAGATCGCATACCGCTGCGGCTACTCCGATCCGCCGAACTTCCACCACCAGTTCCGGCGTCACGCGGCCTGCACGCCTGCCGAGTACCGGGCAGCACAGAGGGCTCGCTCGTCGTCCTGATCGCCTCGAGCGCGGCAGCGTCGTCGCGGCACCCGCAGTCGCCTCGGCGGCACCTACAGCCCGCTTGCCCGGTGATGCATCACGTGATAGGCTCTCCCACGGTGGCGGATCACCGCCCAACCCGGGAGGAAAGATGAACAAGCAACCACTGTTCAGCGCGAGAACCCACGGCTACTACACCTACCGGATCCCCGGCATCGCGGTCACGCCCGGCGGTGCCGTCCTTGCGACCGCGGAGGCGCGTCCGGGCAAAGGCGGCGACTGGGACTTCAACGACGTGGTCATGCGGCGCAGCACCGACGGCGGGAAGAGCTGGGACGATCAGCGCCTGATCGTTGAGAGCAAGCGGTATGGCGAGGGTCCCGCGAGCAACTTCTGCATGATCCCGGACTCCGAGCTCGGCTGCACCCACGCGGTGTTCTGCCATAACTACGAGCGCATCTTCTATACCCGAACCGAAGACGACGGGCTGACCTTCGCGGAGCCGGTGGAGATCACCCAGGCAGCCCTCGCGTATCGCGACGACTACCCATGGCGCGTCATCGCGACCGGCCCCGGCCACGGCATCAAAACGAGCAAGGGGCGGCTCGTCGTCCCGCTCTGGATGTCAGACGGCACAGGCTCGGAGTTCGGGGCGGACCACCTGGGGCACCGCCCCTCCAACGTGGGCGGCATCTATTCCGACGACGGCGGCGCGACGTGGAAGGCCACCGACGTCGTCGCCCGCGACCATCAGAACGTCCCGTACCGCACCTCGAGCGCCGGCATCATCAACCCGAGTGAGACCCTCCCGCTCGAGCTCTCTGACGGTCGAATACTGTTCAATTTGCGCAGCGAGAGCTCTCCGCACCGGCGCCTGGTCTCCATCAGCGACGACGGTGCGACCGGATGGTCGACCCCACGGTTCGACGAGGACCTCCTCGAGACCGTCTGCATGGCGAGCATCCTCAGGCTCGACGACGCCGGAAGCGTTCTGTTTGCCGCGCCGGACAACCTGGAGCACGAGATGGCCCGGGGCAGCAAGGTCAACTGCGACCGCAAGCGCCTCTCCGCGAAGCTCAGCACTGACGACTGCAGAAGCTGGTCGGTCAACCGTGTCATCGAAGACGGCCCTTCAGGGTACAGCGACCTCGCGATGCTCCCCGGCGGCACGATCTTCTGCCTCTACGAATGCGGACAGGTAACGAGAATGTATGACGACAAGTACTGCATGCTCGCGACGTTCGACCGCGCGTGGGTGGAGGCGGGCACGGGCATGGCCGGGTGCTGACGGGATGCAAGGCACCCATGCGTGACAGGTGAAGCCCCAGGCGCCAGCGATCCGCGATGCTCAGACGCTCACCATGCATTCGCGGGTGCGATACGCCCGCATCACCTCAAGGGCATCGTCAATCGAGGCGGCCCTGTAGAGCAAGGCGACGCCCGTGGGGAACCGCGTCAGTATTGAGCCGCCGACGAGCTCTTCGCGCGTCGCTTCCACCCGAAGGAGCGCGACGCGCCGCTCGCTCGCCAGGCGGTAGTGGGCGTCCACGTCGTTCATCGTCGATTGTCCGTAGTCTATGGAGCGTACCGACGCGTGCTCGAGGTAGTGCTCGAAGACATGATCGATGGAGCCACACGAGTGCAGCCCTCCGCCGCCAACGGCTTCCATCACGTGTTCGTCGTACGGGCCAATCTGCTCGGCGTACATGTGCGGCGATACCATTACCGCCGAATCGTTGCGGATCAGGAGATTCCCGCGGACGGGAACGCCATGCTGGTGGGCGAACCCGTCCGGCTCGTTCACGGTGAGCGGCCGGAACCGGTGGACGAGATCGATCTGGGCTTGGGTCATCCGCTCCAGCGCTGCCGCGAAGAGCCCGGGGTCGAGCGCGGCGTCCATCAGCAGGTCGCTCCCGCGAAGCATCGCCGCGTTGTCGAAAGGGCCCTGCAGATCCGGCACGGTGATCTTCACGATGCGGGCCAGGTTCTCGTAACCCGCAAGCCGTTCGCTATAGAAGCCCATGAACTCTTCGGCGCGACGGACGTGATCAGAGTCGGGTGCGCCTGAGCGACCGATCGCCTTCACGAACTCTTCACGCGATGCCAGGGGGCGAGCCCAGGGCGGATCATCACCGGGTTGCTCGACTGCCGCCCCGAAGCAGGACGCAACGAGCACGGTCCCCATGTTCGCGCGAATCGTCACCGGAAGGTCGTCGCCGATCGTGGAGCGACGGACGACACTCGTGCCCCACGCTGAGACGAGCTCATTGAAGAGCATCTTCTGCGGATCACGCACCGCCTGCGAGTGGGGCCACGGCTCGAGATCACCCGAGGGTGGCCGCGGGCAGGAGACGATCACCGGGAGGCGGTCGACCGTCTCCCAGATAAGCGCCCGCCGATAGCGGCTCTCGATCGCCGTCTCCTCATTCGGGTCAAGCTCAGTCTCGAGGCGGTCGAGAAGTGATATCAGCCGGTCCTTTCCGTACGGGCTCATCGCAGGGCTCACCTTCTACCTTTGTGATGCATCACATCGTATACCCTGACATCGTGTGGGTCAATACGGGCTAGACGTGAGGCACGCGCCGCCCTATCTTGCAGACGGCTGCAAAATAGCCTTGACCTTTTTTCAATAAAGTGAAAGATAGACACATGATCGCGCGAACTCCCTACACCGCGACCTGGGACGAGCTTGCCGCGGAGAAGAGCATGGTCTTCCTGTCCGGACCCAGGCAGTCCGGGAAGACAACGCTCGCCCGGATGATCGCGGAAAGGTTCCCCAATCGTGTGTACTTCAACTGGGACATCGTGACCGACCGGCGCAGGCTGGTCGAAAACCCGTACTTCTTTGAGGAAGTGGTACGCCACGACGAGTCGCGACCGCTCGTCATCTTCGACGAGATCCACAAGCGCCGCGGCTGGAAGAACTACCTGAAGGGCGTATTCGACCGGTTCCATGACGATTTTCTCTTCCTCGTCACCGGCAGTGGACGACTGGACACGTACCAGCGCGGCGGGGACTCACTCGCAGGCCGCTACTACGCCTTCCACCTCTGGCCGCTCACCCTCGCAGAGCTCCACTACGCAGGCAGCCGCTTCGACGAGTTCGCGTCGGACCCACTTGGCACCTACTCCGGAGACGCGGCGGCCGCCGAGGCAGACTGGGAGCGGCTTGCGATGTGCTCCGGGTTCCCGGAGCCCTACCTCGCCGCCAGACGCCCCTCCTATCGCCGGTGGTCGACCACATACCGCCGGCAACTCATTCGGGAAGACATCCGCGATCTGACCGGCGTAACCCGTATCGACGAGATCGAGCTCCTCTTCGCGCTCCTTCCGTCGAAGGTGGGTGCGCCCCTTTCGATCCCGAGCCTCGCGACCGACCTGAAGGCGGCCTACAACACGGTGAAGGCGTGGCTGCGGATCCTCGACCGGTTCTACCTTACGTTCACCATTACCCCGTGGGCCAGGGAGATCTCCCGCGCCGTTCACATGAACCGGAAGACCTACCTCTTCGACTACGCGTCGGTTGAGGACGCCGGAGCACGGTTCGAGAACATGGTGGCGCTCGAGCTTCACCGGGCAGTCACCTCCTGGACGGACCTTGGCTGGGGCGAGTTCGGCCTGCACTACATCCGCACAAAGGAGGGCCGGGAGGTAGACTTTCTCGTCACCCGGGACCGCCGGCCCATGTTGCTCGTGGAGACCAGGCTCGGTGATACCGACCCGTCGGCGAACCTCAGGGTCTTTCAGAAGGCGCTCGGGGTTCCCGCGGTGCAACTCACCGGACGCGGAGACGGCTTCATCCGCACCACCTCAACCGGTGGACCGCTCCTGGTCGCGCCCGTGTGGCGGTGGATCCAGCGCCTGCCGTGACTATGCACTCAACCGGATCTCGAGCGCGCGATACGCCCGCATCAGCTCCGCCGCATCCTCTACAGACGCGGCCCTGAAGAGCAGGCCAACCCGATGCACGCGAGCCCTCGCGCTGCTATACTGACAGCCAGATGACAGCGACCAGCACTCTCTACGAGACCCGAATCAAGGCGCTGCGCGCGACCAAGCTCGAGCACACCGAAGAGAAACTCGCACGCTACGGTTCCTTCGACGTGGACGACCACGGCTACATCCCCTGGACCGAGCCCATCGCGTTCGAACCCGTCTCGTCACACCCGTCGGGCGGCTGCTGGGGCATGAAGGACATAGGCGAGAGCTTCCGTCGCTGGCTCGAGGTCCATCCGGTCTACATCCATCCGCAGAGCGCCATTGCGGGCGCGTGGGTCTACAAGGGTATCCCCGGCGTCGCAGGGTTCGAGCTTGCCGAGGGAATGGGTGCGCCCGACTCGCCCAAGGAACGCGAAGCCCGAACCCTCGCGAACTACCCGAGGAACTGGCGGCCTGAGGACCGCCCGACGCATCTCTACGAGAAGCTCGTGGCGTACAACACCTACTCGCCCGGAATCGGACACCCCAACCACTTTGGTCCGGACATGACGATCGGGCTGAGTCTTGGATGGGGAGGCCTGCTCGAGAAGGTGCGCCGGTACCGCGGGCTGAACTCCCCCGCGGAGGGAGCCGCGGACACGACCTTCTACGACGGCGAAGAGAACCTCATACTCGGTATGCAGGCGTGGATCCGGCGCCACGTCGACCATGCGCGCGCGATGGCGCGCCTCGAAGACGATGAGGCGACCCGCGAGAACCTTGAAACGATAGCGCAGATCAACGAGCACCTCGTCCACGGAGCGCCGCGCACCTTCCGGGAGGCGATTCAGTTCCTCGGCTGGTTCCAGTGCATCGACCGAATGTGGGCGCTCGGCGGAGCGCTCGGGCAGATCGACGAGCTCCTGCGCCCCTGGTACGAGGCGGATACCGGCTCCGGCCGGGAGACCGACGAATCAATCATCTGGCAGCTCGCGAGCCTCTTCTTCAACGATTCGCACTACTCGCAGATAGGCGGACAGGGACCCGACGGCCGCGACCTCACGAGTCGAATGTCGTTCCTCGTGCTCGAGGCGATGCACCGGATCAGAATTCCCGTAAACGTCGCCCTTCGGGTCCACGACGGCATGGACCGATCGCTCCTGCGCAAGGCGCTCGAGTTCATGGCGGCCGACGGAACGGGCGTCGACTTCGCGCTCTCCGGAGGACTCGACGAAGGCTTCATGCGAAACGGCTACCCGGCGGGCCTCGCCCGCATGCGCGCGAAGGTGGGGTGCAACTGGACCGCGCTTCCAGGGACCGAGTACGGCTCGCAGGACGGAACCCGCCTCTGCCTCGCGACGCCGCTCCTGCTCGCGATCGACGACGCGCTCGCGGCGGACCCGCCGGCCCCGGACGTGGCGACCATGGACGCCCTGTGGCAACGCTACGTGCACCACCTTGGGCTCGCGGTCGCGACCGTCAAGGCGGGCAAGGACATCCACATGGAGCGCCAGGCGGACAACTACCCGGAGATCGTGCTCAATCTCTTCTGCCACGGGCCCATCGAACGTGGTCTCGACGCGTCGGCCGGAGGGCTCGACATCATCGACCTCGCCTTCGACGGGATAGGGCTCGCGACGACCGCCGATTCGTTCGCGGCAATAGAGCAGCGCGTGACGCAGGAGAAGAAGCTCTCACTCGCGGAACTGCGTCGGCATCTGGAAGACGACTTCGAGAGCGCCGAACCGGTGCGGCTCATGCTCGCGACGGTTCGCCGCTACGGCTCCGGCGGCTCTCGCGCGGACGAGTGGGCACGACGGATCGCCGAGCTCTGGACAAGCCTCGTGCGCGACACCCCGACCGAGCGCGGACACTGGACCTGTATGCCCGGACTCTTCTCGCACGGAGCCACCTCCGGCTTCGGCCGACTGCTCGGCGCCACGCCGAACGGCCGGCGCGCCGGCGCGCCGGTCTCGCACAGCGCGAACCCGGACCCCGGATTCGTCCCGGGAGGCGGGGTGGCGCTCACGGCGAAGGCGAACGCGGTCGCCTCGACGCAGTCGCACTGGGGGAATACGACGCCGCTTCAGGTGGAGATCGACACCGGGCTCATGAACGGCATGGGCGGGACCGACGCGGTAGCCGACTTCATCATGGCGCACAACCGCCAGGGCGGGACGCTCATCAACATGAACATCGTGCGGAAGGAGGATGTGATCGAGGCCCACGAAGATCCCGCGTCGCATCCTGACCTCATGATCAGAGTCACCGGATACAGCGCCTACTTCAGCTCGCTCTCGCGCGAGTATCGCCAGCCCATCGTCGACAGGATCATCGCAGGTGGCTGAAACCCGCGGGCCGGTCTCAGGCGTCGTTACGGACATCCAGCGCTTCTCCATCCACGACGGACCGGGCATCCGCACCACCGTCTTCGTCAAGGGGTGCCCGCTTCGCTGCTTCTGGTGCCACAACCCGGAGGCCCTCGCGCCGCAGCCGCAGCTGCAGTGCTTCCCGGACCGCTGCATCGGATGCGGTGACTGCGTGGACGCCTGCCCGCAAGGCGCGCACGCGATGCGCGACGGCGCCCACCGCTTCGACCGCTCGCGGTGTACCGGCTGCGGTCTCTGCGCGCGGACCTGCTACGCGCGCGCGCTCGTGATGGCCGGAGAGGTGAAGAGTGCCGACGAGGTAGTCGAGGAGGTGCTTCGCGATACCGCATTCTACGAGACCTCAGGCGGCGGCGTCACGATCTCAGGCGGGGAGCCGCTGCAGCAGCCTCGTTTCACCCGCGCCGTGCTCGCGGCATGCCGTGAGGCGGGCGTGCACACGGCGATCGAGACCGCCGGTCACGTCGCCCGGGATCGCCTGCTCGCGGTATTGCCCGTTACGGACCTCGTGATGATGGACATCAAGACGATGGACCCGGAGCTTCACCGCGACGCGACCGGCGTGTCACACGAGCGCATCCTCGAGAGCGCGCGCCTTGTCGGCGAGAGCGGGACGCCGCTCATCATCCGCACCCCGGTCGTCCCCGGAGTGAACGACACGGTCGAATCGATTGACGCGATTGCCGGCTTCGCCGCCGGCCTGCGGTCGCTCGTGAGCTACGAGCTTCTGCGGTTCCACATGATGGCCGGGTCGAAGTACGCGGCGCTCGGGATGGCGTGCCCGGCCGCGGAGCTGACACCACCTGACGATGAGCTGATGGACCGGCTCACCGCGGCGGCGGCCCGGCACGCGATCGCGGTCACGCACACGTAGGAGAGCATATGGCACTGACATACACCGAACCGCAACGCACGCTCGAGGTGAGCGGCAGCTACGATGTGGTGGTCGCCGGCGGGGGGATCGCGGGGGTCGCCGCCGCGATCGCGGC
>SKQU01000137.1 GCA_007118855.1 Spirochaetaceae bacterium
CGAGGCGGCCGCCAAGGCGGCCGGCGCCGAGCGCGGCGACGAGGTAGGCCGCGGCCGCGAGGGCGAGCACGAGCCGGTAGCCGCCGCCTATTGACACGATCGTGGCGATCGCGGTCGCCGAGACCGAGAAGGCGCTGTCGATCGCGCACGCCCACGGGATGTGGCTGCGATCCGAACGCGCGAGCGTGGCGAGCCCGAGCGGGAACATCATCCCCAGGAGGAGCGCGGGCGCCGCGAGAAGCGCGAGGACGATCGGCAGCTTCGCGGCGAACGGCCAGGCCACGGTGGATCGCACGACGGGCATGAGCCCCACCGCGTAGACGGCCAGGACCATCGCGCAGAGCGCCCCGACCCGGGACATGGCGCCGGCGGTGGCGGTATAGCGTCGGCTCAACAGACTTCCGGCCCCTGAAGCCACGAGGAGCACGGCGAGCACCGCCGCGGTCGCGTAGACCGGCTGCCCCAGGTAGAGCACGAGGTGCTGGATGAGCACGATCTCGAAGAACATGAACCCTGTGCCGAGCCCCGCGAAGGTGAGCAGGGTCCACCCCCGGCGGCTCGCCTTCCAGCCCACTCGAGAGAGCGGGGCGACCACCAGCAGGATCGCCGCGGCGACGATCTGCACGAGCGTCACCCCCGCGAGCACCGTGCCGAGCTCGAGGTAGGGGACGGTGGTCGTCCCGTAGACATCGGCCACCTCGGGGAGCGTCGCGAGCCGCAGAAAGCGCGAGAAGTAGGGCCGGTCGTCGGACACGGGACGGACGTCGAAGAGATAGGAGCGATCGACCGCCTCCAGATCGCCGGCTGCCACCGCGTCGACGAGATCGAAGAGCGACGTGTCCGCGAGCACGTTGTAGCGGGCCCGCTCGGCCTCGGTGATGCCGGGCAACAGGAGCGGGTCGAATCCGAGCTCGTCGGAGAACCCCCGCAGCGAGGCGATCTCACCGGGCGTGAGAGGCGACCGGGACACGACGACGGTCACGGTCGCCCAGCTTCGCACCGCCGCGATGTGCCGCAGGGGCTCGTCGACGCCGTCGTCGACGCCGCGATCGTCGAGCACCGTCCGCCACGTGGCAAGCAGCCGCAGGAGCGAGCGCGCCGGTGAGTCGACCCAGACTGTCGTCGCGACAAGCCCGCCCGGGGCGAGGCGGTCCCACATGAGCCCGAAGGCTTCGAGCGTCAGGTCGTACCGCTCTTCGAGCGAGCCGACGCCGGTCTCACCGCCGAAGGCTCCGAGCACGGGCGTGACGATGAGGTCGTACTCGGCCTGCCGGACCCGCGACAGATAGGCGCGGGGGCTCTCTTCGTGCAGCTCCACGCGAGGGTCGAGGAAGAGCCCGTCGATCCACTCGGGATGATCATCGCGAAGCAATGCGTTCGCCTGGCGGTTGGACTCGACCGCCGCGACCCGGCGCGCGCCGCGCGCGAGCGCGTGGGAGACGGCGATGCCCGTCGCGGCGTTCATGACGAGCACCCGGTCGGCCTTTCGCAGGGCATGGGGAAGCCCCTGCGTCGTCGCGTCGAGCAGGTGCTCGTCGGCCGCCGGATCGTAACCGAGCAGGGTGCCGTAGGAGTCCCCGTTCACGAACATGACGTCGCGGACCGGCGGCTCCCGCCGGTCTTGCAGGCTGAGACCCACCGCGATCCGCTGCGCCGGCGAGCGAACCACCTCCACGCGTCCATGCGGCCCGTCCGAACGGTGCACGAGGCGCGCATCCGGCAGCTGGAGCGCGGCGCTCGTGTCCTTGTACTGGGACGTGGACAGCGAGACGGGGAAGAGGAAGCCGGAGAGCACGACCAGGACCGCCGCGGCGAGGCCGAGTACCGCCACACCGCTCGCCATTCGCGTGGCCGGAGGCGGGCGGGCGATCACCGCGGCCGCGATGGGGAAGAGCCCGAGCAGGGGGCCAAGGTACTCCAGTGGTACGGCAAAGAGGAGCACGATGATCGCAACCGCGCCAAGGCCGGACCCGAGGAGGTTCGCGAAATAGAGGCGATCCACACGCCTCACTTCGCAGATGAATACCAGCGTAATCGCGAGGCCGGCTGAGAAGAAGGGAAGCGAGAAGATGAGGTACGAGAGGACGAGCAGCACGATCTGCGCCGGATCAAAGAAGAGCAGGAAGGTATCGAAGTCGGCGATGCCGGTGGCGATCCGGGCCGCCGCCGCCATGGAGGCTCCGGTGAACAGGAGCAGCGCGGGCAGCGCCACCGGGTAGCGGCGCTCGAACGCGTCACGGAAGAGCGAGAGGAGCGTCCCGGCGGCGCCGAACCCGAGCATCGCCATGGAGATCACCATGTAGGCGAAGTGATGCCACTGCATCAGCGAGAGCATCTGCATGATGACGATCTGGAAGGCGATGACGGAGACCGAGACGAGCGCCACGGCTATCGGCACGGCACGGGGCCGCGCCGACACGCCGGGCTGGTACTGGGCGTCCAAACTAGTCCGCGGCCCTGACGAAGGGCACGAAGCGTACGGGCAGCAGCGACTCCGTGGTGACCCGGTCCCCGTCGCGCCGCACGAGCGTCAGCATCTGCGTGCGAAATGGAGACCCCACGGGGATGACCATCACGCCGCCGTCGGCGAGCTGGTCTATGAGCGGCGGCGGGATGGATCCGGCGGCCGCCGTCACGACGATCGCGTCAAAGGGGGCGTGCTCTTCCCATCCGTAGTACCCGTCGGCGTGCCTGACCCGCACGTGGTCGTAGCCGCTACGCCGCAGGTTGGCCTCTCCCCATTCGGCGAGCGGCTCGACAATCTCTATGGTGTACACCTCTTCGAGGATCTCCGCGAGCACGGCCGCCTGGTAGCCTGATCCGGTGCCTATCTCGAGCGCCCGCATCCCCGGGCGAGGCTCGATCAGCTGAGTCATCAGCGCGACGATGTAGGGCTGAGAGATCGTCTGCCCGTGTCCGATTGGTATTGGTGAATCCTGGTACGCCTGACCGCGGTTCTCCGGCCGCACGAACTCGTGGCGAGGGACGCTTCGCATCGCGCCGAGCACCACCGGGTCGGTGATGTCACGCCCCTGAAGTTGGCGGCGGACCATCTCGTCGCGCATGCGGGCCAGCTGCTCATCGTCGGCGCCGCCGTGCGCCGCGACAAGCAGCCCGAAAAAAACCAACAGAAGCGCCTTCCTGAACATGCTTCCAAGGTACGCGAAGCCGGCCGCGACCGCAAGGCCCCGGCGGGTCTCGACGCCCCGGATGCAGAGGCGTATACTGCGTTCAGGAGGCAACATGGCCAAGATCAGCCTTGTGTTCCTGCTGCTTCTCGCCGGGACTCTGTACGCGCAGAACCCCGGCGATGAGGCGTTCGTCTCCGTCCGCACGGGTGAGCTGCGTTCCGCTCCCGGATTTCTCAGCACGATCGAAGCCCGACTCGAGTACGGCGACGAGGTCCGGGTGATCTCCAGGCTCAGAGACTGGCTGCGGGTCACGGTCGTCCTCACGGAGGACGAAGGCTGGATCCACGAGAGCGCAGTCGCGAAGCGGGAGGCGTTGAACCTCACCGGCCCCGGAGCGCGGGAGACCGGAGCGACGACGCGCGAGATCGCGCTTGCCGGCCGCGGGTTCAACCAGCAGGTGGAGAAGGAGTACCAGGAACAGATGCAGCTCGACTTCTCGGTCGTGGACCGGGTGGAGGCGAACCTTCTGCCCCTGCCCGAGCTCGCCGACTTCCTCTCCGAGATCGGGGCGACGCTCCTTGAAGGGGGTCAGTGATGCGGCGCGCACTCTTGACCGCGGCGGGTATCGCGACGCTCACGATCGTGCTCGGGGGCTGTGCCGCGCTTGGCTCAGCGGTCAGCGGGATCGCGGATGCAGGAGCGCGCGCCGGGTTGCCGACTGCCGGCAGCGGGCTGGTCGTCGACGGGGTCCGGGCGGTCGGCGCGGTGGCGGACGCCGCGACGAGCCCCTTCTCTCCCGAGCAGGAGTACTACATTGGACGGTCGGTCTCGGCAACGATCCTGCGCGACTACGAGCTCTCCGACGACCCGGTGGCGACCGCCTACCTGAACCTTCTGGGACAGTCGCTCGCACTCGCCTCCGAACGACCGGTCCTCTACCACGGCTACACCTTCGCCATTCTGGACACCGACGAGATCAACGCCTTCGCAACCCCGGGCGGCCACGTCTTCGTCTCGCGCGGGATGCTCCGGCTCACGGAGACCGAGGACGAGGTCGCCGCGGTCCTCGCGCACGAGATAGGTCACATCGTCGAGCGTCACGGACTCGGCAGCATCCGCTCCGCGCGCGTCGCCGGCGCGATCCAGGACGGAACCTTCCAGATGATCGACCGGATTTCGGACAGCCGGATGGATGAGGTCACGCAGCTGTTCGGCGACACGACGGCGGACGTCGTGGACACGCTCGTGACGCGCGGCTACTCCGGCCCGTCCGAGCGCAAAGCCGACTCGATCGCCGTCGCGATACTGATGGAGGTGGGCTACGATCCGTTCGCGCTCATCCGGCTGCTCGAGCGGATGGACGCCGCGCAGCAGGCCGAGTACGAGGGAAGCCGGGAACGTCGCGGGTTCTCCCGCACGCATCCGCGCCCGCAGTCGCGCATCAGGGACCTCCAGAGGTCCGATCTGCGCAACGTAGAACCGGGAAGCCGGATCGACGAAGAGGCCGCCCGCCGCCGCTACGAAGCGGCGATGCGGAACATCCAGGCCCCATGAGATCGAAGCCCGGCCGGCTCTCCGCGAGACCGGTGCGCGCCCTCCTCGTCGGTCTCGCGTCGGCACTGGCCGGAATCATCCTGCTCGTAACCGGCGCGGTGGAGGCCCCGGAGCGCACGACGTGGGACTGGCGCGTCCGCACGCTCGCGGGCCCCACGAGTGCGACCGACGATGTCGTTCTCGTGCTCGTCGACCAGGAGAGCCTCGAGCTCATGAGCAGCCAGAACGCGATCGACTGGCCGTGGCCGCGCTCGTTCTACGGCCTGATGATCGACTTCCTCTCTGAGGCCGGCGCGGCGTCGGTGACGATCGATGTCATCCTCGAGGACGGCGGACGGTTCGGCGTGAGCGACGATCGGGATCTCTTCGCCGCGGCCGAGGAGTACGGCAGGGCGATCTACGGCGCAGAGCTCCTGCGCCGCGGGGCGGCGGGCGGGGCGCCGTGGCCGGCCCACCTGGGCAGGCCGGCGATCACGGTTGACGGAACGGATCCGGAGGCCGAGGCACAGCGGCGCTTCGGGGGAGCCTCCTTTCCGCACCCGGACGTGGTCCCGCGGAACGCGACGGTGGCCTTCGTCAACCAGGAGAACGACGACGACGGCGTCTTCCGCCGCTACCGCCTTCTGAGCTACTACGGCGACCAGCCTGTTCCGTCGCTCGCGCTCGCGCCGCTCGTCGTCTCGGGCGCCGCGACGGACGGGGGCGCCGCGACGGACGGGGGCGCCGTGGCGGACGCCCCGCTGCCGCTGCGCTACGAGCGGGGACACGTCTACGTGGGATCGACGCGGGTCCCGGTCGACCACGACGGGAAGGTGCTCCTGCGCTATACCACGCCGGCCGTGGAGGACTCGTCGGGCGCCGCATCACCGCCGCACCACGAGTGGTATCCGGCCTTCGACCTGGTCATCTCAGGGTTCAACCTGACGACCGGGGGTGAGCCGACGCTCGACCCGGCATCCTTCACCGACCGTCACGTGATGGTGGGCCTGAGTGCCTCGGGGTTGCTCGATCTGCGCCCCACGCCGCTCGACCCCCGGGCGCCCGGCGTATCGGTACACGCGACGATGCTCGACAACCTGCTCGCCGGTGAGTTCCTGCGCGATGTCCCTGAAGCCGCCTCGGTCGCGCTCCTGCTCCTCCTCGCGGTCGCGGTCGCCTTCGCCGCCACCTACGCACGCGCGAGCTGGGCCGAGCTCGTCGTCATCGCGGGCGCGATCACGCTCGTGCCGCTTCTGGGGATCGCCGGCTACGAGCTCGGCTTCTGGGTTCCCATCGTCGCACCCCTTATCGCCGTTGTGGCGGCGGGGGCGGCCGCGAACGTCGCGAACTACGCGACCGAGGGCGCGGAGAAACGCTTCATCCGCGGCGCCTTCGGCCAGTACCTGAGCCCCGCGGTCATCGCGGAGCTCGAGGCGGACCCGGGGAAGCTCGCGCTCGGCGGCGAGAAGCGCGAGCTCTCGATGTTCTTCTCGGACATCCAGGGGTTCACGACCCTCTCGGAAGGACTCGCGCCGGAGCAGCTCTCCGGTTTCCTCAACCACTACCTCACCGAGCTCGTGACGATCATCCAGGACGAGGGCGGGACGATCGACAAGTTCGAGGGCGACGCGATCATCGCGTTCTGGAACGCGCCGCTGCGGGTCGAGCAGCACGCGGTCCACGCCGTACGCGCCGCGCTCAGCTGCCAGAAGCGGCTCGCCGAGCTGCGGCCGCTCTACCTGCGGCCGGTGGGACGCGTCGATCCGCAGACCGGCGCGCCGGGGGTGAGCCGGGAGATCGCAACACGCATCGGAATCCACACCGCGGAAGTCTCGGTCGGCAACTTCGGCAGCCGCACACGATTCGACTACACCGCGCTCGGCGACGGGATGAACCTCGCAAGCCGCCTGGAGGGGGCGAACAAGACCTTCGGCACCTTCGTCATGGTTTCAGGGTGGACGAGGAAGCAGGTAGCCGACGCCTTTCCGCATCGCGAGCTCGGCAGGGTCGCGGTCGTGGGGCGGGCCGAGCCGGTCACCGTCTACGAACCGATGCTGCCGCAGGACGCCGCACGGCGCTCGGCCGAGCTCGCGGTCTACGACCGCGCCCTTCGCCTCTGGTACAACAACCGTCTCGAGCAGGCGCGCGACCTCTTCGGCTCCATCGCGGAGAAGGATCGCCCGGCGCAGAAGATGGCCGCGCAGTGCGACGCCTGGCTCGCCGTCGAGCCCGGCGAACGGGCCTCATGGACCGGGGTCGTCACCCTCTCGGAGAAGTGAGGCCCGGGCGGCTACCGGTCGCCGGCCCCGTAGACGGCGACGCGGTTGCGGCCCAGACGCTTCGCCTCGTAGAGCGCCTGATCGGCCTGCTCGAGGATCGTGTCCACCGTCTCCCCGCCGTCCGGCACCTCTGACACCACCCCGATGCTGATCGAAAGGTTCGTCAAGGTGCCCGGGACCCTGATGGCGTTCACCTCGCTGCGCAGACGTTCGGCGGTGGCTTTCGCCGCCTCAACCTCGGTCTCAGGCAGGATCACCGCGAACTCCTCGCCCCCGTAGCGGCCGATGATGTCGCTGCGCCGCAGGGTCTCGCGCGCGGCCTCCGCGACGAGACGCAGGGCCTCGTCGCCCTTCACGTGCCCGTGCTCGTCGTTGATCTCCTTGAAGTGGTCGAGGTCGGACATGATCACGCTGATCGACCTCCCGCTGCGCTTCGCCTGTTCGAGCGCCCGCTCTGCCTGGACGAAGAAGTTCCGGCGGGTCGCGACCCCGGTGAGGCTGTCGGTCATCGCGAGCTCGCGCGTCTGCTCGTAGAGTCTCGCGTTGTGGAGCGCGACCGCCACGTGATCCCCCAAAGCCGCCGCGAGGCGCACGTGCGTCAAGGTGAAGAAGCCCGGGCGCCTGCTGTCGAGCGCGAGCAGCCCGATCACCTCGCCGTGGACGATGAGCGGCACACCGAGCCACGAACGGATCGCCGTCCCGGAGATGTTGGAGAAGCGCGGAAACTCCTTCTCCATGTCCCGCACAACCATCACCCCACGGGACTCGATCGCTCGGCTGTGCGGGCTCTCGCCGGGATACGGTATCCGCAGCCCACGCACCGCATCAAGGTCATCCCACCCGGCGCCGCCTATCACCTCGAGCGCGTCGTCGCGAAGCAACTGAACGGTGGCCGTGTCGTAGGGAACCACGTTCATCGCCTGGTCGAGGACGAGCTCGACGGTGCGCTCGATCTCGAGCGTACTCGCGACGATGGCGCCGGCGGTCCGCAGCGTCTCCGCCTCCTGCGCCTGCTGCTCGGCTTCGGCCTTCGCCTGCTCCAGGGCGCCCTGGACCACCACCAGGGAGGCCGGGGAGGCGCCTTCGGTGCACAGCGGCTCCTCGAGCTCGCCCGCCCGCAGGTCGTACTCCTCGATCAACGCTCGTGTCGTCTGCCCGGGGGTCCCGTCGCCCACGGGCCGGCCGTCGATCTCAACGATCGGCACGATCGCGCGGCTCGCGGAGCTCAGGAAGGCCTCGCTCATCGTCGCGAAATCGTCAAGGCGCGGTGCTTCAAGCGTGACCGGCAGGAGTTGGGGGGCGACCTCGAGGACGATCGTTCGCGATACCCCGTGGAGCACGCCGTCCGCGGCCGTCCAGAGCGAGCGGCCGGTGCCCGACTGCAGGATCGCGTAGAAGTTGCTGCTCGCGCCCTCAAGGATTCGCCGGTCGTCGCTGCACAGGAGCCACTCGTACGGCTCCTCGTCGGCCTCGCCTCCCAGTCGTGTGCGCCCGGCGAGCCAGCTCGTCTGCTTCGCACGCGGGTTGACCCGCGCGGTGTGCTCGGCGGTCACGCAGGAAACGCCGCGGGCGCGCAGCTCGGGCGCCGGCCCGGCGAAGGGCTCCATCGCGACGCAGAGCGGCGCCGGCAGGCTCGCTTCCAGGTCCCGCGGATGAACGGAGATCCTGATCCGCGCGCTCTTCAGCTCTGCGCGTTGCATGATCTCGCAGAGCTCGGACCGGACGAGCGACCGGTCGAGACGCAACATGAATCCCACGCGGTGGGCGGAGTCTTCGAGCCGGTCCAGATGGTTCGAGAGCCGCACGACCCGACGGTTCAGCGCGGCGAAGGCGGCGTAAACGCCACCCGGTCGCTCGTAGCGCGCGGCCTCACGGAGGTCCGCGGGCGCGTCACCGGCCGGCGACGCGGCGGTGTCGAGCGGCTCGATCGTGCGTTGTCCTCTCGCCGCGATCCTGTGGCGGGTGCAGCTCATTCGTCTGCACGTGCGGAGCCGTCCGCGGGCTCCCCTGCTCCCGCGGCGTCCGGCGGGGGCTCGACGACGCGGATACCGAGCTCGTCGAGTTGGGCCTGGTCGACCGTGGAAGGCGAGTCGTCCATGGGACAGACCCCCACGGTGTTCTTGGGGAAGGCGATCACCTCGCGTATCGTGGTCTCGCCGGCCATCAGCATCACGAGGCGGTCGAGGCCGGGGGCAATGCCGCCGTGCGGCGGAGCGCCGTAGCGGAACGACTCGAGCAGGAACCCGAACCGGCGTTCGGCCTCCTCTTCCGGGAAGCCCACGATGGAGAAGATCCGACGCTGGATGTCCGGGTCGTGAATACGGATCGAGCCGGAGGCGAGCTCCACGCCGTTACAGACCAGATCGTAGAGATCGCCCTTCACCGATCCCGGATCGTCCTCCATCGAAGCGAGGTACGCCTCCTGCGGCATGGAGAACATGTGGTGCGACGCGTCCCAGCCCTGCTTCTCGTCGTTCCACTCGAAGAGCGGGAAGTCGACGATCCACACGAACCGGAAGTCGGCCGGGTCGATCAGCCCGAGCTCTCTGCCCAGGCGTGCCCGCACCGCCCCGAGCGCCGTGCAGGCCGTCGTCCATCCGTCGGCGACAAAGAGCAGCAGGTCTCCCGGCGCAGCGCCCAGTGCCTGCGAGACCTCCACGGCCCGCGGCGCGAAGAACTTGGACACTCCGCCGTCAAGACCTTCCTCGGTGACCTTCATCCAGGCGAGACCCTTCGCGCCGTAGGTCTTCGCCGTCTCCTCGAGATCGCTGATCTGCTTGCGGCTGAATTCGCCCGCGCCGGGGACGACGAGCGCCTTCACCGCGCCGCCGGCCTCGAGCACACCGGTGAAGACCTTGAACCCGGAGTCGGCCGCCAGGTCGGCGAAGTCGCGCAGCTCCAGGTCGAACCGCAGATCCGGCTTGTCCGATCCGAACCGGTTGAGAGCATCGTCGTAGGAGAGCCGGACGAAGGGGGTCTCGAGCGTACGGCCTATCGTGTGAGCGAACACGTGCGCGAACATACCCTCCACGAGGGCGAAGACGTCGTCCTTGCCCACGAAGCTCATTTCGACGTCGATCTGCGTATGCTCCGGCTGCCGGTCTCCGCGCGCGTCTTCATCGCGGAAGCAGTGTGCTATCTGGAAGTAGCGGTCGAAGCCGCTGACCATGAGGATCTGCTTGTACAGCTGCGGCGACTGCGGAAGCGCGTAGAAGGCGCCGCGGTGGACGCGGCTGGGCACGAGGAAGTCGCGCGCGCCCTCCGGCGTGGAGCGGATCAGGGTGGGCGTCTCGATCTCGTAGAACCCCTCGCGGTGCAGGTATTCGCGCACGCGGAAGGTTACATCGTGGCGCAGCTTGATCCTGCGCTGCATGCTGAACGATCGCAGGTCGAGGTAGCGGTACTTCAGGCGCAGATCCTCGCGCGCGTCGGATCGCTCGTCCACCATGAAGGGCGGCGTCTCGGAGCGCGTGAGTATGTGGATGGCCTTCGCGGCGACCTCGATCGCTCCGGTCTCCATCTCAGGGTTCACCATCTCGGAGGGACGGGCACGCACGAGGCCCTCCACCGCGACGACGAACTCGAACTTGAGCTCGTCGGCGACATCCGTGAGCTCGCGAGGAGCGCCCTCGTCGATCACGACCTGGGTGATGCCGTAGCGGTCGCGAAGGTTGATGAAGTGAACGCCGCCGTGATCGCGGTTCCGGTGAACCCAGCCGTTCAGGACGACGTGCCTCCCCGCGTCCGCGGCACGCAGCTCGCCGCAGGTTACCGTTCTCTTGTACTGTTCCATGCTCTCTTCTTCAGCCCGGAGGCCAGCTCAGTTTGCGCCCACCTATGATGTGCGCGTGGATGTAGGGAACCGACTGCAGCGCATCCGGTCCGGTGTTGAGTACCACTCGATAGCCGCGCTCCTCGAGCCCGAGCTCCCGCGCGACGCGGGAGACGCCCTGCATGAATGCGGCGACCTCCGCGGGTTTCGCGTCGGCCAGGTCGGCGAAGCTCTCCATCTTCCGCTTCGGAATCACCAGCACATGCGTCGGCGCCTGAGGCTCGATGTCTCGAAACGCGTACACCTCGTCGTCCTCGTAGACAGCCTCCGACGGTATCTCGCGGCGCAGGATCCTGTCGAAAACGGTGTCATCGCCCATGCCGGCCCCCTTCTTGAGGAAGCTACCACTGCTGCCCCATCCGCGCAAGGCAGGCTTCGAGCGAGAAGCGCTCGAGCCGGGTCCCCCGGTCGGTGTCGGAGGTAAGCGTCACCCAACCGTCGGGCACCGAGCAGTAGGCGAGCAGCATGGGGCCCCGAAGCGACGGGGCGCCGGAGGCGATCATCGCGTGAAGCTCGCTCGGCCGGAGGTTGCGAAGCAGCGGAGCCGACCATTCGGCGGAACCGGTTCCCCGAATCGTCAGCCGCACATCCGGGCCCCGGTCTATCTCCACCTCGTGCAGCCGGAGGCCGGATTCGGCCATCATCAGGACGGCCAGGCAGGCCCCTTCCGGCAGGGCGGCCTCCTCCCCCGCGCCGTTGCCGCCCACCCGCGTGCCGTTGCCGCTCGCCTGCGCGGCGCCGCTCACCTGCACCCCGTGGCCCCACAGCCGCTCGCTGAGCCGCTGCACGCCCCCGGTGCTCGCGGGACGCGGCAGGCGATGGCGCGCGATGACCTCCTGCACACGAATGTGCGCATCCGGCAGCACCTCCCGGAGGATCGCCACCGCTTCGCGCACGTCGCCGTCGTCGGCGTCCCCGCCTGCGCCGTCGAGCGCTTCCTGCAGGTCCGACTCGGTCAGCTCGGCGAAGCGAGCGAGCTCCGCGAGATGGCGCCGCGCCGCCCGCGCCTCCTTGAAGGCGTGGCTCGCCGCCTCGGCGAGGTGGATCGCGCTGCGCAGCGCTCCCGGCGCCCCGATCATCCGCTCGATCAGCTGCAGCTCCGCGTGTACGACGTTGATGAGGTTGACGTAACTGTGGCGCTCGAGCCGTGCGACCGCGGGGTCGGACGTGTCCAGGTCAATCGAGATCCGCTCTATCGCCATAATGCGCGAGAGTATAGCACGCACGCGCTAGAAAAAGCGCTGGGAACCGGTACTCGTCGCGCCGGTCACCACGATACCGGTTCCGCTGAGGAAGAGCCTTCGCTGGCTGCGTTCGCGGCCCACCTCCAGCGAGCCGGTGGTCGAGGTGAGCTCGAACTGGAGCTGGTCGAGCCGGTTTGTCAGCCCCATATCGATGCGTCCGGTCGAGGCCTGGAAGGAGCTGTCGGCGGTCAAGGTGACCGCGCTCCCTTTCTGGCTCCCTGTCGAGGTGCGCAGGCGGACCGATCCCTCGGTCCGGTTGAGCTCGATGCTCCCGGTCGTGGATCGCGCGTCGATGTCGCCAAGGAGATCGGTGTAGGAGTGGCTGCCGGTGGCTGAGCTCGAGATGACCGGGCCTTCGGCGTCGGTTATCCTGATCGGCCCTGTCGTGGAACCGACGTCGAACCGTCCGCGGGAACGGCGGATCTCGATCGACCCGGTATTGGTACGCGCGTGAATGTCCGCGTCTATCTGCTCCAGGCTGATCCGGCCGGTTGTCGTCCTGACCCGGAGCTCGGGCGAGGCGATGCCGACGATCGAGACCGATCCGGTGAGACTCTCGACGGTGATATCCGTGTCGCGCGGTACCTGGAAGACGAGTCGTCCGCGATGCGGGCGCGGGAACAGCACACGGTCCTGCTCCACCCGCACGCGTACCGTCGACCCGACGACGCTGTGAAGCACCGTGTGATCGTCCGGGCAGTTCTCAACGCTCATCGTCACGTGCCGGCCCGGCACGGCCCGAATCTCCACCGCGAAGCTGCGGGCCTCGATCTCGAGCGCGCGCACGCCCTCGTAGGAGAACCCTCCATCCTCGCGCTCGCCCCGCGCATAGAGTGCCGCGACGCAGATCAGGGCCATCGCGACCAGCAGGTACCGTTTCATGTCGCCTCCGTATCAGTGAATGTCCGCGTCGGCCCGAATCTGTTACGTCGTTCGCTGTCTGCACTCGGTACACCCGAGCACATGCACATGCTTGCGCCCCGGCTTCTCGAACATCCTCGCGATCACGTATCCGTCCTCCGGGATGCGGCGGGAGCAGACCGGGCAGACCCGTGGATGCGCCTCGTTCGCCGGATGGCAATACGGGCAGCCGAACAGATGCGCGAGCGAGTCCTGCGGGCCGGAAAAGACGACGCTGTGCACCGTCTCGCCACGCCTGAGCATCGACCCGCAGATCGGACACGGCTTGAGCACCTCGAACTGAGACCGACTCTTCTTCGCCATGCGGTTTGCGAGCAGCCGGTAGTCGCTGCGTCCGAGTCTGACGAGCGTGTAGACGAGCAGACCCACGACCACGGCCATCGCGACGAGCACCGCGCCTTCCATGGATGGCATACTACCCGATGCCCCCGGTTGCTGGCCAGAAGTCGAGGTCGACGCTACACTGAGGGCGATGCCGGCACTCTACATGGTGGCAAGTCCCATCGGCAACCTCGCCGACCTCTCGTTTCGCGCGCTGGAGACCCTCAAGGGCGTCGATCTGATCGTGTGTGAGGACACCCGGCACAGCCGGCGACTGCTCGACCACTACGGCATCAGCAAGCCGCTGCGAAGCGGACACGGCCACAATGAGGTCCAGAGCGCCCTCGCGATCGTCCAGGCGCTCCGGGACGGCCGCGACGTTGCCTACCTTTCGGACGCCGGCTCGCCCGGGGTCAGTGACCCGGGACGGATCATGGTCCGCACCGTACGCGACGCCGGCTTCCGGGTCGTGCCCATCCCCGGAGCGTCCGCGCTCACGGCGCTCCTCAGCGCGAACGGATTCCCCGGGAAGGCCGTCACCTTCGAAGGATTTCTCTCGCCCAGGCAGGGCCGGCGCCGGAGGCGACTCGCCGAGCTCCTCGACCGCGAAGAAACGTTCGTTCTCTACGAATCGCCGCATCGTTTGCTGAAGTTATTGTCCGACCTCTCCGATCTTGATCCTGTGCGCCACATTCTGGTTGGACGTGAGCTGACGAAACTGCACGAGGAACTGGTGGAAGGCACCACCGCAGAGGTTCTGGAGACGATGAGCGGACGTCAATCGATCAAGGGCGAGATTACGCTCCTTGTCGGGCCACCCAAAAAGGGGTAATATGTGAAGGTCTGGGTGTCGATGATAGAAGCGAAAGGAAGGCTTTGCAATGACGATTGAGCGGCTTGGCCCTGTAGACCCGGTACAGCGCTACTCTCAGGCGGACAAGACAAAAGCTTCCAAGTCCAACCCCCAGAACGACTCCGTCGCCTTCAGCGACGAAGCGAAGCTCAAGGCGGAGATGCTCCGGGTATCGGAGCAGGTACAACAGGCGCCTGACGTGCGGCTTGACCGGATCGAGGAGGTCAGGCGGAAGCTCGAGGACCCTGATTACATCAATGATCGCGTCGTCGAGCATGTCGCTGAGCAGATCATGGACATGTTCAACCTCTAAACGTCGCGAGGACGATCTGGAGGCAGTGAGCAACCTATCACTGCCTTTTTTTTTGGTGGGGGAAGATGAGCGACCTGATTCTCAGGTTTCCGAGCCACGTGATTTTCGGCCCCGATGTGATCCAGAGAATCGGTCAGACCGTCGGGGGGATGGGGAGCCGCTGCCTCATCATCACCGAGTCGGTACTTCGCCAGCACGGTGCGATTGACCATGTTGAGGACATTCTCGACCGTCGCTCGATCAGCGCCATCGTCTACGACGAGCTCGGCCCCGGAGCCACGACCGCCGGCCTCGAACGGGCGGTCTCGGTGGCACGGGCGAGCCAGGCGGAGGTGATTCTGGGCATCGGCGGCATGAGCGTGCTCGCCGCGGCAAGGGTCATATCGGTCGCCGCTCGCGGCGCGGAGCTCGGCGACGTGCTCGCCGGCCGCATCCGGCAGCACTCCGGCGTCTCTTACGTCGAAGTCCCGGCCTCATACCGGAATCACCACATGTTCCGTGACCAGTGCATGATGACCGACGCAGCAACGCGCCATCCGCTGCTCGTGACGCTGCCGGAGGGAACCACACGCGCGGCGATCGTGGACCCCAACCTCACACTCTCGATGTCTCCCAAGTACGCCGCGGCCGCCATGCTCGACACCCTGCTCGCCGCGGTCGAGGGTTACGTCTCCAACCGCTCGTCGTTCTACTCGGACACCCTGCTGATCGAAGCGATCTCGCGAATCGGGGCCGCGCTCAAAGGCATCACCGAGACCCCCAACGAACCGAAGCACCGGATCCGCGCGAGCGAGGCCGGGCTCATCACCGCCTTCGCGCTCGCCTCCAGCAGCCAGGGCGTCGGCGGGGCCCTCTCGTACGCGATCAACAGTGTTCACGCGGTGCCCAAGAGCTGGATCGCGACGGTGCTCCTGCCTCATGTCCTGGACACGACCGTGCTCGCCCGGCCGGACAAGCTCAAGCGGGTCGCGCATTCACTCGGAGAAGAGGTCAGGGAGCTCACCCCTTCCGACGCCGCCTACCAGGCGAGCGCGGCGGTCCGCCGGATCATCGGCGTGCTCGAGCTCCCCGGCAGGCTGCGCGAGATGGACCTCGCGATCGATGACCTCGTGGACGTTGCCGAACTCGCCGCATCGCTGGACATGAGCTCGACCGCGCCCGTCCCCCATACGACGAGCGACCTCTACGATCTGATCAAGCTCGCCTTCTGATGCGCCGCCGTGCCCCATGATCACCATACGCAAGCTCGCGGAGCTGCCCGCCCCGACTCGTCGCCGCAAGATCGTGCGTCTTCTCGAGTCCTGGATGCGCGAGCGGCAGTGGCCTGATCCCGCCTACCTGGACCGCCTTGCCCGCCTGGTGGAAGCCGACGCCGAGCTCCCCGAAGCCGTCCGTCTCGCCGCGCACGGCCTGCGTGGCGGGCAACAGACGGATCTGCCGCGCGCGACCGATCATCTGCGCCACCTGCTCATGCGGCACCTCGGCATCGCACCCGGAGACTGGGATCTCCTGCCGCCGGCGGGAGTCCAGGGCGTCCCGCGCGCCGTTCCCGGCGTGCTCTCGCAGGTGGAGCTCTACCTCGAGTCGATCCGCTCGCCGTTCAACCTGGGGAGCATCATCCGCACCGCGGCGGCGTTCGGCATCGCGCGGATCGGCATGAGCGACGACTGTCCCTCGCTCGACCACCCGCGCGTGCGCCGAAGCGCGATGGGAGCCGTGGACCTCGTGGAGGTGCGCCGCGGATCCGCGGCCGAGCTTCGCGGGACCCCGGAGGTGCCCTGGATCGCGCTCGAGACAGGCGGACGTCCGTGTTTCGAGTACCCGTATCCGGCGCGGGGTATTCTCATGCTGGGGTCTGAGGAGCTGGGTCTGAGTCCCGGCACGCTCGCGCTCGCGACCGGGCGGGTCTCGATTCCGCTCTCCGGCGCGAAGGCGTCGCTGAACGTGGGGGTAGCCGGCGGCATCGCGCTCGCGGCCTGGCAGGAATCACTCACGCGCACGCGCCCGGGCTCAACCCCCAACCCGCACGCCTGTTGAAGCCTGTCTCAGCGCAGTGCGCGCTCGACCTCCGGTTGGTTGAAACCGACGATGATCCGCCCGTTGACGTCGATCACCGGCACACCGCTCTGGCCCGACTTGCGAACCATCTCCTCCGCACGCCGCTGGTCGCGCGATACGTCGTGCTCGGTGAACCTGATCCCGTGCTCGCGGAAGTACTCCTTGGCCTTGCGGCAGTAGGTGCACGACGGCGTGGAATACATCGTGATCGCCATATATCCTCCGTTCGGTTATATAGCAAAAATATGATGTAGATCGATCGGAGTCAAGCGTCCGCTCACACGGTCTTGCGGGCGTTCAGTTGCTCACGCTTGAACATGTTCTCCAGGCGCGAGCGTATCGTGTCGAGTTGCTCATGGCTCTGGACGTTGAACTCGGTCATGACTTCCTGGTCGAACTGGTCGAAGTCGAACTCCCGGTGTTTCGGGTCGGCAAGCACATTGGCGATGTAGACGGTGAATACGACATCGCGGTGCTCGTGAGGACAGTCGGACGGATGGTGGTGATACTCGATCGCGTGTACGAGGGCGTCCGGGAAGTTCCACTTGCGAGCGATGCGTCCGCCTATCTCCGCGTGATTCAGTCCGCTCGAGAGGTCCTCAAAGAGCTCGGACGGGATGCCCTTGTCACGGCAGAACCGCTCGATCCGGTTGATCATCTCCGGGTGCGTCGAGGAGAAGATGATCTTCCCCATGTCGTGCAGGATGCCTCCGGCGTATACGTCATCGAGGATCTCGCGCTTCTTGGTGACGCTGCGCGCGAGGTTGTACGCGTAGTAGGCGGTGCGGTACGAATGCTCCCACAGGAGCTTGGTCTCCGGCGTCTCGGAACCGAGCACCTGCTGGGCTCCGTACTGGTAGAGCAGATTCTTCAGGCCCCGCAGACCAACGAGCTTCACCGCCTCGACGATATTGTCCACCCGTTTCGGCAGCATGTAGGCGGCCGAATTGACGATCTTGAGCATATCCGCGGTGAGCGCCGGATCGGTACTCACCATGCGGGCGATATCGGAGAGCTCGGCTTCCGGCTCGGCGATCTTCTTCTGCAGGCTGACGATGTTCTCCGGAAACCTGGGCAGGCTTTCGATCTCCTGAACCAGCTTCTCGCTGATCATGTCCAGGTTATCCGCCTTGACCTGGTCCATGGGTATGACGACCCGGGCGATCGTCTCTCCGTTGCGCGTGTCGATATCGAAGGCGTCCTCGTCCAGACCGATCTTCTTCAGCATCAGCACGAGGATGACGATCCCCAGCCCGGCTCCTTCGGAGTCGTCGATGACCGTTGTCAGCGCTTCCTCGAGCGAGTCGAAGGCGCGCGAGCGCGCGATACGGTCGAAGATCCTGAACTGTTCCTTCTTGGTGATCTCTGCATTGTTGCAGACGTAGAGATTGAGGCGGTTGCCCTTCGTGTGAAAGATGACCTTGATGTAGAGGCCCTCCTGCTTCTGCATCTCCAGGAAGTGGCTGATGTTGTCGAGGGTTTCCTGCTTGAAGTTCCGCATCCCCTCTTCGTACTCTTCGCTGTTTCCCAGGCTGAGCCCCTTCTCCTTGAAGTAGACGCGCTTGGTATTCGCCTTCTTCGCGTTGACCGCGAGCTCGCGCAGACAATAGGCGAGCGGATCCTTGAGCCTGTCCTGCCCAACCTCCTTGAGGAAGACGCTGAGAATCTCTTCGAGGTAGACTTCAGTCTCGTGCGGAAGTGTGAACGACTTGACGGTGAGCGGAATGGAACTGCGTGCCGCCTGGATAACCTTCGCTGCGTCTACTTGCTTCGCCATTCCCCCGTCCTTCAGCCGACTGTCTCCAGTATATTGCGGCGGACTCGACTGTCAAGCAATTCGCTGCCCCGGAGCGACTAACCGCTGCCGAACTCCTTGACCACCTGCGCCATCTCGCGCAGCCGGGACTCCACGACGGCGTTGACCGTTCCGGGAGGGAAGCGGCCCTGCACATCGCGCACGCCGGCCTCCATGCCGGTGAGTATGCTCATCCCTTCGTCGATCGTCTCAATCGCGTAGATGTGGAACGACCCGTCCTCCACCGCCTGCTGCAGCCGGCGCGAGAGAACGAGATTCGGAGTGTTCTGACGCGGAATGATGACCCCTTGCGTCCCGGTGAGGTTGATCTTGCTGCAGATCTCATAGAATCCCTCGATCTTCTCGCTGATTCCGCCGACCGGCTGGATCTCCCCCATCTGGTTCACCGACCCGGTCACGGCGATGTCCTGCCGCAGCGGCACTCTCGCGATCGCGCTGAGGATGACGTAGATCTCGGTGGACGAGGCACTGTCGCCGTCCACCTCAACGTAGCTCTGCTCGAACGCGACGCTCGCGTTGACGTTCAGCGGGAAGTCGGTGGCATAGGTCGACTCGAGAAAGCCCTGGAGTATGTAGACGCCCTTATCATGGATTTCGCCGGAGAGCCCGGACTCCCGCTCGATGTTGATGACCCCGTCGTCTCCCGGCGCAACGCGGGCGGTAATCAGCATTGGCCGGGCGAAGGCGTAGTAGCCCCGATCGATCACCGCGAGGCCGTTGATCCGCCCGACGGCGGAGTCGGTCACCGACATCAGCAGCTCGCCGGAGATGATCTGCTCGTCGATCTTCTCCTCCGGCAGGTCGTAGAGGAACTTGCGCTCTACGAGTGCCCGCTCCACATCGACGCGGCTGATACCGCGGTGGTGGTCCTGGGCGGCCCAGTAGTCGGCCTCACGGATGAGGTCAGCGATTCGGGAGAACTGCGTGGACAGACGATCCCGAAACTCGCTCAGCCGGACCCCGTATTCGGCGATCGCACCGATCGCACCGTGGTCCATCGGACGCAGGCCCTCGTCGCGGCAGATCATGCGCATGAACCCGATGTACTCGCGCATGCTCTGATCGGTGCGGATCATCACGGAATCGAACTCCGCAGGCACCTTGAACAGCTTCTGGAACTCTTCGTCGACGTTGTAGAGCAGGTCATAGATGTGCTCGCTGCCCATGATGATCACCTTGACCGAGATCTCCACCGGCTCCGGCTTCAGCGACGGCCCCGGGTTCATGGGATTGGGCGCCGGACGGATCTCGCTCGTCCCGTCCTGAAGAGCCCTTTTGAGGCTGTTCCAGGAATCCTCTTCAGAGAGGATGTCCTCGGCACGCAGCACGAGAAACCCGCCGGACGCCTGCAGCAGCGACCCGGCGCGCAGCTGCAGGAAGGTACTCACGCGCTCGCCCATATGATCCCCGATCATCTCCTGGGTTCCGAACAGCTTCTGGTAATCCGGATGACTCTCTATGATGACCGGCGTACCCTTGGTACCCTCATGGTCGACGATGATGTTCACACCGTACCGCCACAGCGGAGCCGGCTCGCTCTCCTCAGCGTGCTCATCCGGAGTCTTGAACCACTGGAGATTCTGAAGCGCATCCTCGAGCAGCTCGTCCAGATAATGGTGAACGCGCGCGTCCGGGTACTCGAGGCGCAGACGGGCGATCTCCGACTCCAGCTCCGGCTTGACCAGGCTCATCTGCAGCTCACGCAGACTCTCCTCGACGTCGAGCCGCTCGTTGCGCAGACGCTGGAAGATCTCCTTCATCTCGTCCATGAAGGTGTAGTACTTCTCACGAATCTCGTTCCAGGTCTTCTCGTGCAGCTCACCCTTGGTCACCAGCCGCTGCAGCTCGTCGAAGGTAGCACTCTCACCCCCGTAGATCGGTGCGATGTCCGCCCGCTGATCGTCTTCTTCGTCAACCTGGATGATCTCGAATCCTTCCTGGTTCAGCTTCTGCTCGAACGCCGTCACCGCCTGCGTCTCACGCCCTTCCGCCTGCATCACGAGCCGGTCGCGCTGCTGCCGGTAGTCCTGATCCACGAAGAGCGCGTTGATGATGTGGCGGAATCGGTCCATCAGGTCGACGATCGCCTTGCGGAATCCTCTGGCTTCGCCGGGAGCGAAGTAGAGCACGCGTGGCCGGTCCGGCTGGGTGAAGTTGTGAACGTAGACGATATCCTTCAGCCGGGAGGTTCGCGGCTGGAACCCCTTGAGCACCTTCGTGATGGCCGTTCGTTTCCCGGTACCCGCGAGCCCGGTGGCGAACACATTGTACCCTTTGGCGTCTATGTCGATCGCCAGGCGCAGCGCTCGCAGCGCACGTGGTTGGCCGATGATGTCGAAGTGGTCGGAGCCGTCGTCCAGTGCCGCGATGTCGTCCGCGGAGATCGAAAAGGCCACTTCCTGGATGGAGAGCTCCCTCGACGTGTTCTTCAGGACACTGGCTCCGACCGGCTCGTCTTGGAGAGGCGTAGACGTGCGATGGTGAGCCATGCCCTAAGTATACCGATGAGCCCGGCCGCAGCATAGCCTCGAAGGAGGGTATACAGGCACGGCGCTCACACGTATGGTCTAACCATGAAGCTTCGTGAGCTCGACGCGTACCTGCGGACCCTGCTGCGGATCGATGATTACACCCGAACCGACTCCTCATGGAACGGGATCCAGATTGAGTGCAGCGACAAGGAGATCACCCGCGTCGCGGTCGCGGTTGACGCCGCCGCCGAGACCGCCGCCCGGGCGGCGGCCTGGGGAGCGGATCTGCTGTTCGTTCACCACGGCCTCTTCTGGGGCACCGGCAAGGCGGTCACGGGTGTGCACTACCGCCGGATCAGGGAGTTCCTCAACACAGACATCGCGCTCTACGCCGCGCACCTGCCGCTGGACGCCCACGAACAGCTTGGGAACAACGCGCAGATGGCCGAGCGACTCGGGCTGAGCGACCGCAGACCATTCGGGGAGTACAAGGGTACGACCATCGGATGGGCGGGCACCCTGCCAAAGCCCATGACGAGCGGCGAAGTGGCGCAGACGCTGTTCGGCACCACCGACGACCTTCTGGGCCTGCTGCCCTTCGGCCCGGACCGCAACGCCCGCGTGGGCATTGTCTCCGGCGGCGCGCCACATGAGGTCGAGCAGGCGATCGATACCGGGCTCGACCTCTACCTCACCGGCGACGCCTCCCACACGATCTACCACCATTGCCTGGAGGCGGGAATAAATGTTATGTTCGCGGGACACTACCGGACGGAGACGTGGGGCGTCAGGGCAGTCGCCGAGCGCCTGGGAGAAGAGCTGGGGCTGGAGACGACCTTCGTCGATCTTCCCACCGGACTGTGAGTCGTAATGCCGCAAGAACAGAACTGGAGTAATCTGAAGCCGCTCCTGCAGCCGCTCATCCTCACGGCGGTCATCCTCGCCCTTGACCAGGTGACGAAGGCGGTCATCGTGGCGAACGTGGAGCGCCTGGAGTACGGCGGCCCGGTCATCGAGGTTTTCGGGAGCTTCCTGCGGATCATCCACGTGCGCAACCTGGGTATCGCGTTCAGCATCGGCCGTGACCTCGATCCGGGGCTTCGTCGGGTTCTGTTCATCGTCCTGCCTGCGCTGGTGATCGGCGGCCTGGTCGTCTACTACTTCAGGTCGGACGAGTTCACTCCGCTGCAGCGGTGGTCGATTGCCGGCATCATAGCAGGTGGGCTCGGCAACATCGTCGACCGGGTCTTCCGACCGGCCGGAGTCGTCGACTTCGTCGACGTCAGGTTCTACGGTCTGTTCGGTCTCGAGCGATGGCCTACCTTCAACGTCGCCGACGCGAGTGTGGTAGTATGTGGTATCCTGCTCATGGTCAGTGTGTTGTTCGAGCGCGAACACCAGGGTGAACACGGGAGTATATCAGATGAACAAGAAAGCTAACACGGTCCTCTTCATGCTCGGCGCGACGATCCTCAATGTCCTCATGATGGTCGTCATTTTCCTGGCGCTGATGCTGCTGTACGCCTGGATCGTCCCCGGAGGCTTCGCGACCCAGGCCGGTCAGATAATCGGGATCGTGCTCTTTCTCGTCGCGATTGGTCTGACCTATTTTCTCTACCACAAGATGATCAAGCTCATCTCGAAGAAGTGGAACCTGGACGACTACTTTGATCCGATTTTCAGCAGGCGCGGCGGATCACAGGGCGGAGCGCAGAAGAAGGAGTAACCCGGC
>SKQU01000288.1 GCA_007118855.1 Spirochaetaceae bacterium
CACGGGACCTGACCGTCATCGCTGAAGAGGCGAACGGAGAGAGAGGGATTCGAACCCTCGGTACCCTTTCGAGTACACACGCTTTCCAAGCGTGCACCTTAAGCCGCTCGGTCATCTCTCCTGGCGCGGTCATAGGCGGAGAGGGAGGGATTCGAACCCTCGGTACCGCAAAGCGGCACAACGGATTTCGAGTCCGCCCGATTCAACCACTCTCGCACCTCTCCACAATGGAAGGTTCAGTGTAATGAAACGGCCGGGGCTTATCAATATGAGATTCGACAGGAAGAAGCGAAGCCGCCCCTGATCGTGGTACAATGGGCGCGAGAAGATGGGAGTGAAGCACCTGAACACAGACGCCCGGGGGCACCCGGGCGCCCCACAGCACCCGGGCGGTGCGCGGAAGGGCAGAGCGTCGGTATGGCTCGTGATCCTGATGCTCGCCGTCATATCATGCACAGAGGAGAGTAATGCTGCCGTGAGCATACCACCGTGTGACTACTCGTTCACCGCGACCGCGGGCGAGGTGATCCCGCCGGTCGCCGTCAGCGTACCGCGGTCGTCGGTCCGGGGCGACACGGCCGCGTTCCTCGATCCGTGCAAGCCGGTCGAGACGCACCCGCTCATCGTGGCGGATGGCGTAACCAGGACGCACCAGGTGGTGATCGATCTTGGGGCGATCCACCCGCTGCGGTCGGCCGAGTGGACCGGCTACTCCGGCAGCCGGGCCCGGACGGTCGAGACGGTGTCGATCGACCTCTCGCTCAACGGGCT
This sequence comes from Spirochaetaceae bacterium, assembly GCA_007118855.1. Taxonomy (GTDB): domain Bacteria; phylum Spirochaetota; class Spirochaetia; order DSM-27196; family SLST01; genus SLST01. The sequence goes on from SKQU01000288.1 coordinate 772, forward strand.
CAACTACCGCCGCACGGTGAGCGCCTACCCCGTTGACGGCGGGACGACCACGATCGCGCTCGGAGGGGCGTCCGCCCGGTTCGTGAGGTTCGCGTTCCCGGCGGCGGGGGAGGAAGCCCACGGCATCCGGGACATCCGAATCAGGCTCGAGAGCGGCTACATCGTGCGCGAAGATCCGGCGTGGTCGGGAGCGTTCTTCCGCCGGTCCGGCTGGACGGGCGCGGACGGCATCTTCGCGTACAACGTGGAATCCGGCGACCGCCGCGTGGGAGCCCGAGGACCCACCGCCTTCGTCTTCAGCGACACGCTGATCGGCGAGGTCTTCCCGCACAACAAGGTGCGGGCAGACTTCACGATGGTGAACAACACCCTCGGCTACTTCGATCCGGGCCTGCCGTTCGACGAGGCGTTCACCTTCGTCTATCCGGAATCCGACGGCCGGCCGGGTTCCGTCTTCGCTGCCGACGCCTATACGGGCAAGCGGGCGCGTCACCTGCTCGACGGCGACGGGCTCTCGATCGCTCGCTCGCCGGACGCGCGTCTGACCAACAGCGACGACGGCACGATGTGGCGCTCCGCCCGAACCGATGCAGAGATCACGGTAGACCTCATGGCTGAGGAGCGGCTCGAGCGCCTCTATCTCTGGAACTACAATGCCGATCCGTCGCTCGGAGTGAAGGACTTCGATCTGTCTGTCTCGACCGACGGAAGCTCCTGGACCGAAGCGGGCAGCCACCGGATGGAACGCGCGTCGGGCGGCGAGCGCGAAGGGTACACGAAGGCGGTCTCGCTCCGTGGGGTCACCGCGCGCTATCTCAGGCTCGCAGTCCGCGAGGGTTACTCGGAATCGAGCGTCGGGCTTGGAAAGATGATGATCTTCGGTGAGGACGAGAGGTTTCTCTTCGGCCGGGTGACGGCCTCGCACGAGATCACCGAGCCTACCGCGCACGAGGATTCGGCTCGACTGTGGCTGCAGGACGGCATCGTGCTCGGGGATACCTTCTACACCTTTCCGCTCCTGGTAAAGGACCACGACGATCTCTTTCGGGTGCACAGCGTCGGTCTGATCGAGGTTCCCCTCTCCAATCAGCGACTCGACTACGAAAACGCCGTGTGTCACAGCACGCCGCTTCAGCTCCGGACGCCTGACGGCGGAGCCATCTATTTCGGCGCCGGGGTGCTCGACCAGACCCCGATCGACGGGTTCATCTACGTCTACGGGTACAAGGACCTGGACGGGCGGCATCTCGTGGTGTCTCGTTTTCGCGCCGAGGACATCCTCCGGTTCAATCGGTGGACGTTTTTCGACGGCGCCGGATGGTCGGTCCATGCGCACGACGCTTCACCGTTCAAGGAGGGTGTCTCTCCGGAGCTCTCGGTCACGCGAATCCCGCGCGGACGCCACGCCGGACGCTACATGCTCGTGGTGATGGAAGGCACGGTGAGCGGTCGCGTCGTCTACGCGGTAGGCGATGAGCCGTGGGGACCGTTCGGCGAATACGAGCTGGTCTACGAGACGACCGAGGCGAGCTACCTCACCGCCGCGTTCACGTACAACGCGAAGATGCACGCTCATCTGTCCGAGCCTGGAGACTACCTCATCTCGTACAACGTCAACACGCACAACCTCGGCGCGCTCCGCGATGCGCGGATCTACTATCCGCGCTTCATCAGAATGGTCGAAGTCAACGAGCGCTGAACCGCGGGGCGCACGAAAAAGCTTGCGCATCCGCCGAAGATGGGCGATGATGGCTGCGGTGGGTTGCGTGCCCACAGTGGGCCCCCACAGGGGGGCCGCCTGCGCGACCGGGTCATCCGGCCGGCAGAGACCAGGTGGGGTGGTAGCTCCATGACGGAGGCGTTGGGAAGAGTGCTTCCCGGACTGCGGCACAGACGCCGGATCCGGAACGCGCTTCTTCATCTCGTGCTGCTCACGGCGTCCGTGGCGTTCACGTTTCCGTTTCTCTGGATGCTCTTCACGGCCCTGAAGACTCCTGCCGAGCTCCTGCAGGGAACAGCGGCGTTCTTCCCCTCCGTGCCGCAGTGGTCCAACTTCGTCACGGCGGTGACGGTCATCCCCTTCTTCATGTATCTCATGAACAGTCTCATCGTCGTCGTCCTCGTGATGCTCGGCACGCTGTTCTCCGCGACCACCGCCGCTTACGCCTTCGCGCGCCTCGAGTGGAGGGGCAGGGACGTCTGGTTCGTCGTGATGCTGGCCACGCTCATGATCCCGATCCAGGTCATCCTCATCCCCACCTATATCCTCTACGCGCATATCGGCTGGCTGGGAACGCGACTGCCGCTCATCGTTCCCGCGTTCTTCGGCGGAGGCGCCGCGTTCTACATCTTCATGCTGCGCCAGTTCTTCAAGGGAATCCCGAAGGAGCTTTCGGAGAGCGCCATCATTGACGGAGCAAACCACTTCCAGATCTTCGGCCGGATCATGCTCCCCCTGAGCAAGCCGGCGCTCATCACGGTGATGCTGTTCACCTTCATGGGGGCGTGGAACGACTTCTTCGGGCCGTTGATCTTCCTGAGCAACCCGGATCACTGGACGCTCGCGCTGGGCCTGCGGGCATTTCAGCTGCAGTTCGGAGGTCGATTCGACCTCATGATGGCCGCGGCGATCCTCATGGTCATCCCCACGCTGCTGATCTTCTTCTTCGCCCAGAAGTCCTTCATCGAAGGCATCACATTCACCGGGATCAAGGGATAGGAGGGTAGGATGAGGACGATAATCGCGACGATACTGATCCTCGGGACGCTGGCCATCTCCGCGGGCTGCAGCCGCGAAGAGAAGTCGGAGGCACTTACGATCCAGTTCTGGCACCTGAACCCGGTAGGAAGCCCGGGGTTCTCACAGATGCGCGGGATCATCAACGCGTTCAACGAGCGGCAGGAGGCCTACTTCGTCCGCGGGACCGGGTTCTCGTTCTGGGACTACTGGGACAAGCTGAGCGTAGCCATCTCGTCGCGTACGGCGCCGGACGTGGGATACCGCACGATCGACGACGTGGTCGCACGGGCAAGTAACGGCGTGCTGCACAACATCAGCGAGCTCATGCGCAACGACACGTCGCAGAACAACATCGACCTGGGCGAGTTCCGGGAAAGCCAGCTCGAGTTCGCCACCTGGCAGGGAGACCTCTGGGCCATGCCCTTCTCCGCGACGACCCGAGTGCTCTACTACAACCTGGACATGTTCAGCGAGGTCGGGCTGACTGAAGCCGACGTGCCGAGGACCTGGAGCGAGCTCCACCGCGTCGCGAAGATGTTCGATCGCGTTGAGGGCAACACGATCACGCGGCTCGGATTCGACCCCACCTACGGAAACACGCACTATCACGGCTGGCTGTGGCAGACAGGTCTCGACTTCTTTGACGATGAGCTCAACCCGACGCTCGACACCCAGGGCCACCTGGATGTCCTGGAATGGATTATAGGCTTCAACAGCGACTTCAGCCGCGGGCAGCTCACCGCGTTCGGAGAGGCCAGCGAGATGCTCGGCATCAACGTCTTCGCGTCCGAGCGGGTTGCCATGATCGTGGATACCGACGGTTTGTACCAGACGCTGAAGCAGGCCGACGCGCAGATCACCTACGGAGTTGCCCCCATCCCGGTTCCGGACGAAGACGGCATCCGCGTGAGCTGGGGCAGCGGCTTCTCGCTCGAGATGTTCGACAACGGCGCCGGCGACGAGTTCCGACGCACCGGCGCGTGGGAGCTGTTCAAATATCTGCTCGAGCACGATGCGCAGATCGCCCTCGCGGACGCGAACGGGTGGATCATGGGCCACCGCTCGGCGATGATGGAGTACGCCGGCGGAGACCCGATTCTGCAGGCGATCCTCGAAGAGATCGACTACGCGGTGGACAAGGTGTTCGTGCCCTACGCACCGTCGTGGCACGGGGCGGACTGGTTCCCGTACTACACGGAGGCCCTTGACGGCACGCTCACGCCCTCGGGCGCGCTTGCCGCGGCCCGCGCACACCTGCTGCAGAAGCGGGCGAATTGGGAAGCGACCCGGTAGAGAGGATAGAGTGAAGAAGCGCGCGCAGACCCTGAGTAGAATGAAGAGACAGGAGAACCTGATAGGGTATCTCTTCGCCTCCCCGTGGATCACGGGACTCATCCTCCTGGGCGCCTTCCCCTTTCTCGCGTCGTTCTACATCAGCTTCACGAACTACAACATGCTGAGCTTCCCCCGTTTTATCGGGCTGACGAACTACCGCATCCTCCTGTCCTCGGACACGATCTTCTGGCGGAGTTTGGGGAACACCTTCTACCACGTGAGTATCGCGATCCCTCTGGGAATCGTGCTGGGCGTGGGACTCGCGCTGCTGCTCAACAACAAGGTCTACGGGATGAGCGTGTACCGGACGATGTTCTACCTGCCGAACGTCGTTTCGATCGTCGCGATGGCGCTCATGTGGCTGTGGCTCTTTCAGCCGAGCTTCGGACTGATCAACGAGGTCCTCTCGCCCGTCTACCGGCTGCTCGATATTGAGCCTCTACGCTGGCACCAGGACGCGCGACTCGCGAAGTTCTCGCTCATCCTGATGGGGCTCTGGGCGGTAGGCGGTCCCATGGTCATTTACCTGGCGCAGATGCAGGACATTCCCAACGCCCTCTACGAGTCCGCGGAGATCGACGGGGCGAGCTGGGTCCGCAAGACCGTCTCCATCACGCTTCCCCTGATGACGCCGTCCATTTTCTTCAACTTCATCATGGGGCTGATCGGGGGCTTCCAGGTCTTCACGATCGCCTATATCATGACGTCCGGCGGCCCCGGCCGCGCCACCTACTACTACGCCTACTACCTGTTCGACACGATGATCTCGGACCAGAACATGGGCATGGCGAGCGCCATGGCCTGGATACTTCTCGTCCTCGTCCTGATCGTCACGATGATTGCATTGCGGCTGAACCGGTACGTTGTGTACCTGGGCGAAGAATCATAGAAGACTGCGGAGGAAAGTATGAAGAAAGCGAAGGCAATGGCTCAACTGGCACTGATCACGTTTCTGTTCGTGTCGTGCTGGCCGGCGGAGGTGGAGGTGTCGACGACCTTCAACGCGGACGGGTCGGGCACCCGGGTGATCATCGTGGATATCATGGACGACACGCTCTCTGACGAGCCTATCCCGAATCCGGAAGACCCCGAAGGCACGAAGGGGAAGGGTCCGGTCGTCAACGACTGGCACATCGACGGGGGGCTCATGGCCATCCAGACCTGGCTCGAACAGAACTCCCCCGCCTGGATGCGAATCGAAGAAGTGAGCGTGGAAGGCGTACACCGGCGATTCCGGATGAGTTACGACTTCTCGAGCTTTGACGACTTCCTCACGAAGTACGAGACACTCGTCAACCTTTCGCCGAACCTGTCGTGGGGAGACTTCGACGCGGCCGAGAAGCCGCAATGGACCGTTGAGTCCTCCGGATTCGGCCGAACGGTCACCTTCACCGAGTCGCGCGACATCGTGCTCGCCTCGCTCGACTGGGCGGTGGACGGCATCTACAACGACCTCTACAACGTGCAGAACCTCGCCGGCTACGTCGGCAAGGCGGACATCTGGGCCCTCGCGAACTATCGCGTCACCATAGGCGACGAGACCTACGAGGAGCTTCGCCACTACGATGAGACCAGGCCCGACGGCGAGCACACGGGCAAGATCGTCTTTGTGGAAAGCCAGCTCTTCAGCCTCTCCGGCGAGTACCGGAACACCGGCCTCATCATCGCGGTGATCGCCGTTGCCGCAGCGGTCGTGGCCGCGACCGTGGTCGTGGTGCTGCTCCTGCGGAAGAAGAAGTCGGCCTGAAGCTGCACCAGGGGGGCGCGGATGCTGGTATAATAGAGCCCGATGGTCACCGACGTCTGGCACGCGCTCCTGGGAATTGACGCAACCGCGCCCCTCGCAGACGTGAAGGCCGCCTACCACCGGGCGGCCAAGCGGCATCATCCGGACCTCTTTCCGGCCGCCGATCGCGACCGGCGCGAGCAGGAGATGATGAAGATCAACGAGGCGTACCTGCGCCTCGTGAGCGCGGCGGTCAACGGCACTGAGTCGAACCAGGCCGGATCGCCGCCCGCACCCGAGTCACGGCCCCGGTCAGCGGAGCGGGCGGCCCGCTGCGAGCCTCCCGCCGGTGAGGCGCCTCGCGGTCCGAACAACGGCACCGACGTCGGCGACCTTCGCGATCCGGCCTACGTCTACTACAAGCAGGGGTTCCGCTACTACGGGCTCGGCGCGACGCAGCTCTACCGCAAGGATCCGGCGGTCATGCGCCGCCAGCTCGCGGAGCTGCGAACGTGCAACCCGCACCTCCTCGACCTTGCGCTGCGTGCGCTCACCTGTTTCGAGCGGGCGCACGGGTACTTTCGCACGGTGGTCGAGCGATACCCCCACAGCATCTGGGCCGGCGACGCACGGTACAAGCTGCGCCGAATCCAGCGGTTCAACGCGATCTATCACCGGATATGCGCAAACGTCTCGCGAGGAATCGCGGACCGCGCAAGCATGACACGGCGTGCGTCATAGGAGGAGCACGATGAAGAAACGGAAGGTACTGTTCACCTTTCCCTCGCAGAGCCTGGAGGAGTTCGAGGCGCAGAGCGAAAAGGCGTCGGTACTGGGCGCAACCCATGTCTACATCAGCCAGATCGAGAAGAGCCG
>SKQU01000263.1 GCA_007118855.1 Spirochaetaceae bacterium
AGGGGTCCCACCCGTTCCCATTCCGAACACGGAAGTTAAGCCCTCCTGCGCCGATGGTACTGCGGCACAAGCCGTGGGAGAGTAGGTCGTTGCCAGGCTTTTTTTTGTCCAAAGGGCTAAAAAAAAGCCTGGCAACATGCAGAACCGGAGCTTCTGCGCGGTCTTACAGGCTGCCGGCGATGTAGTGCTTTAGCTGATCGATCACGAAATCCTTGTCGTGGATCAAGCTGCGCACCACGTCCCCGATTGAGATGAGGCCCGACAGCTTGCCCTGGTTCAGTACTGGAAGGTGACGGCAGCGGTGATCGGTCATCACGGCCATGGCCTCCTCGATGGTATGGGTCGGTCTCACGTAGATGACGTCCGGAGTCATGATGTCCGAGACCAGGGTGTCTTTGGAGGATTTCCCCGCGAGGATGACTTTCCGCGCGTAGTCGCGTTCGGTGATGATGCCGGCCATCGCGCCGTCCGGTGCAACAACCATGAGCGCGCCGATGTTGAGGTCGCTCATCTTCTTGAGCGCGTCATAGACGGTGGAGTCCAAGGGGACGGTGACGACGTCGGTTCCCTTGTGCTGAAGCAGATCCTGCACGGTTTCCATGGTGTACCTCCGGTAGCTTGCGGTAGCTTGATTGTCCCATGGTAGCACGGGTTCGCGAAACCCGAAAGCGCCCGGCAAGGAGGCGACGCGGCCTTTTTCCCGGGTCACCTTCATGAGATCGTCGCATGCGCGCGGTTCAACTTGTTGATACAGGTCGGCCGCTCGGAGATCGAGATGTGCCTTTGCCTGAGCCCGGCGGCGACGAGGTGCTCGTTCGCGTAGAGGCCGCCGGGATCTGCAGGCGCGATCTCCACTATCGCCGAGGATCCTCGTTCGCCGGGCCGCTTCCGCTGACGCTCGGACCTGAGACGGCGGGGATCGCCGAGGAGCCGGTGCCGATCGACACGTACCGTGATCTCGTGGGGCGTGAGACGTCGATCGTGGGTGTGTCAGATCATACCCGAGCAGAGGTCGAATACGCACTCGCGCTCGAAGCCGGCGCGATCAACCGCGTTCTCGACGGGTTGGTCGAGTTCGGGGCGGGTGTGCGCTCGGTTGTCGTCCCCGGTTCCGCTCCTACATCGCGTCGATGAGCGCAGACCCGAACTCGCTCGTCTTGAGGAGCGTCGCTCCGTCCATCAGGCGATGGAAGTCGTAGGTTACGCGTCGGTCTGCGATCACCTTATCCATCGCGTGCTCGATCAGATCCGCCGCCTCAGCCCAGCCCATGTGTCGCAGCATCATGACCCCGGACAGGATGACCGAGGAAGGATTCACCTTGTCCTGCCCTGCGTACTTGGGGGCGGTGCCGTGCGTGGCTTCGAACACCGCGTGGCCGGTCTCGTAGTTGATATTGGCCCCGGGAGCGATGCCGATTCCGCCCACCTGGGCGGCAAGCGCGTCCGAGATGTAATCGCCGTTGAGATTGAGGGTCGCCACGACGCTGTACTCGTCCGGGCGAGTCAGTATCTGCTGGAGCATCGCGTCGGCGATCACGTCCTTGACGACGATGTCGCGACCGGTCCGCGGGTTCCTGAGCGTCAGCCACGGGCCGCCGTCGAGCTCGACGGCGCCGAACTCGTCGACCGCGACCGCGTAGCCCCAGCTGCGGAAGGCCCCCTCGGTGAACTTCATGATGTTGCCCTTGTGGACGAGGGTCACCGAAGGCAGATCGCGGTCTATGGCGTAGGTGATCGCGGCGCGAACGAGTCGAGCGGTGCCTTCCTGCGAGACCGGCTTGATGCCGATCCCTGAAGTCTGCGGGAATCTGATCTTCGCGTAGCTCTCCGGGAATCGTTCCTTGAGCAGCGCGAGCAGCTCGGTTGCCTCGTCGGTACCCGCCTGGTATTCGATCCCGGCATAGATGTCTTCGGTGTTCTCCCGGAAAATGACCATGTCGACCTGCTCCGGCTTCTTCACCGGTGAGGGGACGCCCTTGAAGTAGCGGACCGGGCGGACGCATGCGTAGAGGTCAAGCTGCTGGCGTATCGCGACGTTGATCGAGCGGATGCCTCCGCCGACCGGCGTGGTGAGGGGGCCCTTGATGCCGACGCGGTATTCGCGCAGAGCATCCTTCGTCTCCTCCGGAAGCCAGACCGTCTCGCCGTACACCTCGTTCGCCTTGTCGCCGGCAAACACTTCCATCCACGCGATCTCTTTCCGGCCGCCGAACGCCTTGCCGACCGCGGCGTCGAATACGCGCCGGGATGCCGCCCAGATGTCCGGTCCGGTTCCGTCACCTTCTATGAAACAGACGATCGGCCGGTCCGAAGCCTCCACCTTCCCGTTTGAGACGGTGATCCTGTCACCGCGCGGCACTACTATCTTCTGAAATGACATGGGGGAGAAGATACATCAGAACGGACGAACCGTCACGGCGGTCACGCACGGAAATTCTCCCGACACTCCGGGCTGCGCCTCAACCGTGCACAATCCGTCGTACCGTCCGAGAATCTGTACCTGAGCGCCGGTCTGGGGGCGGCGGTGACGTGGAGCGCGGACCGTGATCTCCGCTCCGCTGTGACCCATCCATTGATCCTCACGCGTCGCGACGACAAGCGTGTCGATTCCGGTGGCCACACGGCCCCAGATGACGCGGGAGACGGTCCCCGCGATCCGCAGAAGGGACCCGTCGTCGTACTCGCCGGCGCGAGCCTCCTCGTAATCGAACTGCCGGGCGTGCTCGTTGATGACGCTCTCGACTGCTTCCACATACTCATGGTTGGGCGATTGCTCGAGGAGGAGCTGGTAGGCATGGACGTAGAGGTCAAGGTCCAGTCCCGCGGCGAGCTCCCGCGAATGGGCGTAGCGGTACCAGTGCCGCGCATCGCGCATGCCCCGCTCCACCGCGAGCGCGTACGTCTCGGCAGCCCGGTTGTGGTGTCCAAACTCGTAGTAGGTGAGCGCGCGGGCAATCGTGGACTCGAGCTCTTCCGAGTCTGCGCGTGAGACCCGATCGCCGCTCGCGGTGAAGTCGGCGAAATAGAGGAGTACCGTTGCGGCCAGGGCCAGACCTGCCACGACCCAGAGGCCTATGTTCGCTGCTCTGCGCATGGGCAACCTCTGCGACTCTCAGCTTCACCATACTGCACCCGGCGCAGGTGTTCAATCGCTCTAGAGAGATCGTCGCGGGGCCGTCGTTGCGCCCAGCCCGGTACGCTGGTACGATGGGCGAATGGGCACCGAGATCATTCCGGTCGAGCGCCAGCGCCTGATCGTCGAGCTCGTGGACGAGCGCGGGGTCATGCGGGTCAACGATCTCAGCGACTACTTCTCGGTCTCCGTGATGACGATCCGGCGCGACCTGATCGCGCTCGAGGAGCAGGGGTTCCTGAGCCGATCGCACGGCGGAGCGGTGTCCCGGAGGCGCTTCCAGCGCGAGCCCTACTTCGACCAGAAGGGACGCAGGAATCGCGGCGAGAAGATCGCGATCGCCCGAGCGGCCGCCGCGATGGTGGAAGCCGGCGAGACGATTCTCGTGAACAGCGGAAGTACGACGCTCGAGCTCCTGCGCGCGCTTCCCCCGATCGAGCTGCGCGTCGTCACGAGCAATGCCGGTGCGCTCTCCGCGCTGGAAGCGCCCTCGATCGAGTGCATCGTCGTGGGCGGAGTCTATCGCCCGCGGTCCAATTCGTTCGTCGGCGGCCTCGCGGTGCAGACCCTGAGCCAGGTGTTCGGGAGCCGGTCCTTCATAGGGGTCGACGGGCTCTCGGTCGAGGCGGGGCTCACGACGCCGCATCACCAGGAGGCCGAGATCGCGCGCGAGATGATCCGCCGGACTCGCGGCGAGGTGATCGTGCTCGCCGATTCGTCGAAGGTGGGAGGGGTTGCGCCCTTCGTGACCGCCGGGCTCGACGTGGTGCATGTCGTGGTGACCGACTCCGGGATCGACGAGGAGTACCGGATCGCGCTCGTCGAACGCGGTATCCGGGTCGTTGTCGCCGATTCGCACACAAAAGACCATTGACAAACAAAAACAAACAGTCCAGAGTGGACGGCGAGAAGCATATGGATCGTTACAACGTCGCGATCGTCGGTGCCGGCGTCTCCGGAGCGGCGGTAGCTCGTCGGCTCTCGGCCTATGACATAAGGATCGCGCTGGTGGACCGGGAGGCGGACGTCTCGTTCGGGACCTCCAAGGCCAATTCCGGGATCATCCACGGCGGGTTCCACCACAACCTGCGGTATCTGAAGGCGCAGCTCGAGATCCAGGGCGCGGGAATGTACCCGCAGCTCCATCGGGAGCTCGGATTCCCCTACCGGCGGTGCGGCATCGTGGTCGCCGCCTTCACCAATGAGGAGCTCATCACCGCGGAGCATCTCTACCGGCAGGGAGTCGAGAACGACTCGGCCGGGATCGAGCTCTGCGGGGCGGACCGGATTCGCGAGCTCGAGCCGAAACTGCATCAGGACGTGATCGGCGGGGTCTATGCTCCGGCGGGCGGGATCATCGAGCCGTACCGGTTCGTGTTCGCGCTCGTCGAGAACGCCGAGCAGAACGGGCTCACGGTGCTGCGCGACTTCGAGGTGACCGATGCGTCCCGAGCCGGGGACCGCTTCGCGCTTCGTGCACGCGACGGACGCAGCATTGATGCCGACTTCGTCGTGAACGCCGCCGGTCTCTACGCGGACGAGGTCTCCGGGATCTTCGGGGCCGAGGAGTTCGCGATTTCTCCCCGCAAGGGAGAGTACCACCTGCTCGATCGGCGAACGGTTGCCTGCCCGCAGCGCGTTGTCTTTCCCATACCGACGTCGGTTTCCAAAGGGATGCTCGTCATCCCTACCGTCGAAGGGACGGTCCTGCTCGGCCCGACCGCCGACCCGCTCGACGACAAGGAGGATCTCACGACGAGCCGGGACCGGTTGAGCGAGATCGTCGCATCGGCGCAGCAGCTCGTGCCTTCTGTCTCAGCGTCGGATATCATCACCTCGTTCTCCGGCCTTCGTCCTACCCTGCCGGACGGTGATTTCATGATTCGCGAATCCGACGTCGTGCCGGGGTTGATTCACGTCGCCGGAATCCAGAGCCCGGGGCTCACCGCGGCTCCCGCCGTCGCCGAGTACGTCAAGGACCTGCTGAAGTCGGCCGGCTGCTCGCTCACGGAGAAGACCCGTTTTTCGAGCCACCTGCCGGCCGTGCGTCGGACCCGGCTGATGGACGATACCGAGATCGCCTCGAGCTGGGACGAGAACCACGATGCGGGGAGCGTGGTCTGCCGGTGCGAGACGGTTACCCGCGAAGAGATCCGCGACGCGATCGCCGCCGGACACACGACGATCGACGGGATCAAGTTCTACTGCAGAGGCTCCGCCGGGCGCTGCCAGGGTGCCTTCTGCATCCCGCGGATGCTCGAGATCATCGCCGAGGAGACCGGCGTCCCGGTGACCGAGATCACCAAGCGGGGCCCCGGCAGCGAGCTCGTGGACCGGACGCTTCCCGGAACGCCGGCCGTTCGGAGCCGCCGGGATCACCCGCTGCGCGCCGGCGCCGGGGCCGGGGCTCCGCGGGAGACCGACGTGGTGGTCATCGGCGGAGGCGCCGCCGGTATGGCCGCGGCGATCGAGGTGGCGGCCCGCGGCTTCGATCCACTGATCGTCGATCGAGAGCGAACCCTCGGCGGGGTCCTGCGCCAGTGCGTGCACAACGGGTTCGGGATACACGAGTATGACGAAGAGCTGACCGGTCCGGAGTACGCCGAACGTTACGTCGCAGAGGTCGCCGAGGCCGGAATCCCGGTGCTCGCGGATACGACGGTCCTGGGGATCGATCGCACCGATGCGGGCTTCCATACGCGCCTGCTCTCGCGGGAGGGGGGGCTCGAAATCGTGCATTCGCGCGCGATCGCGCTCGCGATGGGGAGTCGCGAGCGTAACCGCGGCGGGATCCAGATACCCGGCAGCCGACCGGCCGGCGTAATGACGGCCGGCGCCGCGCAGCGACTCATCAACGTCGAGGGTTTCGTGCCGGGTCGACGTGCCGTCATCATCGGAAGCGGTGACATCGGCCTGATCATGGCGCGAAGATTCAAACTCATCGGGGCCGACGTGCAGGCCGTCATCGAGATCCAGCCGGTTCCGTCCGGGATCACCCGCAACATCGTGCAGTGCCTTGACGACTTCAGCATACCGCTCTATCTCGGTCACGTCGTAACCGCGATACACGGAGGTGACCGGGTGACCGGCGTCTCGGTGGCGCCCCTGGAGAACGGCGTGCCGCGGACGGACCGGGGCTTCGAGATCGACTGCGACACGGTGCTGCTCTCCGTGGGGCTCATCCCGGAGAACGAGCTGTCGCGCCCGCTCGGCGTCGAGCTTCATCGCCAGACGAACGGGCCCGTCGTCGACTCCCGCCTGATGACGTCGGTTCGCGGCGTGTTCGCCTCGGGAAACGTGCTCCACATCCACGATCTCGTGGACTTCGTCGCCGAGGAATCACGCCGGTGCGGGCGTACCATCGCCGACTACCTCCAGGACCGGGACGGGCTGGAGGAAGCCGACCTGGTTGCCGGCAGCAATGTCCGGTACGTGGTGCCGGGGCGGATCCGCGTGGGCGAGGAGAACCGCGTCTACCTGCGGTCGATGATCGCGCAGGTGGGGGCGACCGTTGAGGTCCGCCGCGGGGAGACGGTGATCGCGAGCGAGAAGCAGCATCATGTGCAGCCGTCGGAGATGATCACCATCGCCGTTGACGGCGCGCCGCTGTCACCGGGGGATCGCGTGGAGGTATCGGTCAGATGATCGCCGAGAACCAGCGACTCATACGGGTTCGCGACACGGAGGACGAGCTGACCTGCATCGTCTGTCCGATCGGGTGCCGGCTTCACGCCGAGCGAAAGGACGGCGGATCGCTCGAGGTGACGGGCAACCGGTGCAAGCGCGGGGTCGCGTACGCCGAGGAGGAGTTTCGTGATCCGCGGCGCCCCGTGACCGGAACGTGCGCGGTCACCGGCGGGGAGTTCTTCCGTCTGCCGGTGAAGAGCAGCGAGGCGGTGGCCGTGGACCGTATTCCCTCCTTCCTGAACGCGATGTACGAGCTCGAGCTCACGGCGCCGATTCAGTGTGGGGAGGTGATCGCAACCGACGTTGCCGGAACGGGGATCGATCTCGTCGCGACGATGTCTATGCGCAAGGAGGAGTAGATGGCCGGGCAATTCGTTGTCGCGCTCGATCAGGGGACCACGAGCTCGCGCGCGATCGTATTCGACCGCACGAGCTCCGTTCGCGGTGTGGCGCAGCGTGAGTTCACCCAGCACTACCCGAAGCCGGGATGGGTGGAGCACGATCCGCGTGAGATCTGGAGCTCTCAACTGGAGGTGCTGCATGCCGCTCTGAAGCAGGCCGACGTCGCTCCCGGCCAGCTCGCCGG
>SKQU01000119.1 GCA_007118855.1 Spirochaetaceae bacterium
ATACTGCGATCGGGAAGGACACCGTGGTGCGCTCGAGCTCAGCGACGACCAGGGGCGCGCGATCGAGGAGCTCAATTCCCGTATAGACGCCCTGCTCTCTCGACGAGAGTTCGCGACCTTTGCGCTGATCGGCTCCGGGCTGCAGCACAAGTACGGCCAGACGACCGTCGCGCGGCAGGACATCCACGGGTCTATTCCGGACGAGCTCTCCGCCGCGTTTCTCGAGGCCGTCGAGTCGACCGTTCGCGACATCGACCCCGAGGGGACGGTCTTCGGGATTGAGGATACGGGCAAGGACGTCGAGATCATGTTCACCGTGGAGGGGGGCCGACGATTTACCAAGGGCGACGGGCTCGCCTACCTCGACGACGCGCTCGGTCTGCGCCTCGCCGATTCGCCCTGTCTGGTCTGTGGCGACACCTCCTCCGACCTGCCCATGGTCGAGAAGGCCGTCGAGCTCGGCGGGCGCGAGCGAACCGGCGCCGTCTTCGTGACGACCGACGACGATCTGCGGCGGAAGGTTGCCGCGGCAGCCGACCGCACCCACTTCGTCTCGACCCCGGATGTGCTCGTTGCGGCGCTTCGTCGCGTGGCACTCGAGCGCGACGACGCGGGAGGGCGGCAATAGGAGAGGCGACAAAGGAAAGGCGGCATTATGAGAAACGATGCTTTGTGGCGGCTTCACTACGAAGGCTTCCAGCCGGAAGATGAGCAACTCCGTGAAGCCCTCACGACGGTCGGCAACGGCTACTTCGGGACCCGCGGATCGCTCGAGAGCGAGCCGATCGACGATGACGTGCACTATCCGGGCACCTACGTCGCCGGGCTCTACAACCGCGGTGAGACGGAGATCGAGGGCCGCAGAATCGTGAACAGCGATTTCGTCAACTGTCCGAACTGGACGGCGGTGACGGTGCACATAGACGGGGGAGACCGGCTCTCACCGCACAGCTGCGAGGTGCTCGATTTCGAGCACTGGACGGATCTGCGGCAAGGCCTGACTCACCGGCGGCTCACCCTTCGTGACGAGGAGGGCCGCGAGACGCGGATCACGAGCGAACGGTTCGCGAGTATGGAAAGCGCCCACCTCGCCGCGATGCGATTCGTCGTCACGCCGCTCAACTACACCGGAGAGCTCACGATCCGCTCGTCGCTGGACGGCGAGGTGCGCAACTACCTCGTCGAGCGTTACCGCGACCTCGAGCAGTACCATCTCGAGCCGGCCGAAGCCGAAGAGCGCGACGACGGCGTATATCTCGCGATGCGCACGAGGAACGGCGGCGACGTCGTCTGCCTGCGCGCCCGGGTGGCTCTCGTCCCGGAGGCCGGCGGCGAGCCCGAACGCTCCGTGAAACTCGAAGACGCCCGCGCGACCGAGAGCTTCACCGTCGAGGGCGAACCCGAATCCAGCCTCGCCCTTACGAAGCTCGTTGCGATCTACACCGACGTGGACTACGACTGCGATGATCCTCCGAGGGACGCAGAGGCATTGATCGCCGACGCCGAGTCGTACGAGGAGGAGCGGCGGCTGCACGTCGAGCGGTGGGAAGGCCTGTGGCACCATGCCGACGTGGTGGTCGAGACCGACGAGTTTGCGCAGCGGGTCCTGCGCCTGCATGCCTACCATCTCCTGTCCACCGCGAGCCACCACAACGTGAAGCTCGATGTCGGGCTCCCCGCTCGAGGTCTGCACGGCGAGGCGTACCGCGGTCATATCTTCTGGGATGAGCTGTACATCATGCCTTTCTTCACAGTGCGGTTTCCGGACATCGCGAAGAGTCACCTGATGTACCGGTACCGGCGACTGGAGGCCGCGCGGAAGCTCGCGCGGGAGGCCGGCTACAGAGGGGCGATGTACCCGTGGCAGAGCGCGGACACCGGCGGGCCTGAGAGCCAGGACCTGCACTACAACCCCAAGTCCGGCGAATGGGACCCGGATCTCAGCCACCTGCAGCGTCACGTCTCCATCTCCATCGCCTACGACGTCTACACGTTCTTCTACGCGACCGGCGATGAGCAGTTTCTCCACGATCACGGGATGGAGCTCCTCGTCGAGATCGCCCGTTTCTGGGCGAGTATCGCGAAGTACGACGAGCGCGACGGGCGCTACCACATCCGCGGGGTCATGGGGCCGGACGAGTTCCACGAGAAGTACCCGGACGCACCGCTCGACGAAGGGGGGTTTCGAGATAACGCGTACACCAACGTGATGGCCGCATGGCTGCTCCACAAGATTGCGGAGACCTGGGAGCACCGGCCGGAAGGGGTCAAGCGTCGGCTTGCCGACCAGATCGGTTTCCAGTCGGCGGAAGCCGAGCAGTGGGAGTCGGTCGCCTGCGGCCTGACGGTGGTGATTGACGACGAGGGTCTCATCAGCCAGTTCGACGGCTACATGGAGCTCGAGGAGCTCGACTGGGACGCCTATCGTGAGAAGTATGGTGCGATCCGGCGGATGGACCGGATCCTGAAAGCTGAAGGTGACTCACCGGACCGGTACAAGGTCGCCAAGCAGGCCGACGTCCTGATGATGTTCTACCTGCTTGCTCCCGACCAGGTGGTGCACATGCTCGAGCTCATGGGCTACGACGTACCCTCCGGCGAAGAGCTCCTTCGCCGGAACTACGAGTACTACGAGCCGCGCACGAGTCATGGTTCGACGCTCAGCTGGATCGTGCACTCGGCGATCCTGCGGTACCTCGAAGAGCACGAGGACGATCAGTGGCGCTGGTTCGTTGAGTGCCTGCGAAGCGACATCTACGATACCCAGGGAGGCACGACGCTCGAGGGTATCCACTGCGGCGTGATGGCCGGCTCAATCGACCTCGTGCTGACCGCCTTCGCCGGCATCAACCTCTTTCGCGACCGCCTCGTGGTGGAGCCGAAGCTTCCCGCACGCTGGACGCGCATCGCCTTCAGGATCACCCACCAGGGCGAAGAGCTGTTCATCGAAGTGGTGTGTGAGGGTGAGGAGTCGGTCGCCTACGTGACGCGCGAGACGACGGTGGGGAAGGCGCTCGTCGCGGTCGGCCGTGACGACGAGGAGCATGAGCTCCCGGTCGGGAAGCGCGTGCGGGTCCCGGGCCGGGTCAGATGCCGGCAGGCGTCGGCCCCGGAGTCCGCCTAGGCGCCCGTAGAGCCGATCTCCTCGAGGAAATGCGTGCCGTAGACCTCGGCCTTATGCTCGCCGATGCCGGGGACTTCGAGCAGGGTAGCCCTGTCGTGGGGTCGGACCGACGCCATGATCCGCAGTGTCTTGTCGCTGAAGACAACGTAGGGCGGGACGCCCCGCTCCCGTGCGAGCCGGGTCCGCAGGGCGCGAAGCCGGCCTAACAGCTGCTCCTGCTCGGGGTCGAGAGCCGATTCCGTCGCCTTCACCCGTGGGGCCGGCTTCTCCGGACGATCGGCGGTGTGAAACCGCTCGGTCCCGGTGAGTACCGCCTTTCCGGCGGGGGAGATCATGAGCCCGCTCTTCGCGCCGTCGCGCCGCCGAACGAGCCCGGCGCCCTCGAGGTCCTGGACGAGGCGGAGCCACCACCTGCGGTCGTGATCTTGCCCCACGCCGAAGGTGGGCAGGCGATCGTGACCGAGGCGGCGAACCCGGTCGCTGGCCTCGCCGGTGACGATGTCCACGAGGTGGTGCGCGCCGAACCGTTCGCCCGTACGGATCATCGCGGACATCGCCATCTGGGCGGGGATCGTCTGGTCGCTCATCGCAACCTCTCCCTCGCAGACATCGCACCCACGGCATCTGCCCGGGTGGTGCTGCGCGAAGTGCGCGAGGAGCTGTACTCTCCTGCAGACTCCCGAGTCGGCGTACCGGATCATCTCCTGAAGGTTCCTCGTCGCGCGTTCGGACTCCTGCTCGCTCTCCATCCTGTCTATGTGGTAGCGAATCGTCATGATGTCCTGCGGCCCATAGAAGAGCAGCGCTTCGGCCGGATCCCCGTCACGACCCGCACGGCCGGTCTCCTGGTAGTACGCTTCTATGCTGCGCGGCAGGTCTCCGTGGATGATCCATCGCACGTTGGACTTGTCTATCCCCATCCCGAACGCGATCGTTGCGACGACGATCCGGACCTCGTCCTTCACGAAGCGTGCCTGGTTGGCCCGCCGCTCCCGGTCGCTGAGCCCTGCGTGGTAGGCCACCGCGCTGATGCCGTTCGACACCAGCTTCGCGACGGTTTCCTCGGTCGATCTGCGGGTCGCCCGGTACACGATCCCCGGCTGCTCGGAGTGTGAGCGGACGAAGGCGAGGATCTGGTCGTTGACCCGCTCCTTGCGCCGCACGCGGTAGTAGATCTCCCGCCGGTCGAAGTCGCCCCGGACGGCGAGCGGCGAACGAAGCTGGAGGAGTCGGATCACA
Source organism: Spirochaetaceae bacterium (assembly GCA_007118855.1). Taxonomy (GTDB): domain Bacteria; phylum Spirochaetota; class Spirochaetia; order DSM-27196; family SLST01; genus SLST01. The sequence continues at coordinate 4,364 of SKQU01000119.1, forward strand.
TCGTCCTGTACGAGAGGGGTTGCGGTCGCCGTGAACGCGGCGATCGGGGTGCTCGGGAACTCGGCGCGCAGCACGGACAGCGTGCGATAGTCGGGGCGGAACTCGTGGCCCCATTCGGAGATGCAGTGCGCCTCGTCGATCGCGAAGAGCGACACGCCCTGGTCGCGGAGTCGCTCGCGAAATGAGTCCATCGCGACTCGTTCCGGCGAGACGTAGAGCAGCCGGACAGTTCCGCGAGCGACCCGGTGCCACACCTCACGGGCCGCGACCGGATCGAGCGAGCTGTTGAGAAAGGCAGCCTCGAGGCCGTTCGCGAGCGCGCCGTCCACCTGATCCTGCATCAGCGCGATGAGTGGGCTCACCACGACCGTGAGCCCCTCGAGCAGGACCGACGGGAGTTGGTAGCACAGCGACTTCCCGCCCCCGGTCGGCATCGCGGCGAAGACGTCGCGCCGTGCGAGAATCGCCTCCACGATCTCCCGCTGATGCGGTCGAAACGAGTCATACCCGAACATGCGTCGCAGCGTCTCGTCGCTGCGCTCGGAACCGCCTCGGTCGGTAGTCGGCATGAGGTATCGTACCATGCGAGTCTCGACGATGCGAGCCGCGTCCCTTGAGCCGGGTCCTTGACCCGCGGTCAGCATCGTGCGACCGTCTTCGCGATGCCAACCAGAGGGCACTTCGTCGCCGCACTGCCGTGGGTACTCTTCCTCACCCTAGTCGTCTCCATGGGAATCCTCCCGCGGCTGCTGCTCCCGCCGACCCTGCTTCGCATCGCCGCCTCGTTCGGCGTGGGGTATAGCGATGTGTCCGCGCTCTTCCTCACCGGATCGGCGGGCTTCGTGTCCGGGCTTCTCGCCTCCGGGTTCATTGCGAATCGCATCACGCACCGGTGGACCATCGTTCTCTCGATCGGCCTCAACGCCGGCGCGCTTCTGGTCCTCTCCACGGTCAGAAGTCTCGTCGGGTTCCACCTGCTGTTCGCCGTGATCAACTGGGCGAGCGGGCTCTACCCGGGCTCGGGGATCGCGTCGGTCCTCTCGCTCGTCTCCCCCGCACGTCGCGGCACGGCGCTTGCGATCCACGAGTCGGGCCCCAATCTGGCCTATCTCGCTGCCCCCGTCCTGGCCGCGGTTCTCGCGCCGACGCTCGGCTGGCGAGTCGTGTTTCGCGTGGTCGGCGCGGCCGCGCTCCTGGTCGCGGTTGCCTTTGCCGCCTTCGGCAGGGCGAGCGCCGAGCGCGGGCAGAGCCCCAACTTCCAGAACATCTCGCTCTTCCTCCGGAACCGACCCTTCTGGGTCGTCTCCGCGCTCTTCATCGTCGCGGCGAGCGGGGCGATGGGCGTCTTCTCGGTGCTGCCCACCTACCTTGTCGTGGATCACGGGTTGCGTGAGGAGCTCGTGAACACCCTCGTCGGCCTGTCGAGAGTGACCGGCTTCGCCTCGATCCTGCTCGCCGGAACCCTCGCCGACCGGTACGGCTTCACCCGGGTGGTCGTCGTGGTGCTCGGAACGACAGGACTGGTGACGGTCGCGCTCGGACTCGCGACCGGCCCGGCGCTCCTGGTTGCCGTCTTTCTCCAGCCCTTGCTCGTGGGCGCGTTCTTTCCGCTCGGGTTGAGCGCGCTGAGCGACGTCGCCCCGCCGGCGGCTCGCAACCTCTCGGTGGCGCTCGCGATACCGCTCGCGAACTTCTTCGGCGCGGGAGTCGCGCCGCGGGTCATGTCGTGGGCCGGATCGGTCGGCGCCTTTCGCCTGAGCTTTGTCGTGCTCGGTATCCTGACGATCGCGAGTCTCCTGCTGCTGCGGTGGATGCGACCGTCTCGCGCCCGGGCGGGTGAGCAGCCGTTCCCGCAACCTCCGCGCGCAAGGCTTGACAGCGTCGGCTGACTCTCCCGACAATGCCGCAGGAGGCGCTGTGGCCATATCCGTGACGCCGGTGACCGGCAGACGCGAGCTCATGCAGTTCATCAAGCTTCCCTGGAAGCTCTACCGCGACAACCCCAACTGGGTTCCCCCGCTGATCATGGATCAGAAGACGCTGCTCAGCCCGGGAAAGAACCCGTTCTACGAGCACGCGGCGATTCAGTGCTTCCTTGCGCGCAGCGAGGGGAGCGTCGTGGGGCGAATCGCGGCGATCCACGATCCGTCGTACGTCGCGTTCCAGGGCGAGAACGTCGGGTTCTTCGGCTTCTTCGAGTCGGTGAACGACCCGGAAGTGGCGGCGGCGCTCTTCGCGAACGCCGAGGAGTGGCTCGCCGGACGGGGAGTCTCGGTCATGCGCGGACCGACCAATCCGAGCACCAACGACACCCTCGGTCTCCTCGTCGACGCCTTCGATCTGCCGCCGATGGTGATGATGCCCTATAACCATCCGTACTACGAGGGGCTCCTGTGCGGAGCCGGGTTCTCGAAGGCGAAGGATCTGTTCGCCTACTGGCTTGGCGAAGAGAGCATGCGGACCGAACGGCTCGATCGCTTCGTGGAGCGGCTCAGGAAACGTCACAATCTCGAGGTTCGGCCGATCAACCTCAAGCGGGTCGACGAGGAAATCGATCTCGTCAGGATGATCTACAACGACGCCTGGGAGAAGAACTGGGGGTTCGTCCCCTGGACGGACGCCGAGCTCGACCATCTCGGCCACGAGCTCAAACCCGTCGCGGACCCCGAGCTCGTCATATTCGCGTTCAGCGACGGGGATCCCGCGGGTTTCTCTCTCTCGCTGCCGGATCTCAACCAGGCGCTCATCCACGTGAAGAGCGGACGGCTGCTGCCGTTCGGGCTGCTCAAGCTGCTCTACTGGCAGCGGAAGATCACCCAGACCCGCGTCCTGGCGATGGGGGTCCGACACCGCTACCGCGGGCTCGGGATCGAAGCGCTCTTCTACCACCGCACCATCCGGTACTCCGAGACGCGCGGTCGCCAGCGCGGTGAGTGCAGCTGGATCCTCGAAGATAACCACGCGATGCGCGCGGCGATGGAACGACTCGGCGGGCGCATTTACAAGACCTACCGCCTCTACGACCGACCCATCGGTTCGC
>SKQU01000251.1 GCA_007118855.1 Spirochaetaceae bacterium
CGGCTGCGCCCATCCGACGCGTGGTCATCCTGCCGCCGACGCCGCGGCCCTTGTCGAGTACGATCACGCGCCGCCCTGCTGAGCGAAGCTCCCGTGCCGCGATGAGCCCGCTCACTCCGGCGCCCACTATCAAGGTGTCGTATCCGGTTTGCACCGCCTGAATATACTGCGCATTGACCATCGCCGGCGCCGCGGGTATCGTGAGCGCGTGAGGAGCCAGCTGCCATACGGATCGTTGTACGGACACGGATTCGTGCGGGTGAGCGTCGCCGTCCCGGCGGTACGGGTTGCCGACGTCCGGTTCAACGCATCCGCGACGGTCGACCTCGCCCGACGGGCGCACGAGGCGCAGAGCGTGCTCGTCGTCTTCCCGGAGCTCGGGCTGACTTCCTACACGGCGGACGATCTGTTCCATCAGGACGCGCTGCTCGCCGCGGCGCATGAGGGGCTCCAATCGGTCGTGGAGGCGAGCGCCGGTCTGCGGCCGCTTCTGCTCGTGGGGATGCCGCTGCGCCACGGCGGAAACCTTTACAACGTGGCGGTCGCGGTGCACGGGGGAACGGTCGTCGGAGTCGTTCCCAAGACCTACATTCCCAATTACCGGGAGTACTACGAGAAGCGGCACTTCACCTCAGGCATGCGGGTGCGGGGAGAACAGACGCGGCTGTGCGGTTCGGATGTCCCCTTCGGGGTCGACCTGCTCTTCGCGGCCGAGAGCATCCCGGACTTCGTCGTCCACGCCGAGATCTGCGAGGACCTCTGGGCGCCCATCGCACCGAGCAGCTACGGCGCCCTCGCCGGAGCAACGGTTCTTGCCAACCTCTCGGCGAGCAACGTCACGATCGGCAAATCAGACTACCGGCGCAGTCTCGGCGCGAGGCAGAGCGCCTCGTGCATCGCCGCCTACCTCTATTCGGCCGCCGGGGGAGGGGAGTCGAGCACCGACCTCGCGTGGGACGGTGATGCCCACATCCACGAGAACGGGCGGTTACTCGCCGAGAGTGAGCGCTTCGCCCGGGAGCCGCAGCTCATCCATGCCGACGTGCATCTGCACGCGCTCGTGCAGGACCGCATGCGCATGACGAGCTTCGCCGACAACGCCGCGGCACACGAAGTCGCGGCACGAGCGTACCGGCGTGTCTCGTTCGCCCTGGAGGTACCGGAGTCCGAGGTTCCGCTCGAGCGAGTCGTGCCGCGGTTTCCCTACGTCCCGGCGGATCCCGGGCGACGCGAGGAGCGGTGCTACGAGGCGTATAACATCCAGGTCTCTTCGCTCTCCAAGCGTCTCGAGGCGACCGGCATTCGCAAGCTCGTCATCGGCGTTTCCGGAGGACTCGATTCGACCCACGCGCTCATCGTGAGCTGCCGGGCCGCGGATCTGCTCGGCCTGCCACGGCGGAACGTGCTCGCCTATACGATGCCGGGTTTCGCGACGAGCGAGCGGACAAGGACGAACGCGCTCGAGCTGATGGACGCGCTCGGGGTCACGGCGGAAGAGATCGACATACGCCCGTCGTGCATGCAGACCTTTCGCGACATCGGCCATCCGTTTGCCGACGGCGCGGAGACCTACGATGTGACCTTCGAGAACGTGCAGGCCGGTGCGCGCACGAGCCACCTGTTCCGGCTTGCGAATCTGCACGAAGGGCTCGTCGTGGGAACCGGCGACCTGAGTGAGCTCGCGCTCGGATGGGCGACCTACGGCGTAGGCGATCACATGTCGCACTATGCGGTGAACGCGTCGGTACCAAAGACGCTGATCCAGCACCTCATCCGTTGGGTCGCCGACACCGAGGCGATGGGCGCCGCCGCGTCCGCGGTGCTCGGGCGCATCCTTGACACCGAGATATCGCCTGAGCTGGTACCTGAAGGTGCCGCTGGCGCCGCACCTTCAGCGGCGTCCGACCAGCCGGTGCAGCGGAGCGAGGAGACGATCGGCCCCTATGAGCTGCAGGACTTCTCGCTCTACTACCTCTCGCGCTACGGGCTGCGGCCATCGACGGTGGCCTGGCTTGCCGAACACGCATGGGCGGATGCAGAACGCGGACCGTGGCCCGACGATCTGCCGCCGGCGAAACGCCGGAGCTACAGCCGCGAGGAGATCGTCTCCTGGCTTCGGGTGTTTCTGAAGCGGTTCTTCGCGAACTCGCAGTTCAAGCGCAGCTGCATACCCAACGGGCCCAAAGTGGGATCCGGCGGATCGCTCTCGCCCCGCGGCGACTGGCGTGCGCCGAGCGATGCTACCGCGGCCGTCTGGCTCGAGGAGCTCGAAGCGAACGTCCCCGCCGCCCGCGGATGAACGTCGCACCCCCGATGGGCGGCCTGAGGCAGCCATACCGGCTGCGTCGGCCCGCGCCAGAGTCTACAGCGACGGCAGGCCGGAGAGCGCCATCGCGATGTCTTCCGCCGGATACTCGTACGCCACGAGCTTGCCCGCGTGGTAGTCCATGTAGGACTGAAGGTCGAAATGCCCATGCCCGCACAGGTTGAAGGCGATCGCCTTGCTCTCGCCGGTTTCTCTGCACTTCCTTGCCTCGTCGATCGCGGCGGCGACCGCGTGGTTCGCCTCAGGAGCCGGAAGGATGCCCTCCGCCCGGGCGAACAGCACACCGGCCTCGAAGGTTTCGAGCTGGTGGTAGCTGACGGCCTCGAACGCGTTCTCGGCGAGGAGGTGACTCACCAGCGGTGCCATTCCGTGGTAGCGCAACCCGCCGGCGTGGAACCCGGGCGGCACGAAGGTGCTGCCGAGGGTGTTCATCTTCATGAGCGGCGTCATATGCGCCGTGTCGCCGAAGTCGTAGGCGAACGGACCCTTGGTGAGGGTGGGGCAGGCCGACGGCTCGACGGCGATAACCTGTACGTCCTGCTCGCCGCGGAACTGGCGTCCGAGGAAGGGGAAGACGAAACCTGCGAAGTTCGACCCGCCGCCGGTGCACCCGATCAGGATATCCGGATAGTCGTCGGCCAGGTTGAACTGCTCGATCGCCTCGAGCCCGATGACGGTCTGGTGCATGAGCACGTGATTCAGAACACTGCCGAGCGCGTAGTTCGTGTCCTCACGACCCGCCGCGATCTCGACCGCCTCGGATATCGCGATACCGAGCGATCCGGTCGAGTCCGGGTGTTCAGCGAGTATCGCGCGCCCCGCCTGGGTCTTGTCGCTCGGGCTTGGGGTTACCGACGCTCCGAAGGCCTCCATCAGCCCTCGTCGGTACGGCTTCTGATCGTAACTCACCCGGACCATGAAGACGTCGAGCTCGAGACCGAATACGGTCGCCGCCATGGCGAGGGCCGAACCCCACTGTCCGGCACCGGTCTCGGTGGCAAGCCGTGAGATTCCTTGCTGCTTGTTGTAGAACGCCTGGGGAACGGCCGTGTTGGGCTTGTGGGATCCGGCCGGACTGACGCCCTCGTACTTGTAGTAGATGCGCGCCGGGGTATCGAGCGCCTTCTCGAGCCGACGTGCGCGGTGAAGCGGTGTCGGACGCCACTGGCGGTACACATCACGCACCGGATCGGGAATCTCGATGTCGCGCTCCTGGCTCACTTCCTGTTTGATCAGCTCCATCGCGAAGAGCGGAGCCAGATCCTCGGGGCCGATCGGCTGCTTCGTGCCCGGGTGTATGACCGGGGCAAGCGGCGTCTTGAGGTCGGCCTGGATATTGTACCACGACTTCGGCAGACGATCTTCGGGCAAGAGATATTTCACACGATCCATTCAGCCTCCTGAAGACGCGACACTATCACGAATCGATCGCACCGGTCAAAAGGTCTGTAACCCCCGATCGGCTCGTACTCCGGCGCGAAGCCTTGCGCGGCCGTCGGACCCGGTGTACGATTGGCATGAAGGAGGCGGCATGATCTCCCTCTATCACAAGTTTGTCAGGCTTCTGGAACTCGAGATCGAATCGCTTCACGACGAGCTGGAGATTATGCTTCGCACGCTCGATGAGCGGCTCGCCAACCATGAGATCACCGAGTACGTGCGCAGGGAGAACCACGCGGTCGTCCGCAACGAATTGCTCGGGCTCGAGGACTTCGTGCGGACCGAGTTCGGCGTGACCGAACGCGACGGTGCCTCGCTCGAGGAGATCGAAAGGGAAGTCAAGTCGTATCTGAGCCGACGCCTGAGCGAGCGTGACTACGTGCCGGCGCTCTATGAGCTGGTCTGCCGACGCATCGACAAGATCGTCGCCTACCTCAAGACGTCGACCCCGGTCGCATAGACACGGCCCGCGCGTAGAAGTCGGCCATGTCGTTTTTGAACTGTTCGCGCGACGCCTGCCAGGCGTAGAACATGTGCCCGCCCCGGTAATGTCTGAGACTCAATGCTGCATTCGGAGACTCAGGCAGTCGCATGAGACGAGCCATCCGGTCCGAGGCGAAGTAGGGGGTCACTAGGTCGTAGACTCCGTGAGAGATTCTCACCCGCATGTGCGGGTTCAGGCTCATGCCGTAGCGCAGGTCATCGGTCGCGCCGATCTGGCTCGCGAGCGCGTGGCGCTCGACATCCACCTGCCATCCGCGGTTGACCTCCATGCTCAGAAGGTGGTAGTCGCGATCGGTCGACAGACCGAGGTTGCGCCGCAGGTGCGTGTTCACGCCTCCGGCGAAGAGCCGTTCGATAGACCGGAGGGTCGGGTCGGGACCGGCGAAGGAATCGCGATCGGGGAACGGATCACGCGTGGTAACCGTCGCGTCGTACATGCCGCAGACCAGCCCACGGTCCCGCAGCAGCTCGCGGGCGAACCGTCGCGGGCTGACACGTCCGCCACAGGCATCGACGAGCGACGAATCAAGTCCCGTGTGCCGCGAGATTCGGCCGATGATCCGGGAACGATCCCGAGCGGACAGATCGTCCGCGCCGAGGAGCAGCCGCGGTACCTCCCGATAGCACAGCTGCTCGGCTGCCCTGCGCACACCGTCAAGATCGCCGGTGTCCGCCGGGGCGGAAGCCTTTCCGTGGTATGCGGCCGTTGCGGCCATGCTCGGAAGCACGTCGATCCAGGGCAGGAGGTCGTAGTCGGACGGATCGAGCAGTGCGAACTCCAGCGCCGGTGAGATCAGGATCGCCCCGTTTATCCCCACGCCGAACTCTTCCTGGGCGATCCGCGCGAGCTTCGCGGCCCGGAAGCCTCCGTAGCTCTCACCGGCAACGAAGACCGGACTGTCCCACCGATGCTTGAGCGAGAGGAACTTGGACATGAATTCTCCGAGCGCCTTCAGGTCGCGTTCGATCTTCCAGAACTCCTTCGCCGGATCCTGCTGCTCCCCCTTCTCTTTCTCATCCTCCTGAGGGATCGCCCGGCTGAATCCCGTGCCGACCGGATCGACGAACACGAGATCGGTGAACGGCAGCCAGCTCTCGGCGTTGTCAACGAGCTGGACCGGAGGCGCCGGCGGCGTGCCGTCTTCGTTGAAACAGATGCGCTTGGGCCCCAGGGCGCCCATGTGCAGATAGGCCGACGCAGCGCCCGGACCGCCGTTGAAAACCACGGTCAACGGCCGCGGCCCCTCCTCACCGGCAAGGGCGTAGTAGACGTGGAACATCTCAGCTACCGGTTTCTCGTCCTTTCGCAGCACGAGCCAGTCGGCCTCGGCCGCGTAGGAGAGCTCCTCGCCGGCGAAGCTCATCGTGTGCACACTGCGTGCCCCCTCCGGTTTCCGGTACTCGTTCTTCTGTTCACTCACGCTTTTCCTCCTGGATACTTGACCTCCCCGGACGTACCGGGTACATCTAAGAAAACCGAATTGGAGATCATACCATGGCACTATCAGCAGCGAAAGCACGAGACGCGATCGACAACGCGATCAAGAACAGCGACCAGATCGGCCCCGGGAACTATATCACCGTGAAGGTCGAGAAGCAGGGGCTGTTCGGTAAGCCCTTCATCGCGCTCACCGGACGGGTCACGTCGGAAAAGGTCAAGACGACCGTCTCCGAGATCGCCGATGGCGCCGCCGGCGGCGTGAAGGTCGAGAACAACCTGCGAATCAGCACCATCTCGTAGCGGCCACGGGGCTTCGCCCCCACCACCGCTGCCGGTTTCGCGGCGCGTCGTACCGTGACCGCCCCGGAAGAAGCGATGAGCACGATCTCGGTGGCCTTCCGGTTCCACGTGAACTTCTACCACTCGTACCGGGGCGATTCGCTCGACGAGCGGGGAATCGGGAAGGACATCCGCATCATCCGCTCGATCATCGAGTCGCTCGACCGTCTCAACGCGGAGGGCATCCCCGTCGCCGGCACGTGGGACGCCGAAAACCTCTTCACTCTCGAACACTCCATACCCGAACACGCCCCTGACATCCTCGAGGCGCTGCGCAGGCGCGTCGGCGGCGGAGCCGATGAGATCGAGATCATGTCGTACAATAACGGCCTGATCCCGGCTCACACGAGGGGCGAGGCGCGAGAGGCGATCGAGCGAGCCGTCCACAACAATGCCGGTAGCGGCGTGGCTGACCTCTTCCCCCGCTACCGCACGATCATGCGTCCGCAGGAGATGATGTACACGCCGCCGATGATCGGGCTGCTGAACGCGCTCGGCGTTGAGGCGCTGAGCCTCTACTACAGCAGCGTCCCGTTCAACACCTTCGGATCCTTCATCCCCGCGCTCCCCGTCGCCGACCGGTTCAACCCGATGCTGCTCACCACCTCCGCAACCGATGAGCGGATACCGCTCATCCCGGCGATCAACCACGGCGACCTGGCCGACTCATTGACGCTCGGCCGCCTGGTCAGACGACTGCGACGCAGCCAGGCCCGCGGAGGCCCGCGGCGCGATCGGCGGACCGATCTGCTGGTTCTCATAGACATGGATGCCGACGACGAGTTCTGGACCGGGCTCCGGGTTCCGGTAGCCGGCCGTCTGCTGAGCACCGCTCGGGGGTTCGAGGCCATCGTGCGAAGCGTCGCCGACCTGCCGTATCTGCGGTTCACGACCCCCGGAACCTACCTGGACACCCATCCGCCGCGCCGCACGATCACGATTGACATGGACACCGCCGACGGGTCCTTCGACGGCTACGCGAGCTGGGCGGAGAAGTGGGAGAACCATCAGCTCTACGCCTCGCTCGACCGGTCGCGCCGATGCTCCTGGGCGTGCGGCGATCGGTGGAAGGCGGACACCGTCGACCTGCGCCTGCGGGCGCTCTCGACGACCCACTTCGGTCTTGCCGCCCCGGTGATGAACGTGTCAAGACTGCGCGCCGCCGAAGAGCTCGTTGCCGCCGCGGCCGATGCGGCGACCGACCGGCTTCGCCGTACCCGGCCTCCGGCCAGGCTCTCCCTGTACGCAGGCTGGGCAACGATCCCGCGCGAATATGGCGTCTATCCGCTTGCCGGCGCGCATGACGAGGTCGACCCCCAGGTCGCCGGTCTGCTCCGCAGCGCGCGCAC
>SKQU01000394.1 GCA_007118855.1 Spirochaetaceae bacterium
AGACGATGCTCGCGAAGGCGGTCGCGCACCAGGCGGAGGCGAACTTCATCAGCGCCAAGAGCTCGAGTCTCCTCTCAAAATGGTACGGCGAGAGCGAGCGCCAGATCACCAAGCTCTTCAAACGGGCCCGGCAGGTTGCCCCGTCGATCATCCTGATCGATGAGATCGATTCGCTCGCCTCGCAGCGCGGCATGGGACTCGGCGACGCGTCGGTCACCGAGCGGGTCGTCAACACGCTGCTCGCGGAGATCGACGGGCTCGAGGAACTCCAGGGAGTCGTGGTGATCGGCGTGACCAACCGGCCGAACCTGCTCGACCACGCCCTGCTTCGCCCGGGCCGCTTCGACGAGCTCGTCTACGTTCCGGTCCCGGACCGCGAGGCTCGACGCGCGATCTTGTCGATTCACACCAGGAACATGCCCCTTGCCTCGGACGTCGATCTCGACGCGGTCGCCGAGAAGTGCGAGCGCTACACGGGAGCCGACCTGGAGAACGTCGTGCGCAAGGCGGGGCTCGAGGCGCTGCGCGAGAACGCCGAGGCGAACGAGGTCCGGATGGAGTTCTTCGAGACCGCGCTCGCCGACAGCCACCCGTCGGTCACGCCGGAGATGGAAGAGGACTACCGCAAGATCGCCGCCGTCCTGAAGCAGGAGCGCCCCACCTCCGCGCCAATCGGGTTCGCAGTATCGGAGTAGGGGCGCCGGCCGGCGCCCTTCATGGATCGATCACGCCCGTGCGGACCGCCAGTCGTACCAGGTCGGCTATGGAGGAGAGTTCGAGTTTCTGCATGACCCTGCTGCGGTGGTTGTCCACCGTCTTGGAGCTGATGTCCAGAAGCCTCGCGATCTCCTTCGAGTTGCGGCCGGAGGCCAGGAGTCTGAATATCTCGTGCTCGCGCGCAGAAAGGGAGCGGAGCGGGCCGCGGTCCGACGCGGCGTCCAGGGAAGAGGCACTCGCACCACGAGAAGAACCCCTGCGACCGAGTCGCCCGTCGAGAAAGGTCCGGCCATCGCGGATCGCATCCATGGCCCTCAGCAGGTGCTCACCGGTGGACTCCTTGAGCAGGTAGGCGTCGGCACCGGCTTCCAGAGCCGCGTCGGCCATGGCCGCCGTCGCATTCATGCTGAGTACGAGCACGCCACGCACGAGCCCTTCGCGCTTCATTACGCGAAGCAGATCGAGTCCGCTGCCGTCCGGCAGCAGCAGATCGAGCACTGCAATGGGAGGCCGATGCGACCTTGCGGCGATCAGGGCCTCCTCGACCGAGCCCGCCTCCGCGATGACGCGGTATCGACCGGACCGCTCGAGTATGGCGGCCACGCCGGTGCGTAACGGCGGGTGGTCGTCAACCAGCATGACCGGCGTCACTCAGTTTCCCCGCATCCGAGCACCGAGTGAGGCACACGGAGCACCACACTCGTTCCACGTTCCGGATCGCTGTCTATCTCCAGCGTCGCTTTCAACATCGCGGCTCGTTCCCGCATTCCAATGATGCCGATGCCGGCTGAGCGTACGCTCCCGACGCGAAATCCGTACCCGTCGTCGCTCACCGAGAGAACGAGACCGTCCGTGTCGAGGCAGGTCTGCACGAACACATTGCGGGGCCGTCCGTGGCGGAGTGCGTTGGTGATTGCCTCCTGCGCGATACGGTAGACTCCGATCGCAACCTCCCTGGGGGTGCTGCAGACAGACTTCTGCACCTTCCATGCGATACCGACGTCGGTTGAGCGTGAGACTTCGCCGCAGTAGGCGTCCAGTGCCTCCGCGAGTCCCACCTGGTCGATCTCAGTCGGATGCAGCTCGTGGGCGAGGTGACGGATCCAGTCAACCGCCGACCGGAGCCTCGTCCGTGCTCGCTCCCGACCCGGGTCGGCGGACGGTTCACCACTGTCGGCTTCGTCCAGCTCGAGTAAGGCGACGGACAACTCCTGGCCGAGCGAGTCGTGTAATGCGCGCGAGATTCGCTCACGCTCGAGCTCCTGCGCACCGATCGTTCCCCGCGCGAGCATCTGGACTTTCAACGCCTCACGTCGCTCGCGGTCAATCTCCTTCTCCACGAGCAGGAAGATCCCCAGCGTCGCGAGTATGGTGCCGCCCAGGAAGAACAGGAGCATCTGCAGCGATCTCTGCTGGAGCTCGACGAACTCGTCGAGGATGTCCGTCAACCCCAGAAGCGCACTCTCGAACTGCACAACAGGCGACGCCCCGTCCGCGGCAACGTCTCTCTGAACGAGATCCCACGCGTCCGCCAGCCGTCGCCCTGAGACCGCAAGCGGCTCGGAGAGGCGGGCCGCGGCTTGCAGCATGTCCGAGTCGAGCAGCTCCTCCAGATCGTCGGCAAAGGCGAGGTACTCGGGAGTCAGCCCCATGGGACCCGGGTGGCTGCCTGCCGTCAGCCGCAGCGCGAACCAGTCCCGCACCAACCGCTCGTATCTCGTTCGCGAACCGTCGATCTGTCTGATGTTCAGCGAGAATGCGATGAAGAAGCTCAGCAGGAGCATCAGGTTGAGCGAGACGAACAGATAGGCGTGACGCGACGAGGTTCGTGCGGCCGTGCTCATTGGCGATGGAAGTATTGTGTGTCATAGTCGCGGCATATGCAAGACGACGTTCGCGTAGCAGGAGGACGGCGGCTTCTGTTTGCGCCGGCGGTGGTTACCGCCTGCCTGGCGCTCAATGTCGGTCTCAACCTCCTGAACACAGCCTGGAACCTCCCGTTCTTCCTTGATTCAATTGGAACGGCGATCGCGGCTGTCTCGCTCGGACTCCTTCCGGCGCTGTTCGTCGCGGTCGCAACCAACGCCCTTTTCGAGCTCGTATACCGAGTAACTCTGACGCATCTGCCCTTCGCGGTCTGCGGCGTTGCTACCGTGCTCATCGTTCGAGCCTTTGTCGCGCGCGGGGCCTTTGCGAGCGTGGGACAGGTCCTGGTGGCCAGCCTTGCGGTCGCGATGGCAAACGCAATCCTCGGCGGGATTATCGCCGCATTCCTGTTCGGCGGTGTGACCGGCGTTGGCGTCGACTATCTCGTCACCGGCCTCGTGGCCTCAGGCCAGTCGCTGCTTTCCGCGTCGTTCTGGGCCCGTGTGCCGGCGAACATCATCGACAAGACGTTCGCGGTCTTTGCGGCCTTCTTCGCCCGGGAACCACTGCAACGTCTCGCCTCCCATCTCGCGAGGCCGGCGCATTAGGGAAATTCCCTATTGCCGAATCTCCAATACCCTCTATTATAATAGACAAGGCAAGGGTGAGAGGGTACGAGGGACCGTCGCCACGCGCGACGGTCCCTTCACTGTTCCCGTCCGCCGCCTGCGAACAGGACAAGGATTGCCATGGTGGAGATCTGCAGGGGCGAAGGCGACGAGACGGCGGTCGCACGGCAGCTCGCGGAGAAGGACACCCTGCTCACAGAGGTCCACCACCGGGTCAAGAACCACCTCTACTCCATAGAAGGTCTTCTCTGTTTCGAGGCAGATGCTACCGCGAGCGCCGAGGCGAGGGCCGCGATCCGCAAGGGGATCTCCCGCGTGCAGAGCGTTCGGGTGCTCTATGAGCTGCTCTCCTCATGCGAAGAGTGTCGGACCGTCTCAACCAGGATGTACGGCGAACGCCTCGTCGGTACGCTCATGGAGGTGTACGGCGAACGTGACGAGGTGTGTCCTGAGATTCGAGCTATAGCTCGGTGGATCTGAACCGCCGACCCCTTGTCCCATGAGATACATCCCCTACGGCCCGAATCGCGGGGTACTCCAGTATCAGAGTTTCTCCTGCCTGTTCCAGATCGTGATTGATCAACCAGTCCGTAAAAGGTATATTATTCGCACTGGAGGATGCGATGAAGCTTGAGACGAACATCCGTCCGATCTCGTACATAAAGACACACGCGGCCGAGATGCTTCAGCAGATCAACGACACTCAGAACCCGATTGTCATCACTCAGAATGGCTTGGCGAAGGGCGTCCTGCTCGATACCCGCACCTACCAGGAGTTGATCGACGCGATCGGAATCCTGAAACTGCTTGCGCAGGGCGAACACGATGTGGAGACCGGTGCCACCGTATCCCACGAGGATGCGATCAACGAGGCGTTGCGGGCCATTGACGAGCGATGAGCTCGATACGTTGGGCGTCTGCGGCGGTCGAAGACCTCTCTGACATCGCCATGTACATCGCGGAGGATTCGCCAAGTGCTGCGACAACGTTTGTTGAGCGCGTGGACGGAGCCGTGCAGCAGCTGACGAAACAGCCACGGTCCGGACGCATTGTACCGGAACTCGAGCACCAGAGCATCAACCGCTATCGAGAAGTGATCCTCGCGCCCTGGCGGCTCTTCTACAGATACGACCGCGGAGTTGTGTTTGTGCTTGCGATCATCGATGGAAGACGAGATATCCAGGACACTCTTCTGCGGCGATTGACGAGGAGCGGGTCCCGCGGCGAATAGAGCCTCCAGAACACCTATGCCGGGAAGTGGGCCGGTAGCCGTCGCGTGCGTCGGTTGATCGCCCATTGGCGATCCTCCTCGATGTGGTGTCCACACGAGGAAGAATTGCTCACAATCTGCTCGCCGGCGTCGTGCCGGCTCCCTCCGACCCGCCTGCGCTGCTAAAACGGCATCCTGCCGTTTTGCGCTCCAGGCATTCGCGCCGCAGCTCCGTTTCAAATCCGCCCCAAGGCGCAAAAAAGGCGACACCCGGCATGAACCCGGCCGTCGCCTTTTGATCGGGCTGGGCGGATTTGAACCGCCGACCCCTTGTCCCCCAGACAAGTACGCTAAACCCCTGCGCTACAGCCCGATATGCGACCTTAAGCTACCCGAGGTGGGGGTGGATGTCAAGAATCGCGCGCGACGCCGCGACGCTCGGTGCACGAGAAACGGGCGCCCGTCAGTACCGGTACCGAAGCCCGATCTGGCCGGTCGGGGCGATTCGAAGCCATTCGGTTGTATCAGAAGCCGTCGGAGTGAACACCGCTCCATACAGGAACTCCGCGGGGACCGAGATATGGTTGAGGAGGATGATCTCGATACCGACGCCTATCCCCAGGTTGAACGCCGCCTGGTAGTCTCCCGCGTACTCTCCGTTGGGCACGGGCTCCTCGACTATGGGATCGTAGGTTCTGATGACCGGGATGTACCCGCGATGGCCCCCGCCTGCCACGAGATAAAGCGAGCCGGCGAGGCCGGTGCCGAACTCGTCGCCGTACACCCTTCGGTGATACGCGACGCCGACGTTGTAGTCCAGCGTGTTTTCCACGAGCCATGGCATTTCAGCACCGAGCGGCTGGTAGATAATCCCGCCGGTTATCCCCAGGCCGTTCGGGCCGAACCATCGGTGATAGTGCAGTCCGGTACCGGTGACCTCGCCGAACATCGCGCCGAGCGCCCGGGGAAACCGCTCGAACGGCGGGATTCTCTCCTCGGCGGCGAGCGGGAGCGCAAGTGCGGTCACGACAACCATGAGTGCGACAATCCGAACACCGGTCTTTCGTGGGGCCTTCATGCGATGAGTCTACGCCTGAACCGTCGCGCGTGCAACAGAAATCGGTTGCCCGTGCGCGGGCTCACCACGTTGCGAGGTAACGGTCGATCTGCTCGAAGTCCTCATGCACGCGGCCGTTCTCGAAGAGCACTGGAAAGGCGAGCGTTCCGGCGTTGACTCCGGCCGCGTCTGCTGCCTCTCGAAGCGCCAGCGCTCCCTCGTCCCGGCGCAGATCGTGGATCTCTACGGAGACATGGTCGTGCGTACGCGCGATCCCGACGAGCTCGCCGCCAATAGCCTCCATCTGCGCCGTCTCCGGGCAGGCGGGGCAGATCGGAAGGTAGAAGTACGAGAGCGACACCGGCTCGGGAGTGCGACCGCAGGCGAGTACCAGCAGCGTCAGCGCGAGGATCGCCGCGAGGAATGGTGCGGGTCTCGTTGATGTGGGTTTCACTGCCCTGATTGTCTGGTTTTCGCCGCCTCGGGTCAAATGGTAGACTGAGGCGTGCGTCGCCGAACAGTCATCGTGGCAGGCATTCTCGTGTTCGTGATCGCGTTCATCGTCGTGGTCGGTCCGTGGCCGACGGTGGGCTCGAAGCGGCGCGCGGTCGAGCGGCCGCTCGACCGCGCGCTCGCGGAGATCGCGGCGACGAGGTGGCACATCGCAGACGGCGAGTCGCTCGTGGCGAACTGGGCTGCCGTCCCGCTCGAGCTGCCGGAAGGCACGCCGCTCGCCGGCTACGGCGCACGGGGCGGGGAGCCCGCGACCGGGTACCATGACCGCCTCGATGTGGGGGCGCTCGTGCTGGGCATCCGGTCCGAGGCGGGGGAGGCGGTGGCGCGGGTCGCGATCGTCGCCTCGGACCTGCTCGTCGTTACGCAGCGGATCGCGGACGACGTGGGGTCGAGCGTCGGTGTACCTGTCCTTTTCACCGCATCGCACACCCACTCCGGGCCGGGCGCGGCGATGCCCGGCCTGATCGGCCGGGCTTTCGGGGGGGCCTACCGCGCCGACGTAGAGCGGGCGATCGCTGAGGCCATGATCGGGGCGCTGACCGCCGCGCTCGGGCGCGCCGGGGAAGGGCTTCGACCGGTCCGGGTTCTGCACGGCGCGGCCGCCGTCCCGCAGCTGATCCGGAACCGTGCGCGAGAAGAGACGGCCGGCTACCCGCCGGTCGACGGCATGCTCGACCTCATCTCGTTCGAGGATGATTCTGGAAGGCGGCTCTCGCTCGTCCGGTTCTCCGCGCACCCGACGATCATTGGCGCGTCGAACCTCGAGTTCTCGGCCGGCTACCCCGGCTTTCTGCGTGAGGCCGTCGCCGAACGGCTGGGAGGCGACGCGTTCTTTCTCCCCGGGGCGATGGGGAGCATGAGCCCCCGCGCGCCGGATGGCGCCGACGGCTTCGACCGTGCCGAGGGATATGCCGAGTTGCTCGCCGACGCGCTTCCGGCCGAGCCCCGCGTCATTGAGGTTGGTGAGCTCGGCGTGGTCGACGCCTCGCCGCGCTCGCCGCCACTCCAGTTACGCGTCGCTCCGCGGCTTCGCCTCAGCCCGGTCTTCCTGCGTCTGAACGGCGTCACGCGCGAAGCACGGATCACACTCGTGCGCATAGGGCCGCTCGTGCTCGCCGGGTTCCCGGGCGACTTCAGCGGCGAACTCGGGGCCGATCTGCGCGCCCGAGCCGCGGGGCGCGGCGCGGTCCTGCTGCCCCTGAGCTTTTCCGGCACCTATCTCGGTTACATCTCGCCTGACGCCTACTACGACGAGCTCTACGATAACTCCTCGCTTGCCTACGAGACCGGGATCATGTCGTGGACCGGCCCCGGCCAGGAGCGCTTCTTCACGGAACTCGCCTACGCAGCGATGGACGAGCTCGGTTTCCGCTG
>SKQU01000061.1 GCA_007118855.1 Spirochaetaceae bacterium
CACCTCGTTGGTCGGCCATCTTGCAGGCGAGCAGACGGTGCACTTCCAGACGCTTGAGCTCACCGTGCGCTCCTCGGCTCTCGGTATCGCGGCACGGGTGCTTGAAGCGGCGCTGGGCGCTGACACGCGCGACTACCAGGGTCCGGCCGCCTCGTGCGCTTGCGGTGAGGTGGCGCGCTATGCCGGCAGACGAGGCAAGACGATCATCACGGTCCTCGGTCCGCTGGAGTTGCAGCGTGCTTACTACCATTGCGCTGCGTGCGGGCACGGATTCTTCCCTCGCGATGAGGCCCTGCATATCAGCAGCGGATCCCTGTCAGAGGGGGTGCTGCGCATGGTCGGTACCACTGCGTCGCTGGTCAGCTTCGCCGAGACCGAGGAGCTGTTGCGTAGCCTGGCGGGCGTAGAGGTAGGAGCAAAGCAGGTAGAGCGGGCCGCCGAAGCCTTGGGGCGCGAGATCGACGCTGATGAGCGGGTAGTGTTCGATCCGGCCACACCGATCAGCCCCACCATGTACCTGGGTATCGACGGCACGGGACTGCCCATGCGAGGCAGCGAGCTTGCCGGGCGAGCCGGTAAGCAACCGGACGGAAGCGCGAAGACCCGTGAGGCGAAACTCGTGACGATCTGGAGCGCCGATGGTCGTGACAAAGACGGAACACCGGTGCGCACCCCCGGGTCGGTGAGCTACAATGCGGCGATCGAGAGTGCGGCTGCTTCAGATACCGGTGACCAGTTGAGTGACTTCGCCAATCGCGTTGAGCGCGAGGCGACCCGCCGAGGGTTTGACGCCGCCGAGCGTCGGGTGATCATCGGCGACGGCGCCCGCTGGATATGGAACATCGCCGATGAGCTGTTTCCCGGCGCGATCGGGATCATCGACATGTACCACGCGAAGGGCACCCTCGCGCAGCTTGCCAAGGATCTGTTCGGCCCGGCTGGAGAACAGACCGAACAGTGGGGCAAGGCTCGCCGCGATGAACTTGAGAACGGCCAGATGCAGGCAATCCTGCGGGCCATCGACCCACACCTGAAGACCTCGAAGGAGGCGCGTACTTGTCGCGAGTATCTGCTGGCCAATCGGCATCGGCTCGACTACCCGCGATTTCGGCGTATGGGGCTGTGTACTTCAAGCGGTGTCGTTGAGGCCGGCTGCAAGCTCGCCGTCGGCACCCGGCTCAAGCGTGCGGGTATGCACTGGACCGTCGGCGGCGCGAATGCCATCATGGCCCTCAGGGCGTGCAGACTCAGCCGTCGCTACGACGGCTATTGGGATCGTCGCCATGCGGCTTGACCGGTGTCACGAAATTGTCGTGCACCCCTGCGACCGGGGAGCTGGATGCGCCGTAGACCACCATCGCCGGTTGAGCGTATAATGAAGCAGGAGAGTAGAAACGCGCGTCTATCCGGTGAGGAGTGACGCATGAGTGAAGCCATGGAACTGACCAAGCGAGAGTTCGACCAGATTGGAGCGTACGTTCGCGAGCATCTGGGAACGTGGATCCGGGAGGTTACACCGCCGCCCGCCACCGTCCAACTCGACCCCATCTACCTGGAGCGGATAGTCCGCGTGGAGGAAGAGCTCAAGTCGGAGCGCGAGCTCATGAAGCAGGGCTTCGAGCACATGGACACACGGTTCGAGCAGGTTGACAAGCGGTTCGAGCAGGTTGACAAGCGGTTCGAAGAGTTGCGTGCGGACATGAACGCCCGCTTCCAGACGGTGGACAAGCGGTTCGAAGAGGTCCGTGCGGACATGAACGCCAGGTTCGAGCACGTCGAGAAGCGGTTTGAAGCGGTCGACAAACGGTTCGAGGAGATGCGTGCGGACATGAAGACCGGATTCGAGGTTGCCCGCAGCCACACGAATCACTGGATGACCTTCCTGACCATCGTGCTTCTCGTGATTGGTTCGGCGATGACGCTGGCTACGGTGCTCGTTGGGTGAACCGGACCGACGCGACGAGGATCCGGCCCACCCCGTGACTCCGCGGCCCATCTCCGGTATACTCAAGCGCGAGCGCGATTCCGGCCGTTATACGGTACGGAGGCATGAGCATGGGTATGGAGCTGACCAGAAGAAACCTTGAGACAGTCGGCGGATATATCCGGGAGCACGTCTCATCGTGCGATCCGGCGAGTGCTCCCGTCCGCCTGTGATATTCTCCCACCTTCCCGAGCTCTTCTTCTCCCCCCTCGCCTCGTCCAACCGCCACCACTACGCCTCGCTGCTGCTCATCTACTACCGCCTGTTTCTCGAGTACCATCACGGGGTCGAACGTGAGCTCGTCGTGGACCGCTTCGCCTCGTACTTCGCCTCGCTCGACGCGCCGGCCGAGTCGGCGGAGATCCTCGGCGACGAGTCGGAAGCAGGCGACGAGACCGGTGCGAGAGCCGAGACTGGTGCGGGCGACGAGACCGGTGCGGGCGACGAGACCGGTGCGGGAGCCGATGCGCCGCGCGCAGGCGTTTCGGATCCGCGCGCCCTGGCCTCGGGGGTAGTGCGTCGGCTTGTCTCCTACGGCTGGATAGACGAAGAGGAGCAGCTCGACTTCACGCGGCTGGTGACCATCAGGTCGCACGCGCGGCCCTTCTTCGAGGCGCTCGACGCGACCGATCGCGGGGCGGCGGTGGAGTACGAGAGCCATATCGTCGCGGTCTATTCGTCGATCGCCGGCGACTCGGCGAGCGAGCATGGCGAGCATGCGGTGCTGAACGCGCACTACCATACGCGGATGCTGATTGAGTCGCTCAAGGTGCTCGAGCAGAACATCCGGGGCCACGTCCAGGCGCTTTTCGACCACGACCAGTCGATCCCCGAGATCCTGCGCAGCCACTACGACGTCTACATGCACGAGGTCGTCGACCGCGCCTACACCCGGCTGAAGACCTCGGACAACCTCTCGCGCTACCGGCCGCGGATCGCGCGGGCGATCGGGCGCTTCCTCAAGGACGAGTCCTGGCTCGACCAGACCGCCGGGAGGCTTGCGATCATTCAGCGGACCGACGCGGCAACCGCGCGCGAGCGTGTGCGCTCCATGCTCGTCGAGATCCGCGACGACCTCGCCTCGATCGACCCCATCCTCGAATCCATCGACGACCGAAACCGCCGCTACTCGAGGATATCCACCGAGCGCATCCGCGCTCAGCTGCACGCGGACACGAGCCTGCAGGGCAGGATCGCCTCGCTCGTGGCGGCGATCGCCGACGGGACACTGCCGGCGGGGATCGCGGTCAAGCTCCACCGGCTGCGGTTCGTCACGGCAGCCTCGCTCTACGTCTCGCGCAGCCGCGAGATCCAACCGGCCGCGCTCGAGCGTCCGGTCGCCGACGCGGAGGAGGAGGCGATCGCCGCGCGGGAGCTCGAGCTGCGCGCCGCCGGGCAGCTCAATCAGGGCCGCGTTGCGGCCTTCCTGGGCCGCAGCTGCCGGCGACCCGGCGATTCGGTGTTCGCGCACGACCTCGTGGACGGGATCGACGGCTATATCCGCGTGCTCTACGCGGCGAGCTACGCCGAGCGTCCGAGCGGCTCCTTTCCCTACGAGGTGGAGTGGACCGAAGAGCGCGTGGAGGCCGCAGGCTTCTCCATCCCTGAGCACCGATTCATACGGAGGCACCAAGGTGGCTGACGAGCTCCTCTATCTCACCCGGCTTGCGGACGCCGAGCGCGAGCAGTTCCGCATCGCGATGAACCTCCTGTTCACCGAGGGCTTCCTCGTCCGCTCCATAGAGGCGCACGAGCGCGCCTACCGCTTCGTCCTCGCGAACCTCGCGCTCTGCGAGAGCTACCTCGCCTTCGCCGGCTGGGGGCTGCGGCGAGACGAGTCGCTCGGCGTGATCGCCTTTGACGGGCCCGCCGCGGCGCGGCTTCGCCTGCGCAAGGTGGAGAGCATCATCGCGCTCATCGCGCGGCTTCTCTACGAGGAGAAGGCGGGCGAGATCGAGCTCCACGGCGAGCGCACCGTGCGACGCCACGAGATCCAGGACCGCTACCGGGCGCTCACAAAATCCACGCTCAGGAAGACGCCCTTCCTCGCGATCCTTCGCAGGCTGCAGAGTCTGCGCCTCATCAGGCTCGTGGGCGACGACAACGACCCGGACGCGACGGTGATCCTCTATCCCTCGCTCGCCTTCGCCCTCGATGCGCAGGCGGTGGAGGAACTCGAGGCGCGGCTCGCCGAGCTCGTGGACGGGGCCGGGGGCGCCGCCGACGGGGACGCGGCGGACGAGGACGCGACGGACGAGGACGCGACGGACGAGGACGCGACGGACGACCCCGACGACGGCGAGGAGGAGTGATGCTCGAGCTTCGACGACTGCGCCTGGTGAACTGGCACTTCTTCTCCGACTCCATCGTGAACTTCGGGCCGACGACGCTCCTTGCCGGAGACAACGGGACCGGGAAGTCGACGATCATAGACGCCATCCAGTACGCGCTCGTCGCGCAGGTGAGCCGCATTCGGTTCAACTCCGCGGCGTCGGACCGGCGCGCGGCCCGGTCGCTCGAAAGCTACTGCCGATGCAAGATAGGCACCGACGCCCTGGACTGCGTCCGCGGCGACTGCATCTCGCACGTGATCCTCGAGTTCGCAGACGGCGAGCGGCGCTTCTGCGCCGGGATCATGGTCGAGGCCTTCGTCGAGGGCGACGCACGGGAGCACGAGTGGATCTTCGAAGGAGCGGTACTCGAGGACGTGCCGGTCTTCGAGGGAAGCGCCTTCATCGCGCCGCGGACCTTCCGCGACCGGCTGCGCCAGACCGGAGCGCACCTCTGTGCGACCAAGCGCGAGTACAATGCGCGCCTCACGCATCTGCTCGGCGTCTACCGCAGGGTGGGGGAGTTCAACCCCTACCTCGAGGCGGTGGTTCGGTCGGTGAGCTTTACGCCCTTCACGTCGGTCAACCACTTCGTCTGCAACTACATCCTCGAAGAGCATAACGTGGATGTGGGCGCGATGAAGGAGAACCTCGAGAACTACCGCATCGCCGAAGGCGAGGCGATCGCGGTGGAGGGCAAGATCGAGCGCCTGTCCGGGATCGCGAAGCTCTCCGACGAGGTGCTCCAGACGCTGCGACAGATCCTGCGGCAGGAGTATCTGCACGTGCGGCTGCGCTACGAGGAGGCCGACGACAGGCTCGCGGCGATCGCGCGCAGGAGCGAGGAGGTCGAGCGCGATCTCGCCAATACGCGGGAGTACCACCGCCTCGAGACCGAGCGAAAGGAACGCCTCGACGCGCAACGGCAGGAGATCCACTTCGCGCTCGCGGAGAACGAGCAGCACCGCCTCTACGAGCGGCTGCAGCGCGATCGCGAACAGGCCGAGCGCGCGCTCGAGTACGAGCGCGGCCGCGTGAAGCGCCGCGAGACGCTCGTCGCCCAGTGCGAGGCGATGCTCGCGCGGAAGCTTTCCGCGTCGATCGAAGACGAAGAGGCCGCGCTCGATGCGTCGGTGAGGGAGGCAACGCGCGAGTCGGTGGAGACCGACGTGAAGGTCGATTCGGCCAAGCGCGAGCTCGCCGACCTCTACGCCGAGCAGGGAGAGCTCCGCGCCGGGATGCTACGCTACCCGCAGGCGACGATGGAGCTGCGCGCCGCGCTCGAGAAGGCGGGGATCGATTCGGCGATCTTCGCGGACCTCCTGGAAGTGGAGGACGAGTCGTGGCATAACGCCGTTGAGGGGTGGCTCAATACCCAGCGGTTCAACGTCCTCGTCCCGGAGCAGGAGTTCCAGCGTGCGCTCTCCATATATGACCGGCTACCGGCGAAGACGGCCGGCGTGGGGCTTCCGAATCTCGGGGCGATCGAGGAGCCGGACGCGCTTCCCGGGTCGCTCGCGGAGGTGGTCGTCGCCGCGAGCCCTGCGGCGCGCCGCTACGCCGCGTTTCTCCTCGGCGACGTGATCCGTGCGGATATCGAGACGCTGAAGTCGTTCGGCCGCTCGATCACGCGCGAGTGCATGGCCTACTCGGGGCACACGGCGAAGCGCGTGAAGCCGGAGGTCTACGAGCGGTGGTACATCGGCAGGCAGGCGCGCGAACGGCGGCTCGCTGCCGTGGAGGCGCGGATCGCCGAGCTCGGGCGCGAGATAGAAGGGCTCCTCGAGCGCAAGCGGGGGCTCGAGGAGCGCATCGAGCGCGAGAACCGGGTGCTGCGCGCGCTTCCCCAGATCGCCGAGCTCTCCGCGGCGGTCGAGCGTGCAGAGCTCCTTGGCGCGCAGCTCACCGAGATCAGCGAGCGGATCGCGCAGGTGGACACGAGCTCCTTCGACGATCTCAAGACGCAGATTGGGGCGCTCACCGAGAGCATAGCCTCCACCGAGCGGGGGCTCGGCGAGCTCAACCGGAAGATCGGCGAGCTCTCCGAGCGGGTGCGGTCGCTCGCCGTTGAACGTGAGGAGGCCGACTCCGAGGCTGCGCGTAGAAGGGCGGCCTACGAGGGGTTCGTCACCGAACATGCCGCAGACGAGGAGGATCTTCGCTCCTACTTCGACTCCCGCGTCGGTCCCGAGCGCTCGAGCGGCGCCTTCTCCTACGATGGGTTCTTCCGTCGGTATGAGTCGGCGCTCGCGGGTATCGTCACGCGCCGCGACCGGGCGCGCTCGAGCCTGCGCGGCGCGAAGCAGCAGTACAATCACGACTTCGCGACGCTCATCGAGCTCGAGTCCGACGGGGCGCAGGAGTACCGTGCGCTCCTCGCGCGCTACCGCGAGACCGAGCTTCCCGAGTACCGCGAGCGGATCGAGCACGCCCGGCGCGAGGCGGAGCGGCAGTTCCGCGAGCACTTCGTCGCGCGGCTGAACGAGCATCTGATCGAGGCCGAGGAGAGCTTCCGCGAGATTAACCATATTCTCAATACCATCACCTTCGGCCGCGACCAGTACCGCTTCTCGCTTGCTCGCCGGTCCGAGCGCCGCGCGCTCCTCTCGGCGATCTCGAGCGCGGCGGAGGTGCGCGAAGACGAGGGCACGCTCTTCGAGGCGCTGCACGGTGAAGAGGAGCGCGAGAGCATAGAGCACCTCTTCGCGCAGATTCTCACCCACGACGCCGATGACCCTGAGATTCGCGACCTCTGCGACTACCGCCAGTACTTCACCTACGACATCCGCATCCGCCACCTGGACCAGGAGGACGAGGCGACCGGCCGCCCGCACGAATCCTACCTCTCGCGCGTGCTCCGCGAGAAGTCAGGCGGCGAGACGCAGACGCCCTACTACGTGGCGATCGCGGCGAGCTTCTTCCGGTTCTACAAGGATTCGCCGCACGCGATCCGGCTCGTGCTCTTCGACGAGGCGTTCAACAAGATGGACGACGAGCGGATCGGCCGGATGGTCGACTTCTTCCGCAAGCTCTCCATGC
>SKQU01000347.1 GCA_007118855.1 Spirochaetaceae bacterium
CGGCGGTCTTCTACGTGGAGAATGCAGCGCCGGAGGATGTGGCCGAGACGATCGACGTACTCATCGATATACTCAAAGAGGAAGTGCCCGAGCTTCGCGAGTGGTTCGCCGAATGGTTCGCGAGTTATCTTGCCGGCCAGGGGCTCGACGTCGCGGTGGGCCAACCCATCCGCGACCTGCAGGAGGTGAAGGCGATGTTTGCCACCAAGTTCCAGGAGTATTCGCGACGGCTGAAAGAGGAGGGCCTTGAAGAGGGTCTTGAGAAGGGTCTTGAGAAGGGTCTTGAGAAAGGTCGCGAGGAAGGGTTGGCCGAGGGCCAAATCGCAGAGCGCCTCGCCCTGGCCCGCCGGCTGCTGGAACGCGGCGAGACGGTC
This sequence comes from Spirochaetaceae bacterium, assembly GCA_007118855.1. Lineage (GTDB taxonomy): Bacteria > Spirochaetota > Spirochaetia > DSM-27196 > SLST01 > SLST01. Next base: position 375 of record SKQU01000347.1, read on the forward strand.
GAAGAAGTCGCAGCCCTGACCGGGCTTTCGCCTCACGACGTCGGAGATCTCGCGAAGGAGGGCTGAGGGCGGGCTTCGCCGCTTCGAACCGATCGAGCCGTCGCCCGCCATTCTTGTTGCTTTTTCTTATCACATACGTTAAGATAGTGCAATGAAGTTCCAGCAGCTTGTACGAATCGCCGCTGACCTGCATTGCTTCTCTCCCGGGATGCTTGCTGCCGGGCAGAATATCAATCAGGTCCGGGTGCAACTGAGCCGATGGGTGGCGAGCGGCCGCGTAGTGCGAATCCATAAAGGCTGGTACACCTTGAACGAGCCGTTCCGGCGCGTTCGGATCGACACGCAGGTCGTCGCCTCAACGATCAAGGAGGGCTCGTACGTCAGCCTGCACTCGGCGCTTGAGTACCACGGGCTTATCCCCGAGTACGTTGCCGAGACTACCTGCGTCACGACGGGGCGACCGCTCACGATCGATTCACCATTCGGCCGGATTCGATACCGACACATCAAGCGCGATGCCTTCTTCGGGTATCTGCGGGTCGAGAACGGCCTTCAACAGGCGTACGTCGCGAAGCCGGAGAAGGCCGTTCTTGACCTGCTGTACCTGACCCCGGGCAGCGAGGATCGAGCCTACCTCAACGAGCTTCGCCTCCAACAGACGCACATCCTGGACGTGGACACCTTGCAAGGAATGGCTGTTCGCTTCCATGCGCCACGCCTCGAGCGAGCGGGCGATCTGATTCAACAGCTCATCGGCGGGGGGGCGCACTGCGCATGAAGGAATACCTGCGAGATCTCGTGGCCGAAAGTACCACCACGGCCGGAGCAGCCCTCTTCGTACGGGAGTATCTCCAGGCGCGAGTTCTGGAAGCGCTCCAGCGAGCGGGCGCGTTCGAACACTGGGCCTTCCTCGGCGGCACGGCACTGCGGTTCCTGCATCGACTGCCCCGATTCTCGGAAGACCTCGGCTTCTCGCGAACCACCGTCGAGTCGTCACGGGACGCGCTTCGCGGCGAGTTCGTTCGCGTTGTGGGCACGGTTAGAAGAGCGTTCGCCGCTGAGGCGTACGACGTTGATGTCCGCGATCGTCCGGACGCTGTGGTTCAGTCCGCCTTCATCGGTTTCCCGGGACTTCTGCACGAGTTGGGACTCTCACCGCACCGTGAGCAGAAGATCTCCGTCAAGATAGAGGTGGACACGAACCCGCCTCCGCATGCTGCGACAGAGACGTCGATCGTTCGCCGTCACGTGTTGTTGAACCTGCTCCACTATGACAGGGCGAGTCTTCTAGCGGGAAAGCTGCACGCGCTCATCCATCGGCCGTACGTGAAGGGAAGGGACCTCTACGATCTCGTATGGTACCTGAGCGATCCCTCCTGGCCGGAGCCGAACCTCCCGCTCCTCCAGGCGTCCCTCGCGCAGACCGGGATGGTACTGGATGACCGCGAGCTATCCGGCTGGCGTACCCTCGTCGCCGAACGCGTGTCTGCGATGGATTGGGACCGCGTATTGGCCGACGTCAGTCCCTTCCTGGAACGGTCCGAGGACGTTGCGATGCTCACCCGGGCCACGGTGCTCAATCTCCTGACCCAGGGGTCGAAGGCTCGTTCCTGAAGGGCGAGAACCTGAATTGCGGAACCGCACGCGAACTGCCGAACCTTCTCGCCCAAGGGGCGAGAAGGTTCATTCCCACTCAATCGTCGCGGGGGGCTTGCTCGAGACGTCGTAGACGACGCGGCCGATCTCGGGGATGCGGTTCGTGATGCGGGCGCTGATCGCGAGGATGTCTTCGGGCGCGAAGGGGAAGACGTCGGCGGTCATCGCGTCGGTGGAGTTGACCGCGCGAAGCGCGAGGACGTAGCCGTAGTGGCGCGTATCGCCGGTGACGCCCACCGAGCGAAGCGGCAGGAGTACGCAGAAGGCCTGCCAGATCTGGTCGTAGAGGCCCCGCTCGCGGAGCTCGCTGATGTAGAGCGCGTCGGCCTCACGCAGGATTCGGCACTTCTCAGGAGTGACCGGACCGAGGATCCGTACCGCGAGGCCCGGACCGGGGAAGGGATGGCGGGCGATCACGTCGCGTGAGACACCGAGGATAATCCCGAGCTTCCTCACCTCGTCCTTGTAGAGCCTCGAGAGCGGTTCGACGAGCCTGCCCTCCTCGCGCTTGGCCGCGACCAGGGGGCTTCGCACGTTGTGATGGCTCTTGATCACGTGCGCGTAGGTGCCCACCCCGCCGCCGGATTCGATGATGTCCGGGTAGATCGTCCCCTGGGCGAGGAAGTAGTCGCCGGGAATGCGATTGGCGATCTCGCGGCTCTGCACCCGGATGAAGAGATCGCCGATGATCTCGCGCTTCTTCTCAGGGTCGTCCACACCGTCGAGCGCGGAGAGAAACTCCTGTTCCGCGTCGATGAGGTCGAGGTGGCGGGCGCCGAGGCGTTTGAGCGACGCGCCGACCTCGTCGGTCTCGCCCTTGCGCATGAGACCCGTGTTCACGTACATGAGGTAGACCTGCGACGGATCGAGCGAGCGCAGCAGCATCGCAGCGACAACCGTGGAGTCGACCCCGCCGGAAATGAGGAGCAGGACGGGCGAAGAGCCGACGCGTGTGCGTATCCGGTCGGCCGCCTCGTCGGCGTAGTTCTCGAGCGACCAGTCGGTCGCACAGCCGGCCATCCCGACGATGAAGTTCTCGAGGATCAGGTTTCCGTGCTCGCAGTGGGTCACTTCAGGGTGGAACTGGATGCCGATCTGCGACTCGGAGAAGGCGATAGCGGCGGGAATCCCGTGCTCGCTTTCGGCAACGACATGGGCCCCTTCGGGCACCTCCACCACGTGGTCGCCGTGGCTCATCCAGCTCGTGAACCCCTCCGGGACACCGCGAAAGAGCGGATGCTCGCCGGCGTAGCGCAGCTTCGCGCGTCCGTACTCGCGCGAGGTCGAGCGAGCGATCGTCCCCCCGCGGTGGGAGACCATCAGCTGCAGGCCGTAGCAGATACCCAGAATAGGTGTGGGCAGGTCGAAGAGCGCGGGGTCCGGAGCCGGAGCGTCGGCGTCGTGCACGCTCGCAGGAGACCCGGAGAGCACGATACCCCTCACCGTCAGCCCCGGCAGATCGGCAAGCGCGGCGGCGGGAGTGGTGCCCGGCAGGATCTCGCTGTACACGCCGAGCTCGCGGATCCGGCGCCCGATCAGCTGCGCCGTCTGCCCACCGAAGTCGAGAACTACGATCGCGTCCACGGGTCCACCCTTGTGATGGTCTGGGCGCGCTCGTAGCCGACGCCGACGAGGTCGACCGGGCAGCCGACGTACTCCTCGATGAACCGCACGTAGTCGCGGGCCGCCGCAGGCAGCTCGTCGTAGCTGCTCGCGCGCCCGATCTCCTCGCGCCACCCGGGCAACGTCCTGGTCACCGGGCGGCACCGTTCGAGCAGATACGCCGAGGAGGGAAACGACTCAACGACCCCGTCGTCGGTCTCGTAGGCTATGCAGACCTTGATCTCCTCGAGTGTGTCGTAGACGTCGAGGTGCGTGAGCGCGAGCCCGTCGATACCGTTCGCCCGCACGATATATTTCAGCGCGACGAGATCGAGGTACCCGCACCGCCGGGGTCTTCCCGTCGTCACACCGTACTCGCGTCCGACCTCGCGCACGAGCTCTTCGAGCCCGGACTCGTCGCCGGAGCGGAACTCGCTCGGAAAGGGGCCGTTGCCAACCCTCGTGGAATATGCCTTGAACACACCGATGATCCGGTCGATCTGACGCGGTCCGATCCCGCCTCCGAGGCTCGCTCCCGCGGCGGCCGAGTACCCGGAGGAGACGTAGGGATAGGTGCCCTGATCAAGGTCGAGGAGCGCCCCCTGCGCGCCTTCGTAGAGCACGCGATCCTCATCCGGGGTGTGGGCCATGTACTCGACGAGATCGACGACCATGGGCCGAAGGCGTTCGATGTGCTGTTCGAGGTAGGCCCGCGACTCCGCGTCAAGCCGTTCGAGCACGGCCGGTTCCTCCGCGTCCGCGACGCGGATGCCGTCGCGCGAGGCCTTCATCGCGTAGGCAACCCCTATCCCGCGGCCGGTGGTCCCGAGCGGCTGCACGCGCTCGGAGTCCTTCGCGCGGTCCATCTCGCGGTACTTTGGCAGCACGAGGTGGGCCCGGTCCGAGACGAGTACCCTGCCCTCCCACGGCACTCCCTGGGCCGTGAGCGTTTCAAGCTCTTCGAACAGGGCTCCCGGGTCGATCACCATACCCGTCCCGAGTACGACCGTCGTCTTCTGTGAGAGAATACCGGAGGGAACGAGGTGCAGCTTGTAGGTATCCCCGCCCTGCACGATCGTATGCCCGGCGTTCGCGCCGCCGGAGTAGCGCACGACGACCCGGGCGTCTTCGGCGAGGTAGTCGACGATCTTGCCCTTCCCTTCGTCACCCCATTGGGCGCCGATTACGACTATCTTCATGACCTTTCCTACCGCGAGTAGTTGGGCGGCTCCTGGGTGATCGACACGTCGTGGACATGACTCTCCTTCAGGCCGGCCGGAGATATCTTAACGAAATTCCGGTAGGCCCGCAAATCGGCGAGCGTGCGGCAGCCGCAGTACCCCATCCCCTTGCGCAGGCCCGTGACGAGCTGATGCACGAAGGGTCGAAGCTCGCCCTTGTACGGCACGCGTCCCTCCACGCCTTCGGGGACCGGCTCTTCGTTGTCCGACATCTGGTAGCGGTCGCCGCTGCCGGACTTGATCGCGCCGATCGATCCCATGCCGCGGTACGACTTGAAGATTCTGCCCTCGTAGATGATCTCCCGACCCGGTGATTCCTTCAGGCCCGCGAAGAGGTTGCCTATCATGACGGTGCTCGCGCCGGCGGCGATCGCCTTGGTGATGTCGCCGGAATACTTGATCCCGCCGTCTGCGATGACGGGGATGTCGGCGGCGGCCGCTTCCTCAGCCGCCCAGGCGACCGCCGAAAACTGGGGAACCCCGATCCCCGCGACGACCCGCGTGGTGCAGATCGACCCGGGGCCCACACCGACCTTGATCGCGTCGGCTCCGGCATCGATCAGTCGCCGCGCGCCCTCCCGGGTCGCCACGTTACCGCCCACGACCGGTACCGGATAGGTGCGCTTGATGTGGCGGACGGCCTCGATCACGCCTTTCGAGTCGCCGTGCGCGGTGTCGATCACCACGAAATCGACCCTGGCGTTCACGAGGGCCGTCATCCGTTCGTCGAGATCGGTAGTGCCGACCGCGGCGCCCACGAGCAGCCGACCGTGGTCGTCGAGCGCCGCGGAAGGGTACGCGTGGTGCTTCTCAATGTCCTTGACCGTGACCAGACCGATCAGATGTCCGTCCGCGTCGACGACCGGCAGCTTCTCGATCTTGTGGACGTTGAACTTCTCCTGCGCGCTCGCGTAGTCGGGAGTTCCCACGGTCACGATCGGGTCCGGGGTCATCACGTCGCTCACCTTGAGCGAGTAGTCGGCGCAGAACCGCATGTCCCGGCTCGTGATGATGCCCACGAGCCGATCCTCGTCGACGACCGGAAGCCCGCTGATCCGGTCGCGATGCATGAGCGCGGCAACTTCCTCGATGGTCTGGTCCGGGCGGACGGTCACCGGGTCTTCGATCACGAGATTCAGGAAGCGCTTGACCGCGGCGACCTGATCGGCCTGATCCGCGGCTCTCATGTTCCGGTGGACGACCCCTACCCCGCCCTCGAGCGCGAGCGCAATCGCGAGCCGGGCCTCGGTAACCGTATCCATCGCCGCCGAGACGATCGGCACGTTCAGCCGGATCGTCCCGACGAGCCTGGTTCGCACGTCGGTCTCACCGGGCAGAAAGTCCGCATACGCGGGCAGGAGCAGCACGTCGTCGTAACTCAAGCTTTCCTCGATCTTCATCGTTTCAGGTCCTCCTCGACCTTGTTCATGCGATCGGCGTACGCTTCGGCGAGCGTCCGCGCGCGCTCGGCGGCGCACCCGGTATAGGACCCGGGGTCCTCGAAGAAGCGCCCGGGATCTGCACCGACGAGGCGCAGCGCGGCGTCGAGCTCGTCCCAGAGTTCACCGCGGTCGCGAAGCACCGCGGTGAGCGGTCTGCCGGCCTCCTGCGCCTCCATGGTCGCGGTGCGAAGGTCCTCGTGCGCGTCCGCGCGGCCGGTGGTCGCGAGCAGCGTGTAAGCCGCCTCGGCGAGGACGAGGTCACCGGTCATGAGCAGGTTCTCGCGCATTCGCTTCTCGTCCACGCGGAGCGTCTCGGCTACCGTGTTCATCCGCTCGAGCGCCGCGAGCAGGCCGGCGAAGTAGTCGGCGACGAATCGGCCGGATGCCGAATTGGTAAGGTCCCGCTGATGCTCGGAGATCTGGTCCATGAAGAAGGTCGTCACGCGCGGGGCAAACGCCTTCCAGAGGCTCTTCACGTGCTCGGAGTTCCAGGGATTGCGCTTCTGCGGCATCGTGGAGGAGCCGACCTGGTCGCTCGTGAACAGCTCCCGAATCTCGTCGATCTCGGTTCGCTGCAGGTTGCGAAAATCGTCGGCGAGATTCGCAATGATGCCGAAGGCGACGTTCAACTCGAGCAGCAGCCGCAGCAGGTACTCGGGCTCGACCATCTGGGTCGAGTGTTCGCTCGGCAGGAGCCCGAGCGACTCGAGCGTCGACGCCTCGAAGGCAGGGGGGTCGCGAACGAGGAGCGAGAGGCTGTTGTACGCGCCGACCGCGCCGGCGAGCTTGCCGCGCGTCTCGAGCGAGCGACGCTCGATCTCCTCTATGCTCTTGCCGAGTCGCGAGACGTACTCGGCGACCGCGAACCCGAAGGTGATGGGCACGCCGTGCTGGCCGTGCGTGCGACCCACCTGGAGCGTGGAGGCATGATCTGAGGCGAGGCCGATGAGCAGCCGCTCGAGCCGCACCAGTCGCGGGAGGATCACCCGTCGCGTCGCATCCCGGTAGCGCAGGGCGGCGGCCGTGTCGAGGATGTCCACCGACGTTGCGCCGAGGTGCACGAGCGAGGCCGCCTCGGGCGGCAGATGTCGCTTGATCACCCGAACGAGCGCACGGATATTGTGCCTCGTGACACGCTCTTCCTCGTACACCTCGTCGGAGCTCACCACCGACTCCAGACCGTCCACCGTCGCTGCGAGCGCGTGGGTGAGCAGCCCGCGCGCCTCGAGATGCCGGCGCAGCAGCGCCGACTCCACACGCGTGCAGTAGCGCACCGCCGCCTCTTCCGAGAGGTAGTCCGCGAGCTCGCCGAACGCCTGCTCGTTTGCGTCGTAATACCGGTGATCGATGGGGGAGAGATTGCGGAATACGGGACGGGTCTCCATGCGGCATTCTGACAGAAGCGGATGCGGTTGTCAAAGCGGCTGTTCATTCCGGCGCCGATTTGTGATACTACGCGCATGCGATTGCGTGTGCTCCTTGCGCTGTCCGCGGTTCTCTGGCTGTTCGCCTCCTGCGACACGAACCCGGAGCCGGTCCCGCTGAACGACGCCGGGCGGGTTGTCACGCCGCGCGGCGGCGGCGGGATCGTCCTGGCCTCTGAGGCCGGGACCGACCTGGAGACGGAGACCGAAGACGTCGGGCCGGAGCTCAAGGTACGGTTGCCGGCCGAATACATACCCTCCGCGGCCGTCAACGTCTCTCTCGACATGGACGAGACCGAGGAGCAGATCATCGTCTTCAAGCGGCGTGATGACCCGGACGACCTCATCCGGCTGCTCGTCGTCGCATACGACCCTATACGCAGCAGCTGGATCCGGGCGTGGGAGGGAGTGACCGGTGCCACGAGCGTCAGGAGCTTCTCGGTCTACGTCGACGACCTGGTCGGCGACCACGAACAGGAGATCGTCGCGTTCGGGATCAACAACGACGGTGAGCAGACCCTCGACGTCTTCCGCCGCACGAGCGACCTGCTCGGGCTCGGGCTCTCCTACGCGCCCATCCTTTCGATCACTGCGGACGTGACGATCGAGATCGAGAAGGTGCCGCGGGCCGAGACGTTCGAGGCGATGGAGTCGGTCGACGCGCCGAGCTATCCGGTCGTGGCGGAACGACGCGACCTTGACTCGGATAACCCGTTCGACACGACCAAGACGACCTACTTCTGGGATTTCTCGGCGCGGCGCTACGTGGTGGGGCGCGTCGAGTCGCTGTCAGGCGATGATATCGCCGACGGCCGGCTCCGTGACCTGTTCGCCGGCACCGAGGCGGACCTCGAGCGGTTTCTTCAGGGACCATGGTTCCGATCGTCGGACGCCGGCTACATCCGGCTCGCATTCTTTGACCCGCGGCGACGGTCGATCGTCTTCCACAGCGGGCATCTCCAGCAGGCGTACCAGTGGACCAGTTCCACCAAGACCGTCTACGGACGCGGAGCGTCGTTGTTCGCGACCAACGAGGCAATACGGACCGTCAGGCGACTGGTCAGCGTCACGGTGCAGGATCTCAACCGCATCACGATTTCGGTGCAGGGGACCGACGGGTTGGACGGGACCTATGAGCGTCTGACCGGGTCACTCCAGGCCGCCGTGCTTCGCGCGGAGGCCCGGGTGCGGCTCTCGGACATTGAGCTGAGCGGTCTCTACCGGGCGGACGACGGTGTGGAGATCGTGTTCAGCAACCCTGAGTTCACCTATCGCCGCCGCGATGACCGCTCGGCCGGTGGGTATGCGCTGTTCACGATGGGTGAAGACCTGGTGCTCTCGCTGAAGTACATCGACGAGAATCGGCTCCCGGTGGACCGGAAGACCTACCGTGTGACCTTCAGCGAGACCCGCTCCGACAATCGACTCGTTCGCCGGTTGAAGCTCGAGCCGGGTGAGCTCGGGATCGCCGGTTTCTTCGATACCGGTCAACCGCAGCTTGTGCTCGAGCAGATTGTCGTACTCGAAGAGGGTCAGTAGATGAGAAACCCCCGGTACCCGGCATCCTGAAGCGCGGCGAGCACACGAGCCGCCTCTTCCGGAGAGCCGCCGGGAACCGGGACCAGGACGAGTTCGAGCGACCTCCCGTCACGGTCCACCGTCTCCACGTGCGCTTCGAGGCCAAGCTCCTTGAGGTCCGCGACGAGGTGCACCGCGTTGTCCGGATCGGAAAACGAGCCGACCTGGATGGCGCTCACGCGGGGCGCCTGGGGCCTTGCCGGTTCGCTCGAACCGTCCGGAGCGTGAGCCGCGGGCACTGCCGTGTCTCGACCGGCGAGCGCCGAGACGTCCCACGTCCCGGTAAGCAGTGTCGCCGGCAGGGGGGCCGGCGTGACGAGGCGGCCGCTCGCGATGCGGATGGCTATGCTGTGCGGGTGCAGCCGTTCGAGCTGCCGCATTGGGTCGGTTCCCGACCGCTCGAGCGCCAGGAGCACGGCACTCTGCAGGAGCAGGCTGTCCGGCTCCACGTATTCCGGGTCGTCGAGCTCGGCGAGGATCTCGAGCAGTCTGAGGGCCTCCGCGTGCCGCCCGCGCAGGTGCATCGCACGCGCCACCAGCGCGTACGCCCTGCGCTTGAGCTCGTAGTCGTCGGTCTCGGCGACGACGGTTCGTGCGCGCTGCTCCGACGCGGTGAAACGGCCGGTCTGCAGCAGGGCCTGGGCCTGCGCGAACAGGCTTGCGAGGTCCGTACCGCCGGAGGCAATGTAGGCGGACTCGAACAGCTCGCCTGCGAGCTCGTAGTCGCGGATCGTCATCGCAAACCGCCCGAGCCGCCGCGCCGTGTCGGCCAGAAGGGTGCGGTCGTCGATCAGCGGCACGATCTCGCGCGCGACCCGCTCGAGCGACTCCACGTCCTCGGCGAGGCTGAGCGTCGCCTCAAGGCGGTCGTGAAACTCAGGATGGCCCGGGTTGCCCGAGAGCCAGTCGAACGCCGCGTCGAAACCGGGCTCCGGGGCGCCGTCGCGGGATGCAGCCGCATCCGGCAGGAGCAGCACCATGGCACAGAGGAGCATCGCTACCCGGCCCTTGCCGAAGGTTCGTTGCGCAGCGGCGTGACGCCTGCGGGAGACGAGACGAGGAGTGTTCACCCTTCTAGTGTCGGCCGGATCGCCTGCCGATATGACTTGTGCGGGCTACCTGCGACTGCGCAGGCCGCGGAGAAACTTGAACAGTCCGATTCCGCCGACCGCAAGCAATCCGATCCCGCCGAGCGTGAGAAGCGCTCCGCCGATCCCCAATCCGACGCCGCTGAGAATGGTCAGAACGCCGGCCCCCGCGATGATGCCGCCGGCGAGGCGGTCTTCCCTGCTCGATGCGCCGACAACCGCCCCTGCGGCGGTCACGATGCCACCGACGATGAAGGCCCAGGGGCCGCCGAGCGACCCGAGGATGAGGAGCGCCGCTCCTCCCACGAGCCCGCCTATTCCCGCGGTTCCCTGCCGTACGAGTGTACTCGTGGGGACGATCTCTCTTCCGTTTCTCATGTCATGCCTCTCTCAATGGCGAAACGACCGTTGTCCGGTGAACACCATCGTGACGCCCTGCTCGTTGCACGCTTCGATCACCTCGTGATCGCGCAGACTCCCGCCCGGCTGCACCACGGCGGTGATCCCCTCGCGAATGCCGACGTCTACCCCGTCGCGAAACGGGAAGAAGGCGTCGGATATCATCGCGGCGCCGGGGAGCCCTCCGCGGTCGGCGACCGTCTGCGCCCAGATCTCGCGCCCCTCGGCGGTCTGCGCGATATCGTGATACGCGACCGACCGGGCCTCCCAGGCGAGGCGGTCCGCGTGTTTGCGGTACGCCTTGTCGCGCGCGATTTCGGCCACCCCCACCCGATCCTGCTCTCCGGTGCCGATGCCGACGGTCACGCCGTCCTTGACGTAGATGACCGAGTTGCTCGTGACCCCGAACTCGACCATCCATCCGAAGTGCATGTCGCCGAGCTCGCCCGCCGTGGGTCTGCGGCTGATCTCGTACAACACTCCCTTGCGCTCGGTGCGGGCGAGAACGAAGTCGTCCGGACTCTCGAGGGCCGGAACCTGGGACCACTGCACGATCAGACCACCGTCGATCAGGCTTGAGAACTCGACAACCCGCTGTCCGGCGTACTCGCGCAGCCGTTCCATGTTGCCGATCCGCATGATGCGCAGATTCCTGCGCGAGGAGAGTTTCTCAACCGCACCCGGTGCGAAGTCGGGAGCGACTACGACTTCCGAATACGAGTCCGCTATCTGCTCTGCAGTCTCCAGATCGAGCTCGCGGTTCACGGCGACCGCTCCGCCGTACGCCGCCACGCGGTCGGCGTAGTAAGCCTTGTGATAGCTCTCCGCGAGCGTAGAGCCGATCGCAACGCCGCACGGATTGTTGTGCTTCACGATCACGGTAGCCGGCGCGTCGCCGAGATACCGCAGGATAGTGAGCGCGCTGTCGACGTCGGTGATGTTGATCTTGCCGGGATGCTTGCCGCTCTGAAGTAACTCGACGTCGCTCGCGAGGAATCGTCCCGGGGCGATCGTCTGCGTCTCACCGAGCACGAGGTTGCCGTTCACGAGCCGGTACAGCGAAGCCTGCTGCTCCGGGTTCTCGCCGTAGCGCAGCCCCCGCCGCTCGCCGTCGATCGTCCAGGTGACCTTCTCGTACCAGAGCGTCTGCCTGCCCGACTCGTCGACGAAGGTCACCTCCATGCGCTCGGGAAAACGGTCCGGGTTCATCGTGCGGTAGACGTCGCGACCGCTCATCGTATCACCTCGTAGGGCGCGAGCGCATCGCCCGGCGAGCGGTCACAGAGGTAGTCGGCGATGGCCCGGTCGTACTGCGCCGTGTGCCCGAATGCCTTCTGAGCAAGACGCAGCCTCGACTCGAGAAGCGTCGCTCCGCCGCTGTGCTCGAGCTCATCGACGACTCTGCGGTAGTCCGAGGGATCGCAGACGGCTGCAACCCGCAGGTAGTTCTTCGCCGCCGCACGAAGCATGCAGGGCCCGCCTATGTCGATGTTTGCGCGCGCGTCCTCGGCGTCGGCACCTGCACGTGAGGAGACGCTGCGGAAGGGGTAGAGGTTCACCACGACCATGTCGATCGCATCCGCTGCAAGCCGTCTGCGGTCCTGCTCGTGTGCCTCGTTGTACGGTTCGCTCAGGATCCCCAGGTAGATGCGATAGTCGAGCGTCTTGACGAGCCCACCCTGCATCTCCGGCTGCCCGGTATACTCGCTGACCTGCTTCAGCCGACCCTGCGCCTGATCGCCGAGTATCTCGCGGATCCGCTCGTAGGTGCCGCCGGTCGAGTAGATCACCAACCCCTCGACGGCGGTGAGCCCCGGGACAAGCGTCTCAAGCCCGCCCTTGTCCGAGACGCTGATCAGTACGCGTCGCACCATGATCCGGTCGTCGACCTGTCCTACTCGGTTCATAGAGCCTTGTACCACGATTGGCGCCCAGTGTCACGGGGAAGGCCGCCTGGACAGCTTGTCTGGACAGCTTGTCTGGACGGCGTTGATTTCACACGCCGCGCCGTGCTACCTTGTTCGTACCTATGAGACACAATCACGTCAGGCGAATCCTTGTGGCGGTGCTGATCCTGATCGCCGCCACGGCCTTCGCGCAGTCACCCGAGGATGAGGAGATCTTCGTCCCGACCTACTCGCTCGGCGACCAGACCCTCTCGATCAACCTGGGACTGTTCGTGCCGCTGTTCATCACCGGAGGACCCGACGGGATAACCGGCCCCAATCTCACGGTGGGGGGCGTCGGGTCGATCGCGTGGGGGAGCCATATCACCAATGAGTTCAAGGTGGGTGTCGAGGTGGGAGGCAGTTTCTCCTTTACGCCCAATCGTCGGGCGCTCTTCCTCGTTCCGATCACCGCCGAGTCGAGCTACGTATTCCAGGCCTATCCCTTCGAGTTCCCCGTTACCCTGGGTCTCGGGATGAGCTTCGCCCGTCTCGAGGAGGATCTGAAGCTCGACCCCTTCATCCGGCCGGGAGGAGGCGCGTACTGGAACTACAGCTCCCAGTGGGCATTCGGCGCGAACGTGCGGTACTGGATCATCCCGCAGATCTACAGCGAGCGTAGCGTCGCCGGCCCGAGCGAGTCCCGGATAGGGAACTTCCTCGAGATCTCGCTCTCAGCGCTCTACCGGTTCTAGGAGATACTCATGCATACGAACGTCAAACCCGCCCTCCCGGTCGTCCTCGCGCTGTTCGTTCTCACGATCGCCGCCTGCACCCAGCACCCCTTCGGAATCTTTGCGAGCATCCAACGCGAACGCAAGATCCCCCTCGACCGGAACCTGGGCAAGGAGCTCACCGTCGGCGCACTCGCCAAGGCGGGCGGCACCTATTTCGCCGCGACCGGCGCGCTCTACTACCGGGAGCAGGACGATCCGGCCACCGGCACGAGACCTCTCTGGGGAGCTGCCGCGGCGCCTGCGGCAGGAGACCAGTCGTACCGGACGATGTCGCTCGTGGCCGCCGACCTCGACGCCGGAGAGCGAGTCTACGCCGTCTTTGTGAGCCCCGACGCGACGGACTCAGGCGTCTACGAGATCAACCCCGCATCGCCCACCGATCCCCCGCAGTCGATCTTCACCCCTCCTGGGGGCGTCCTCCGGATCAACAACGTCTTCACGATCAACGACGGCACCCAATGGCTCCTCGCGTCCGCCGCCACGACCGATGAGCCGGCCAGGCACCGCCTCTACGCCTCAAGCGACGGCGAAACCTTCGGCTTCCTCGAGGGCACCGAGCTCGCCAATGCAACGTGGGTTGGTGTCGCGACGAACGGCACCGCCGTCGCCTACCTGAGCACAACCGGGTTGTGGCGCCATCCCGCCGGGATCACTCCGGGCACACCGCCGGAGATCCCCCTGGCCATACCGCCCAGGGGCTCGGGCGCCATCTTTACCGGCATCTTCTACGACGAGGTGGGTGACCTGCTGTGGGTCGCGGACAACCGCGGCCATCTCTACACGAGCGATGATTTTGGGGACACCTGGGTGAAAGGGCCGGAGAACCCGGTGAGTACGAGCAACGACACGGCGATTCCCTTCACGGTCTTCGCAGGGGTCCCCCGCGGTGGGCAGACGATCATCATCGTGGGTACCGGAGGGTACGGGTTGCGTGTCGTGGGGGTCGCGGGCGAGGTCGACGCGAACACTCCGGTCTCGCCGCCCCAGGTCACCGGGTCGAACTACCAGGGAAGCGGGCTCGCATCCTCGGCGATCGTGAGCCTCTTTGTCGATCCCGACGCGGTCTCGGGTTTTCCGGTGGAGACCGCCGACGGGCCGGCGAGGTGGGACGGCCATCTGCTGTTCGTCGGCACCGTCCAGAAAGGGCTGTGGAGAACGCTCTCGTCCGTGTCCGGTCCGTATCAGTGGGTGCGCGAGTAGCGACCGGGCCTACCGGAGGATGTCCCTGATCGCCTGAGCGGCTTCGGGGTCGCGGTAGTTCTCGTCGACCTCGGCCGCGGTCAGCCCGACGAGCTCATGGCTCAGGTAGTGGATCCACGTGTCCTCTTCGGGACGTTCGACCACGTGCCGGCGGCACCAGTAGTCGGGCTGGATGGGCAGTCTCTCCGGCGAGAATGACCGGATCTTGTAGTCATGGACCGCCACCCTGATGTCGTCGCGGGGAATGCCCTTCTCGAGGAAGATCTCCACCAGATGGTTGACCGTGTGGCCCGAATCGAAGATGTCGTCGACCAGCAGAATGCGGTCTCCGCTTCGCAGGTACTCCGGACTGTAGGTCCAGCCGTCGACCATGACACGGTCGTTCGTATGGATATCCGTATACGACCGTGCGACGACGGCGGCGTAGAACACCGGCCGTTCCGCGCGCCTGACGACCTTGAAGTACTCGCTCAGTACGTTTCCCAGGTAGGCCCCGCCGCGAAGGCTCACGTAGATGACGTCCGGGACGAATCCGTCCGCATGAATCCGCCTTGCCAGTTTGAGCGCGTTGTCACGAACGAGCGTCGGTTCAAGGAACTCTTTCAGCACTATCGCACCACCGTAAGCTGCCGTTCGTCGCCGCCGCGAAGGACGACGATGTCCAGTGTCTGCGCATCTTCAACGATTCTCGCGTAGTAGTCCAGTGGTGAGACCACGGGGCTCCCGTTGATCGACCTGATTACGTCGTACGCCGCCAGCCCGCCGAGGTCCGCGGGCGTACCCTGGTCAACCCGCGCGACCACGACGCCCGCATCGTCGGACAGCGTCAGCCGGGCGGCAAGCTCGGCGGTGATGGGGTACACACTCATACCGGGCCACAGGCCGCGGCTCTGCTGGCGGATCGAAGCCTCGGATCGGCGCTCGGCGATCGTGACCTGCACCTCGAGCTCCTCCCCCTGCCTGACCACGGTGAAGACCGGCCGCGACCCGACGGGCAGCTCGCCCACGATCAGGATCATCTGATCGGAATCGCTGATCCGCACCCCGTCGATCGCCGTGACGAAGTCACCGGGCAGGATGTCTCCCTGCGCAGGGGAGTCCGCGAACACGCTGTCGACGAGCGCTCCGCGGCGGCCGGGCAGTCCGAGAGCTTCGACCTGCGCCCGGTCGACCGACTGGATGGAAACGCCGAGCCAACCGTAACGGACCTCCGCGCCGCGAAGGAAGACCTCGATCGATCGGATCGTGTTGTTGACCGGAATCGCGAACCCGAGCCCCGCGCTCACGCCGGTCGCGCTCGTTATCCACGTGTTGATCCCCACGACCTCGCCGTCGAGGTTGACCAGCGCGCCGCCGGAATTGCCCCGGTTGATCGAGGCGTCGGTCTGGATGAAGTCGCTGATATTTCCGACCATCGAGCCCGACCGGCCCACCGCGCTCACGATCCCGGCAGTCACCGTGTTCTGGTACCCGAACGGACTGCCTATCGCCACGACCCAGTCGCCCACGCGCAAGGAGTCCGAGTCGCCGAGCCGCGCGACCGGAATGGGGCGCCGGCTGCCGAACGAAACCATCGCGAGGTCCTTTCGCCGGTCGCGGCCGACCAGATCCGCGTCAAACTCCGTTCCGTCGTCGAGCACGACGGTAATAGCGTCGGCGTCCGCGACGACATGATCGTTCGTCAGGACGTAGTGGGTCTGCCCGTCACGACTGACGATGACTCCTGAGCCGAGCCCTTCCGACTCGAACTCGCGCCTGCCCGGCTCCTCCTCGTCCGGTTGTCCGAACCGGTCGAAGGGCAAGCCGCCGGACGCCGCGAGCCGCGAGCGAACGTCAATGCGAACGACGCTCGGGAGCACCGTCTCGGCGATCGAGCGGAACGAGCTCTGCAGCGAGCGAAGCCCGTCGGTTGAGACGGGCGGGGGTGTCGGGTTGCCCGAGCGAACGATCCCCGGCTCGCCGGTCGAACAGGCGCCGAGCAGCAGCGCGGTGACGATGATGAGCGTCACGGTCGTCAGAACGATGTTGATCAGAGCCCAGGCCGGTGGTCCGCCGGCCCTTCGCGTTGGTGTCATGCGACCTCCACTGATTCTTCGGCACGGGTCATGACCTCGACCCGATCCTCGAGAATCGCGATGGTGTGCTCGTAATGCGCGGAGACCGACCGGTCGGCGGTCACCACGGTCCAGTCGTCTTCGAGCACATCAACGTCGTCTCCGCCGAGGTTGATCATCGGCTCAATGGCGAGCACGAGTCCCGGTTTCAGGCGCGGGTTAGGTCCCCGGGAGACGTAGTTGGGCACCTGAGGGTCCTCATGGACCGCGAAGCCGACGCCGTGCCCGCAGTAGGGGCGCACCACCCCGTAGCCTTCGGCCGATACGTGATCGAAAATCGCGCCGGAGATGTCCTGAATCCGTCCGCCTGCGCGCGCCGCCGCTATCCCGCGCTCGAGCGCCTCGCGTGTCGTGCGCAGCAGCTTCTCCACCTCCGGGGCCACCTGCCCGACCGGGAAGGTGGCCGCAGCATCGCTGATGAACCCGTCGAGGTCGACGCCGAGGTCCAGGCTCACGACGTCTCCCTCGCGAAGCGTACGCCTCGTCGGTATTCCATGGATGACTTCCTCGTTGACCGAGACGCACAGCGAGGCTGGGAAACCCATATAGCCGAGGAATGCGGGCCTCGCCCCGGCAGCCTTCAGCAGTGAACGGCACTGAGCGTCGAGCTCGACGAGCGGCAGACCCGGCTCCACCATCTCACCGAGTCGGCGAAGGGTCCTGGCGAGCACGATACCGGATTCACGTATGTGCTGGATCTGCTTGAGGTTCTTCAGTTTCACGCGCGACTCGTCCGGTGCAAGGTACTATCTCGCCCCTGCGTTTTCAAGCTGACCGCGGGTCCCGGTGCCGAACTGCGCCCGCAGCAGGAGCGCCTCGGGCGATGCTGGCCGGATCGCCAGGGCCTCGTCGACGAGCCGACGCCGTTCCGCCGGGCCCGACTCCAGGCGGGCGGCCGTGAGGAAGACGCCGTCGCGCGCCTCACCCTTGCCGTACCTCGCGAGCAGAAGCGCATTGTCGAGCCGGGTCCGTGCTTCGTCGCTGCTGCCGGTGCGAAGCAGGGCGATCGCGGCGTTCAGGGCAGACTGCCACGAAGGCGAGCGCACGAAGCTCGCGGTGAAGTGCCCGGCGGCTTCCTGCCACCGATCGGCACGAGCCGCCGAAAGACCGCGGAAGAACCGGCTCCAGGCAGGTTCGCCTTCCCCCTCGTCACGCACGGCAGCAGCCCATTGCAGCACCCGATCGACCTCCTGCGGCTTCTCACGCGTGGTGAAGTACCATGCCGCGTAGCGAAAGGCATCCTCGCCGGGGAACCGTTCGAGAAGCATCCACAGGTCCGCCTCGTAGCCCCGGCGATCCGGGTCCTCCTCGAGCTGCAGCGCAAGCAGCCGCGCCTCGGCCTCGTGCGCGGTCGCGAACCACGGGGTGAGCTGCGGCGGATCGGATCCGGCCGCCGACCGCGCGAGGGCGACTGCCCGCGCGAGCGGCCATGACTCCGGGTAGCGTTCCATCGCCCGCTCGAGCAGCTCGAACGGCCGACCAGCTGCAGCCGACTCCGGATGAAGCGCCTCCAGATGCGCGAGGTTGATGTACGCCTCGTGCGGCGGTGCGGCTGCTCCCGGCCGCGCGCCCTCGTCAACGAGTTTCCGGTAGATCCGCATCGCTTCCTCGTCGTCCCCGGCGTGATAGTGCGCCTCCGCGAGGCGCATCAGGACGTCGGGTTCCGTCGACGCGAGCCCCGACAGAAGCGAAATCGCCTCGTCGAATCGACCCCGGTCGCAGAGCAGATCGGCGACGAGGAGCGGCCGGTCGCGGCGCAGACCCGCCCCAAGCGCGAGCTCGAGTGCAGCCTCAGGGTCCTCGAGCAGCAGCAGCAGAACCGCGCCGAGCGCGTAGCGCTCGTCACCGGTCAGACGCCACGCACGCTCATACTCCGCTGCCGAGCTCGAAGAACCGAGCCGCGCAAGGAGCATCTCGTCATCCTCGCGTTCCGGTTGGTCGATCGCCGGGATCGCAGGCGGAGAGTCGCGGTTCTTGAGCAGGGCCCATGCGTAGACGACGGGCGCAGCCTCTCCGAGCTCTCCGGAGGCCATTGCGAGCGCTTCGGTCCGGTGCCCGGCCCGCACGGCGGTGTAGACCGCGACCGAACGGATCGTCGGGTTCGCCGGAAATTCGTGCAGCAACCGTCGCGCCGCCGCGTCCATTCCGCGGGCTGACCCGCTTCGGTTGAAGAGCGCATGGGCGCGCTTCACGATGCGCAGCCCCTCGCCGGCGGTCTGTGCGCGCTCGGCGAGCCAGGGGAGCATGGCGTCGGCCTCTTCGTAGAAACCGTCGGCAATCAGAATGTCCAGTTCTTCCAGCCCGAAGGTGAAGTCCCGACGTGTCCGGCGCAGGGTGAGCCCAGAGACGATCGCTACGACGACGGCGGCGAGCATGACAACGGCCGCAGCGAGGAAGACGACGTGACGCGAACGCACCGTCATCCCGCGCAGTCCTTGCGGATAGCGTCGAGAACACCGTTGACGAAGCGGTAGGACTCGTCGGATCCGAACTCCCGGGCAAGGTCAATAGCCTCGTCGATGGTGATTGACGCGGGGATATCCCGCTGGTGCACGAGCGAGTAGGTCCCCAGGCGCAGGATCGCGAGGTCGACCTTCGCAAGCCGCTCTATCTTCCAGTGATCCAGGTGGTCGCGTATGAGCGCGTCCACCTCTTCGATGTGCTCGATCGCCCCGCTGACGAGCAGGCGACTGAAGGCGAGCGTTTCATCCAGACCGGGATGCGGATCGAGCCAGGCGAAATCAAGCAGCTCCTCGAGCGACGGATCCGCGACGTCCCAGCTGTAGAGCGCCTGCATTGCGTAGATGCGTGCTTTGCGCCGGGACGCCATATCCGTCTACCAGGGCAGATTCGATTCGAAGACGGTGATCTCCGCGTCTTCGCGCAGCTCTGCGACAATCTTGTCAACCGCCTGCCCCAGAGCCTCCTGTTCCTTCTGAGACGCGAGCAGGTTCCGTATCTGCTGGCGCACGGTCACGTTCTGTCCCGGGAGCACGGGGTCATCGAGACCGAGAATCCGGGCGGATCGCCGGTCGGTCACCAGCACGATATGCAGCGCGACGCTGGATTCAATGACACCGGCGATCTCGCCTTCGCTGAGGCCGAACAGCGTGTCGATGAAGGACCTGCCGAGCAGCTGCTGGGCGCGCGGGTCGTTTCGCATCAGGTAGCCGAAGTTGTCGGCACTGATCGCCGCGTCATCAAGCGCGCGGCGCTCGAGCTGCTCGAAGGTGAGCGCGCCGCCTCGAATCTGCCTGCGGTACGCTTCGAGCGCCGTGCGAGCCTCCTGCCGCTCCTGATCACTCTTCCCGCGCAGATCGACGTAGACGTGACGGAAGCTGACCATCGCCGGATTCGTGAACGACGTTGCCTGCTCCTCGTAGAACGATCGAATCTCCGCCTCGGTCACATTCGTCACGCCGGCGAACAGACCGGCTTCCCGCTGCCGCACGAACTTGAGTTTGACCAGCTCGTCGGTCACATCCTCGAGAAAATCGTGCCACGGACGACCCGTCTGTCGTTCGACTTCAGCGCGGAACTGATCCTCGCTCAGCGCCGTCCCGAGCGCCTGGCTCAACTGCTGGCGCTGCACCGTGAGGTAGTTCCGGATCTCTTCCTGGGTAGCCCGGACCCCGGCACGCTTCGCCGCCTGGAGCAGAAGCTCGTCGTTGATGAGCGCTTCGAGGATCTGCTGTTTTTCCGCCGGCTGAAGCGCCCGGCCCATCTGCTGCTCGAAGATGGCGATCTGGGCATCAACCTCGCGCCGTCCTATGTTGACCGTTTCGACGAGTCGAACGACCGCCACGGGCCGGTCGAGCACCTGTGCCGGCGCCGTCGCCGAAGCGGTAAGGGCGAGCACGAGCGCCGCTGCTGCGGCAGCCATACGACCGGCTCGCCGGGCAAACCTGGTATAGATCATAGTTCTCCCAATATCATAGCACAGTTTTCACACCGGATGCAGGCTCGCGAGCCGATCGCGCAGCTTCTTGGTACCCGGCAGTTTGCCGTCGAGCTCGAGGCCCCGCTTGAGGTAGGCGTTCGCCGTTGCCGCGTCCCCGATGTCCGCGTAGAGCTCGGCACCCTTCTTCAGGAAGAAGGCGAGCTCCTTGTGCCCGAGATCGAGCGTCAGGACTTCGTCTATTCGCACGATCACATCTTCGGCATGCATGGCCACCGGCATCCTGAAACAGACGAGCGTCCGGAGCTTCTCGGTGACCTCCGCGAAGAAGTGGCGGAAGTACGGTTTCTCGAGCTCGAAGTCGATGATAGAGGTGAGCAGGCGAAACGCCCGATCGTACTCTCCGCGCCGCTCATACTCCTCGGCGAGGAGGTAGGCGCAATCCATGTAGTCCTCGCGGTCGAGATGGGCGCGCAGATCGAACCCGTCGCGTCCGCACAGCCGGTCGTACAGCTCGAGCGCCTCGTCCTCGTTGCGATGCAGCAGATCGTAGAATACGAGCCTGGACTGGAACTCGTTGTCCTCCGGCCGGCTGCGGAGAAAGTCGCGATAGTCGAAGCGCACTTCCGGGCGGAGAATCATCATCCTCCGGTCGTACTCTTCGCGCCGCATGGGGTCGATCAGTGTCTCGTACGCCCGGATGAGACGCTGCATATCCTCGACGGTGTCGCCGAGATCGCGATTCACATCCGGATGGAGCTCCTTCGCGCGCCGGCGAAACGCCCGTTTGATCTGTTCCGACGTCGAGGTCGCCTCGACGTCGAGAATCTGGTAGTAGCTCTTCAACTGATCTTCAACCGCTTTCCGATCTCGGTTGCCTCCGCAGTCGAGCTCAGCACATCCGAGAACTTCAGAAACATGCCTTCGCTCTCCATCTGCTTCATCAGGCGCTGCAGCCCTCTTTCCGCGCCGATCGCCTTCTTCGTGACGAACGCGAACGACCGCTTGCCGACGACCGTACCGGAGCCGCGCAGAAACTCCGAGACCTTGTTCGGAATCTTGCCGCCGAACAGCGACACGACTTCGGTGCCAACGGCCACGTACTCGTAGATCGTCAACTTGGTATTGACATCGCGACTCGCGTCAACGATGTCGACGTGATGCCCCTGTGACTGGATGCCCGTGGCGAGTGCCTTGGAGATCTCGAGCAGCTTCTCACGCTTTGCCTGCGGAACGAATATCACCGCCACCCTCATGCGATCCCCCTCGCCGCCACCGGCCTCGAACTCACTCGACGTCGGCGCCGTCGATCGTCTCGTCTTCGGCGTCGTTCTCCAGGGTCTGGAGCTCCGCTTCCGCTTCAGGCGCGGTCACCGGCTCATCCACTCGCCACCACTCGACGACACCCTCCTCCCGGGCCTCCAGGGCCCGGGCGGCCGCCTCGACG
>SKQU01000372.1 GCA_007118855.1 Spirochaetaceae bacterium
CCGAACGCGAGCGCGTGGAGACAGCTCGCGCACGACTACCTCATCAACGGCGTGTCAATCGAGCGCGATGCTCGTGACGGTACCGTCGTGGCCGGGCGACCTGTCTCGGACCGGTACCGCGGAGCGAACTTCTTCCCCAACTACGCGCTCGACCACCACGGGTACCTGAACGTCGGGTACATGGCGATCTGCGCGAGCAACGCAGCAATCCTGCACTTTGACGCGAAGAAGGCGCGCTTCGGCAGGCCGGAGTCCCTTGACCACCATCAGCGCGACCTCTGGGACGTGCTGAAGCGCATGGTCTTCGCGGACGGGCGGCTTGCGCGGATAGGCGGTGATTCGCGGGTCCGGTACGCGTACTGCCAGGAGTATCTGTTCCCCGCGCTGCTCTACGCGGCTGACCGCTTTGGCGACGAGCACGCGCTCGAGCTCGCCGGACGACAACTCGCGCTCGTGCGCCGTGAGGCCGATTCGAACGGTGACGGGTCCTTCTACCGGAGGCGCGTGGCGTCGCTTCGCGAAGGCAATCCGCACTACTACACCCGCCTCGAATCAGACCGCGCCGTCGCGCTTGCGATGCTCATCAACTACCTGCCCCTGGTCGACGTGCCCCCGGCGGCGAGTGTGCCCTTCGAGGAGGCGGTCGCGGGCGATTGGTTCGAAGAGGAGCACGGCGCGGTCATGACGCGCTCGCCCCGGCGGTTCGCGTCGTACTCGTGGCGTGCGCGGGAACTGGGGCAGGGGCTGTGCCTGCCTCCCGGGGACAGCTCGCTCGCCGAATGGTCGCGCAACCTGTGCCCGGTCATCCGGTTCCTGGGCGACACGGACAGGAGCGGGACCGCGCACCGCCGGTTGCTGCATGCCACCGTGACTCCCGTAGCCGGAGGGTTCGTGACCTGCGGTGAGATCATGGAGGGAGTCGACGTCGGCATAGACGAAGGAGCACGCTGCACGGACCAGGCGATCACGCAGGTTGCGTTCGCCGCGCTGCCGGACGACCGTACCTGCGTCGTCTTCCAGCGCGTGGTGTGCGCCACCGACCGGACCGGCTACGTGGCGGAGGTCAAGGGGCTGCACCTGAACATCCCGAACGACCTGTTCAACGCAGGGGTGCGGACCGTTTCGTCGGCGGCCGGAGACTCGAGCCTTGATGCCGCCATAGAGCGCGACGAGCTGCGCGAAGTCGAGGGCCAATGGGTCTGTATAGACGGTGTCCTGGGGGTCGTGCTCATCCGGGGAGACGACGGCCTGTGCATCGACCGCTCGGCCGCGTCACGCGGGGGGGCGTACGCGTCATTGCGCGTGGACGAGCTGTGCTCCGGTGTCCACCGCGGCGTCAGGCGAGTCGGCCCGGGAGAGGTGCTCGTTGACCTGTGTTGCGCGGTCCTCGCCGGTTCCGATGCCGTTGAGACCTCGGCACTCGAGACCGCGACCGTCGCCTGGGACTCTGAAGGAGTACGCGCGGTGCGTGTGCGCGGAGCCGACGGGCTCAGGTACCTCGTCGCGGCAAACTTCTCCAGAGAAGCCGCACAGATCAGCCTGGAAGGAACGCCCGTCACCGTTCCGGCGCGATCGGCCCTCATGCAGGCGACAGAGAAGTAGCCTGCGCGAGCGGTTCCGAAGCCGTGGCGGCTGAAGCCATGGTATACTACCGCCAGTGACCCAGCGCCGGAACCTGCTGCCGTTCTACCTCTCCTACGCGGTCGGGCTCATTGTGCCGGTGATACTGGGCTCTCTCTTCTATGCACGGACGACCGAGCTCGCGAAGCAGTACACCGAGTCGCAGATCGACTATGTGCTGGAAGAGGTCGGTCGCGGCATTGAGTCGGTCTATCGTGACGTGCAGTTCGTTGCTACTCAGGCAAGCCTCAATTCGGACCTCGTGCGGCATGCAGGCACCGTCTACCCCGGCACTCGCGAGACCCTGGCCGCGTTGCTCGACATAGGTGTCGGCGACGCCGCGCTCGCGACCGTCGCGCACAATCGGTTCGTGCGCGACTTCTACCTGATCCTCCCCAGAAACAATACCGTCCTGAGCAGCAGCGGTCGGTACTCCATCGATTCGCTCTTCCGGTTCGGTCTGGAAACCCCTGCCCTGACGGCCGAAGAGTTCCTCGCCGGACTCGACACGACGACGTACGACTTCCACTGGAGCGCCGGATTCGTACACTCAGGGCCGACGCCGGTACCGGACGATGATCTCCTGCTGCTTCATAGCTTTCGTCCGGTCACTGCGGCGCTCGGAATTCTCGTGTTCGTGATCGATCGCCAGGAGATCGATCGGGCACTCGCCGGGATCGAAGCCGACGCCGGTGGTGTCTTTGTCCTGCGGGATGCACGCGGCGCTGTCATCCATACCGGCCACCGGTCAGCTCCCGGCTTCGACGTCGCCCAGGCAGTGGGTCGCCTGGAGCGCATCCACGAAGGACTGGACCGTGATTCGGCGACAGTGCGCAGCGTATTGGCGCCGAATGGATTCGTGAGCATTGACGCGTTCCTGAGCCCGCGGAACATTCAGCAACGGACCGCGTACGTTCGTTATGCGACACTCCTCACCGTCATCGTGCTGGTGGTTTTCAACACTGCGCTTGTTGCCTTTGTCAGTGCCCGTAATGCGCGACCTGTGCGTGCCATGATGCAGGCGCTCGAGACCGTGACGAACGACGGGGCGAGAGCCACGACCACGGGGCTTCGCTACCTCCAGGATGCCGTCGATGGCCTCGTCGGTGAGAGAAGCCTGCTGCAGAGCGAAGTGGATCGACAGCGGCCGGTCATCAACGCGCTCCTGATCGAGAGTCTCATCGACGGCATCCGGATGAATGACGCTGAGCTGACCACGCTGCTGACCGACGGGGGCATCGAGCTCGGTGCCTGTCACTGCTGCTTCGTTATCACGCTCTCACCTATGGCGGAGCGCGTTGCTCGAGACTTCTACGATGAGTATCTCGTCAAGACCAGGGTGATAGGCGAGATTCTCGAGAAGCATGTCGACGGGAACCTCTACTACCTCCTGCAGGGCTCGGATCGGATCGCCTGTGTTCACGGCTCGCGAGAGCGCGACAAGGGTATCTACTACTCCCGGTTCATCGAGCAACTGCGATCTGCGTACGAAGAGCTCAAGGGTGCGGCGGATGGGGATATCTACCTGGGTGTCGGGATCCCGGTTACCCGTCCGTCGCGGCTACGGAACTCGTACGACCAGGCGATTGCGAGCCTCGCACAGGTCCCCGCTGACGCGACCGATGCGTTCATGGAGTTCGCGGTTCTGGTGCAGGACTCCTCGAATCACTACTACCCCATAGATCTGGAAATACGCCTCCTGAACGCGGTGCGGTCAGGCGATGAACAGACTCTTCACAAGGTGCTCCACACGCTTGACGAGGAGAACACGGTCAACCGGTCGGTGCGACCGATGATGGTATCCGTGCTCATGCATGAGCTGAAAGGAACCGCTATCAAGATGCTCACTTCAGCGCGCACGATTGCACCTGCGGTGCAGGAGACGCTGACCGACTTCGTGGCGCAGGAGTATCTGCCTTCCGAGTGGGACCGGTTTCTTGAGTCCTTTCGCAGGCTCTGTGCTGATGCGATGGATGTGTTTCGCGAAGCGAACCGGAACCGCTACTCCGGACTTCGTGAGACCGACGTTGCGGCCTACCTGGAGGCACATTTCACAGATCCCAACCTCTCTCTGGTGGCGGTTGCCGAGCATTTCAAAGTCAACGACAAGAATCTGTCACGATTCTTCAAGGAACAGCTTCGAGTGAACTACCACTCGTACGTGCAGAGTCTCAGACTCGAGCACGCGAGAAAGCTCCTGCACGAGTCCGATCTGTCACTCCGGAACGTCGCAAAGTCCGCCGGTTACGCCTCCCAGGCGACGTTCACGCGGGCGTTCCGGCAAGCATACGGCATCAATCCGTCGGTGGTCCGCCTGAAACGGCAGGAATCCTGACGAATTGCTCCAGGGTAACCTTTTGGTGCCCGGTAATTGTCACCATCTGCACCCGATGTAACCAATTCGTTGTTGCGCTGTACCCAAAACCGTCTACGCTGTTATTGATGGCAACGAACGTGGGTACCACGACAGTACCGCCGGCACTTGTTCGCAAGGGCCGTATACGAACGAAGCGCAGAACGACGATGCGCAAGCATCGCCTGCTCTACCTGATGGTGATCCCCGGGATCGTCTGGTTCGTGCTGTTCCGGGCAATCCCCATTGGGGGGATCCTGATCGCCTTCCAGGATTTCAACATCTTCAGAGGATTCCTGGCGAGCGAGTGGGTCGGGTTCAAGCACTTTGCCTATCTCTTTCAGTACCAGGATTTCTACCGGGTCTTCTACAACTCTATGCTGATCGCGCTGCAGGACATCCTCATCGGATTCCCTGCCCCCATTCTCCTGGCGCTTGCGATGAACGAGGTTCGCTCTCTGGGGCACAAACGAGGCCTCCAGACGGTCCTCTACCTCCCGTACTTCTTCTCGTGGGTCATGATCGCCGCGCTCTTCTTCCAGCTGCTGAGCCTGAACGGGATCGTGAACCAGATCATCGTCGCCTTCGGCGGCGAGCGGACGCTGCTCGTGCAGCGGTCATGGTTCTTCCGGCCGATGATCGTCCTCTCCGGCCTCTACCGAAACAGCGGATACGGTACGATCGTCTACCTCGCGGCCATTGCCGGGATAGACCCGCAACTCTATGAAGCAGCCATGATCGACGGCGCAAATCGCTTTCAACGCGTCGTGCGGATTACCTTCCCCAGTATCCTGCCCACGGCCATGGTGCTGTTACTCCTGCGGGTCGGAAACTTGATGAACTTCGGCTTCGACCGGATCTACAACTTCCTGACGCCGTTGACCTACGGTGTAGGTGACGTATTCGACACCTACGTCTACCGCGTGGGCCTCACCGAAGGCCAGTACAGCGTGACAACGGCCATTGGTCTGTTCCAGGCCGTCGTCGCCTTTGTCCTGGTCTGGATGGTGAACCAGCTGATGCGAAAGCAGGGCGGAGGCTTGTGGTGAGCCAGCTCCTGAGAGACTCGCGAACTGAACGGTTCTTCCTCACCCTGAACGAGGTTCTGCTTTCCCTGCTCGCCTTGATCATGCTCTACCCGCTGGTGCACACGCTTGCGGTTTCGGTCAGCGCCGGTCCGGCCGCGGAAGCCGGTCGGGTCTACCTGTGGCCCGTTGGTTTTCAGACGACCGGGTGGAGGTATGTCGTAGGCGACCGGATGCTGCACCGCTCGTTTCTGAACTCGGTCTACGTGACGGTCGTCGGCGTGGTGGCCAGTCTGAGCTTCACGGCGCTGTTCGCGTATCCGCTGAGCCGGTCGTATTTCACGCCGCGGAAGGCGCTCAGCCTGATGGTGGTGGCCTCGCTTGTGATCCGCTATCCACTGATACCGTACTTCCTCGCGATTCGATCGTACGGACTGATGAACAACATCCACGTGCTGATCGTCACGCACCTGATCACGGAGTTCAACCTGATCATCATGCGGACCTTCTTCCAGGGTCTGCCGGACGAGCTGGAAGAGGCCGCGCTCATTGAGGGGGCAAACCACCTCCATATACTGATTCGCATCATCGTTCCGCTGTCCAAGCCGGTGTTCGCGACGCTCGGGCTCTTCTTCGCCGTCAACTACTGGAACATGTTCCTCCACCCGCTGATGTTCCTGCGCGACGCCAACCTGATGCCAATCCAGATACGTCTTCGTCAGTTCATCGCGCAGAGCGCCGCGCTCCAGGACGCGCCGGGGGAGGTGGGGGGTCGCGGAACAATGGACCTGAATCGCAGGACCATCGAGGCCGCGGTCACGATCTTCGCGACACTCCCAATTTTGATGCTCTATCCCTTCCTGCAGCGCCACTTCGTCAAGGGAGCGCTTCTGGGATCTGTGAAAGGTTGACAGGAGGGTCGTTGACCCTCTGGAGAAATTGTCAGGAGGTATGCCCATGAAAAGGCAACTCACACGAATGACTGGCCTCG
Source organism: Spirochaetaceae bacterium (assembly GCA_007118855.1). Lineage (GTDB taxonomy): Bacteria > Spirochaetota > Spirochaetia > DSM-27196 > SLST01 > SLST01. The sequence goes on from SKQU01000372.1 coordinate 5,990, forward strand.
TGCTCGTACTACTGCTGCTGACCGCGGCGTTGGCGTTCGCGGCCGGGACCCAGCAGCGCACGGCACCGGCTGACGGCGTCATCGCTATTGAATACTGGGAAGAGAACAACCAGTTCGGCATCATGGATGCGAACCATCCGCAGTCGGTAGACTTCGCCGAGCGGTTCGGGATCGTCTGGGAGACGCCGATGGTCCCGTGGAACGGCGGTACTGATTATCTGCAGCAGCTGCGGCTGCGCATCGCCGCCGGCGATCTTCCGGATGTCTTCATGCCCTGGGGTGGCATTGAGGGAGAGCTCATCGACAACGGTGCGGTGGCCGACCTTACCAGTCTGGTACGGGAGGAGATGCCGGTCTACTACAGCAATGTTCCCACGGAGATCTGGAACTTCATCCAGTCCTTGAGCCCGGACGGTGAATCAATCTACGTCTTGCCTTCAGTCCAGTTCACACCGCTCGGTGGCATGATCCGCGGCGACTGGCTCGATCGCGTTGGACTCCCGGTGCCCACGACCGTGGACGAGTACGTGACCGTACTCAGGGCGTTCCGCGACCAGGACGCGAACGGCGACGGCAACACGAACAATGAGATACCCACCTCCGGCCGCGAGGGAGGCCGCTGGATGGATCACCTGTTCGCGCCGTTTGGTATTGCGATGGTCGAGGGATTCCCCCAGTTTGACATCTACGACGGCAAGCTGCAGTACAGCGCGGTACAGCCGGCGATGAAGTCCGCGATCGCGTGGCTCCGCGACCTCTACGCGGAGGGGCTGCTTGACCCGGAGACCTTTATCAACACGAACCAGGTCTGGATGGGGAAGATCACCGGCGACTTGATCGGGTCATGGTACCACGGCGTCCATTGGGCCGGGCGTCGCTTCACCGTGCTCTACAATGCCGGCGTCACCGACGTACGCCTGGAGTACCTGCCCATGCTCAGGCATCCGGACTACGAGGGTTTCCTGACGACCACCGACTATCGTCGGCCGGGCTACGTATTCGCTGCTCACATGAGCGAGGAGGCGATTCGCCGGACGATGCGGGCGCTCGAGTGGCTCAATGATCCGGCGACGAGCGAAGAGCGTCTTCAAGGCTACGAGGGCGTGAATTACCTGATTGAAGACGGGCGAGAGATTCGTCTGACGGTCGCGGATTTCCTCGCGCTTGGTACGGGATACCGTCCGTCGGTGGGAGCTCAGATCTACTCGAATGCCGAAGAGGTAGTAATGCAGAATCAGTTTCAGATGAGCATTACGGATCCCGACGAATCG
>SKQU01000229.1 GCA_007118855.1 Spirochaetaceae bacterium
CCTTGCCGCCGGGCGGAACGACCGGGCCGCGCTTCGTCGGGCGGCAGAGGCGCTCCCCCTTGATGCGCTGCTTCCGGATATGAACGCCGCCCTCGGGCTCACGCAGATCAGGGAGATCGAGGGTTTCGTGGCCCGTCGCGCGGAGATCGCGAGCGCCTTCTCGCGCGCGATCATGCGCGGACGTCACCGTACCCCGCTGCAGCCCGGGGAATCGCAGAACGTTCACCTCACTTTTCCGGTGCTCGTCGAGGAGAGCGTTCCGGAGATCATCACCTACGCGCGCAAGAAGGGGGTGGAGGCCGATCTCGCCTTTGGGGCGACCATAGTGGAGCGCATCGCACAGGTCGCGTCGAGCCGCGACTCGCATTCCGGGTCCGAGACGACCGCCGACGAGACGCACGCCGAAGGCCCGGTCGTACTCGGCGATCTGCCTGTTGCCCGGGCTCTCCTGCTGCGTTGTGTCCGGTTTCCGCTCTACCCGTCCATGACGGCGAAGGAAGCGGCGACAGTAGAGCGTGTGCTGACGACGCTGCCGTGAGGACCTTCCGTTTCGAAGCTTTACAGCACTTAGGGGCGTAGGTATAGTGAATGCGAAAGGAAGCTCGCCCTTGAGCCGATCCGTCCAGAGCGTTCTCATCATCGCGAATCTCGAGAAACGACGTGCAGGTGAACTGGCCGAGGCGATCCGTCGTGATCTGACCGCGGAGGGGATCCGTACAGAGCTGTTCGAGTTCGCCGGAGAACCGGCTTCGCCACCGAGCGACCACTATGATCTCGCGTTCTCGCTCGGTGGCGACGGAACGGTGCTCTTCGCTTCGCGATTCCTCGCCTGCCGGCCGATTCCTATCATCGGAATCAACATGGGAGCATTCGGGTTCCTGACCGAGATCGCCGAGCACGAGTGGCGCGATGCCTTTGACGAGTACCGGGCCGGCCGGCTCGAGGTAGGCGAGAGGATCCTTCAGGACGTCTCCGTCGAGCGCGAGAGCGCCTGCGCCGCCTCCTTCGTCGGGCTCAACGACACGGTGATCAGCGCCGCCGGGATCGCCAAAATCATCCGGCTCTCAGTACGGGTAGGGAGCGCGGATCTCGGCCATTACCGGGCCGACGGGATCATCGTGGCCACGCCTACCGGCTCGACGGCGCACAGCGCCGCGGCCGGCGGGCCGATCCTCGATCCCCGCATGGACGCGCTGATCATCAACCCGATCTGCCCGTTCACGCTCTCTCACCGTCCTATCGTCGTGCCCGGGCACGAGACGATTTCGGTGCGGGTAGAGCAACAGCAGCGCACCGAGGTCCTCATGACGGTCGACGGGCAGTTGGTGCTCCCCCTGCAGGCAGACGATATCGTCACCGTTCGTCGCCATCGTTCGTGCGCACAGATCGTTCGCGCCCGCCGGCGCTCTTTCTACGACGTCCTCAGGAACAAACTCAACTGGTCCGGCGGTCCGGAACCGGGGTGGGCAGATGCTTGAAGAGCTCTCCATCCAGAACTACGCACTCATCGATCGGCTGACCGTGCGGTTCTCTGATGGGCTGAACGTGCTCACCGGAGAGACCGGCGCCGGAAAGTCGATACTCGTGGGTTCGCTCTCCCTCCTGCACGGCGCGCGGGGCGAGACTGGAGCGATCCGATCCGGCACCGAAGAGGCGAGGGTTGCCGGGACCTTCCAGATCGGCGGCAATCGCGATGCGACGGCCTGGTTGGAGGGACGGGGTATCGATGCCGACGAGGGAGTGCTGATCGTCCGACGCACGGTGAAGCGAAGCGGCCGCGGAGCGATCTACGTGCAGTCGACGCCGGTCACCCGCAAGGAGCTCTCAGAGCTCGCCGCCCTCGTGTTCGACATTCACGGCCAGCATGAGCATCAGTCACTCCTGTCGGAGGATAGCCACCGGACCGTGCTCGACCGGTTCGGCGGTCTCGAAGAGTCGGCCGCTACCCTGCAACGGCAGTTCACGGAGCTCTCGGCGTTGCGAAAACGGTTCGAGCACATGGAGTCGAATGAGCGCCAGCGGTTGCGGGAGATGGATATCCTGCAGTTCGCGATTGGGGAGATCGAGGAAGCCGGGTTGACGCCGGATGAGGAGGAGACCCTGGACAGCGAACGCCGCATGCTCAGTCAGCACGAGAAGCTCTTCGCGGCGCTCGATGAGCTCTACGATGCGGTGGCGGAGAACCGCGGCGGCGCGCTTTCCCAGCTGCGCAACGCCCGTACGGCTATGGATGACGTTGCTTCGATCGACGACCGACTCGCCGACGCCGGCCGGCGTCTTGAGGACCTCTTCTTCGAGCTCGAAGACGTCTCGGAGATCGTTCGCGACCACCGGAGCTCCATTCAGTTCAGCCCGGAGCGACTCGAGCAGGTGGAGAGCCGCCTCGCGCTGATCCATCGACTGGAGAAGAAGTACGGATCGACGGTGGGAGAGGTGCTCGCCTATTGTGAGGAGGCGAAGGCGCAGGTGGAAGGGTTTGAGACATGGGAGGAAGACAAGGAGAAACTGCGGTCAGAGGTAAGGCAGCGGGAACAGGAACTGCTCAAGCACGCCGGTCAACTGTCGGCCGCGCGCAAGCAGGCGGCCGAGAGGCTGTCAGCCCGGGTGCTCGAGAGTGTGGTCGTGCTGGGAATGCCAAGGACTCGGTTCGTCGTTGCGGTCGAGCAGCGCCGTGGAGCGAACGGCCGTGCGAGCTGCGGCCCCCACGGAATCGACTCGGTCGAGTTTCGCATTTCTCCCAATGCCGGGGAGCCCCTGCGTCCGCTGGCGGCCATTGCCTCCGGCGGTGAGCTGTCACGTGTCATGCTCGCGGTCAAGAGCGCTCTTGCAGAAGACGATCAGATCGGGTGCATGGTCTTCGACGAAGTGGACGCCGGGATCGGCGGCGAGGTCGCGCTTGCGGTTGGTGAGCATCTTCATGGACTCGCGCGCACGCGTCAGATCCTCTGCATCACCCATCTGGCCTCTATCGCCTCACGTGCCGACAATCATATTCAGGTGCAGAAGAAGGAGAAGGGCGGCAGAACGCTGACGGATGCGACTCCTGTCTCAGGCGAAGCCCGAGTCGACGAGATCGCGAGAATGCTCGCCGGGGATCGCACCGGTGCGGCATCGCGCAGTCACGCCGAGGAGCTCCTGCGAAAGAACGCGACGGTGGGAGGCTAGGGATGGGCAAGATCTCCCAGGAAGCCAGACAGCGGTACTCGGATCGGGTCAAGGAGTACAAACAGGAGATTGAGGGGCTGCAGCGACGCGAAAAACAGGTACTCGCCGCGATCGACGGCGATACGGCGCAGGCCGGCTACAGGCGGATGTCCCTTGCCGACGGTCGGCTGAACATGGCCTCGCTCTATCTGTTGCTCAACCGCATCTCGCTGAGCATGCTCAGCGTCAAGAACGACAGCTTCGTCCGCGAGGCTCACCGCTGCTGTTATCAGAGTCTCATCTTCCTCGAGGAAGTGGTCAGCGACTACATCGACGCACCCTTTTCCGAGTACTCGGACCGGTTGCAGGCGATCGAACGGATGCCCGAGACACAGCGGTACGCGCTCATGAGGAAAGTCGGTTTCACGATTCAGTCGGTTGCCGACGACTTCGGTTCGAACACCAAGTGGCGGTGGTCGTTCGTCGAGCTCGAAGGGCGCCTGGCGACCGTCGCGAAGAACATCGTCAACCTCCGCACCCTGATCGCCGAGCTCGATCCCCGGATTGCCGGGTACGAGCTGCGGGTCGAACACCTGCGGTTTGTCAAGGAGCTGCTTCAGCGCTCAGCCGATCGCTACCTCGAGCGCTACACGCTGGCTAACTCACGGATCGACGACTTCAAGCGCGCGATCACCTACCTGCTCGCCCTCAAGCGGCTGCATACGATTCTCGGCGAGACCGAACAGGCCGACGTTGTCAAACGCAAGGCCGATGTCTGGAAGAGCCGCATGGACGACGAGGAGAAACGGGCCGAGCAGCGACGCGGGTCGTAGATCAGTCCAGAGGTCTGTCTTTCAGCTCGTACAGTCCGTCGTGCGGAAGCAACTCCGCGAGTGAGTACGTGGCGCATCTGCCGGCACGGTCGACGCATATCACCGGAGCGTCCGGCGGCATGAACTCGCTGATGACCTGTCGGCACGCGCCGCAGGGCGAGAGCGGATAGTCGGAGTCGGGTGCGTAGATCGCAACAGCGAGAAAGGCGACGCGCCCGGCGGTGACCGCGGTGGCGACGGCGGAGCGCTCCGCGCAGATCGTCAGCCCGTATGAGCGATTCTCCACGTTGGTGCCCTTCACGATCGTCCCGTCGCCGCACAGGAGCGCGGCGCCCACGCGGAACCTCGAGTAGGGAGAGTAGCTCGCTCCTGCCGCGTCGCGCGCCGCCGCAACCAGTCCGTCGCGCACCCCCTCATCGACTCCACCGTGTTCTGTGGCCATGCGGCTCTCCTCGAATGCCCGTCCCCATTCGTTGACATCGGTTCTCGCGATGGTATAGCATTTTCGCTGTCGTGCAAAAGGGGATCTCGCAGCGCACACGGCCTTTGAGACACACTCTTGCGGCCCTGCTCGTCGTCGTCGCGCTGGTCGTAGCGTATCCGGCGCGAGGGCGCCCCGAATTGACCGTGCGCGCGCTCTGGGCGAGCGTTCCGGCTGAGGATCCTGTCCTCGACGCAACCGGCTCTGAAGCGCTGATTCCCGTGGTCCTTGACGGTGGGTTTGCCTATCTCACCCCTGAGGGGTCGATTGCCTATCGCGGACGAACCGCGTACGGTGTTGCGCTCTGCGATGCGGCATTCGTGAACCACTCACGGACCCCCTCGCAACTGGTTCTCCAGCATCCCGACGGCGCGTACCGGTCCACGGTGCCGGTCGCCGGCTATCCGGTTTTCGCCGGCGGACGCCTGCTGGTGATTGCCGACGCCGGGGGAGCGGTGTCGGAGTGGACCCTGGAAGGCGATCGGATCTGGCGGATGGAGCTGCCTGCGCCGCTGCTGTCGCTGGATGCGTCGTCCGATCATCTCGTCCTGGGTCCTCTCGCCGGAGGACCAATCGTCATCGACCAAAGCGGTGCGCGCGTCGACCTCGGTTCTCCTGGTGCCCAGAAGCATCCGGTTGTCTACCGCGTCGCGCTCGGCGGGACCCCGGACCGACTTGCGATCCTGTCCGGGACAGCGCCTGCGGCCGACGACCGGACTCCCGACACGGACACCGGCGGCCTTGTGCTCTCGCTGTACGACCTCGCCTCCGGGCGTGCGGACCTGCTCGCGCGACGGGCGATCTCCGGCGCGGCGAACGCTGATGCCCTCGTAGCGCTGTTCAGCGACCACAGGCTGCTCTACGGCCGGGACTATCCTGACCCGGTGGTCGTGGGTTTGGAGCCGGACGGCTCGCTCGAGTACGAGCTCTCACTCCCGTATCCCGCGCGGGCGGCGGTGGAGCTTTCAGGGCTCCCCCTGTACGCGGTGCTCTCGAGCGGAGCGCTTCCGGATCCCGCGCGGGGCTTCCTCCCTCCCGCGTCGCTCGTGGTGGCCGACCGGGCGGGTCGAGTCGCTGCGAGCGCGCGGTGGGCGGCTGCCTCGGTGACGATTGCGCACCACGAGTGGATCGACCATGCGGGCCTGATGACGATCCGCCTGGATGACCGAGTGCTTGCCGTACGGATGGAGGTCCGGTAGTGCGTCTGCGAGCACGACTGTGGTGCGCGGCACTGCTGACGGCGGGCCTCGCGGCAACGCTGCATGCGTGGCAGTGGCCCGTCTCCGGTCCGGCACTGCATGCGACCTTCGGGACTGAGGCGGGCGGGTTCGTGCTCCGTGGGGTCCAGATAGAGGGCAGTGAGCCCGGTGTGTACCCGGTGGAGGCGGGAGTCGTGGTGGCGGTCGTCGCCCGGCGCGACGGGTCAGACTCCGGGCTGCCTTCGGCGCTCGGCTCATACGTCGTGGTCGACCACGACAACTCGTTCCGATCGGTGTATGCCCATCTGGAGCCGGGTTATCTGCCGGCGGTCGGGCAGGTTGTCGGGCCCGCGACGCGCATCGGGACCGTGGGGTCGAGCGGTCAGATCGACCGGCGATCGCTGCGGCTTTACGTGATCGATCTCGAGAGCGGCGAGTACGTCAACCCGCTCCTGCTCCTGCCGGATCTGCCGGATCGGAGCGCACCTCAGGTACTCGAGGTCTATGCCGCCGACGGCGAGGTCCTCTTCGACGTGCGGCTTCTGCACGAGCTTCTGCCGGGCCCCTATGAGATCGTCGCGCGCATCTGGGACCGGGCGGCGCCGGCGACCGGTGCGGTCGGGTTCGCGCCGTACTCGGTGCGATTCGTCGCCGGCGGACAGGAGATCTTCGCCGTGACCAAGGATCGCATGAGGATTGAGCCGCAGGCCGCACGTGTTGAGCCGGGCGCGATCAACACACAAGCCCTCTACAATGCGGACGGGCTGTACCGGCTCGGGACGATCGAGGTGCCGCACGGGTCGATCGAGATCACGATCATCGCCCGGGATCTCGCTGGAAACGCGACGACGTTCACGACGAACATCTCGTCGCGCACCGAAGAGGCATCCGAGTAGCATCGATCCATTCTTGACACGGATCGAAGCTCTCCCTATGGTTTGACAGGTGAACAGGTGGACCCTGTCGGATGCATCATACGAGGCGCTCCTTCGTCTGGCAGACACCTACGGAGCGGAGGTGCCGGAGAACGTCACGCGCGATGAGCTCGAGGAGATCGTCGCCGAGGCCGCTGAGGAGTGGCAGGCGGAGCATCGGCAGGGAGACAGCCACTCGATACGGATGGAGCGGACGAAGTACGATGTCCAGGCGGTCGGCGAGTCGGAGTATCGGGCGGTCGAAGAGGTCGAGCTGCCGGAATCGTACAACGAGACCCGGATCGTGCTGATGCTCAGGGACCCGAGCTGGGCGTTCGCCTACTGGGATCTGCGGGCCTCGGACCGCAGCGCGTTCCATCACAACGAGGATTTCCAGGGGTTGGTGCTGCGTGTCTACAGCATGGACTCGGACGTACCGCTCGAAGCGGCGCAACAGCGGTTTGACATACCGGTGACGCTGCTCGACGCCCGATGGTACATCAACCTGCCGGATCAGGAGACGCGGTACAGGATCGCGCTGGTCGGGCTGGTCGGCCGCGAGGAGCGGCAGCTGGCCGTCTCGAACGTGATCGCGGTCCCGCGTGTCACGATCGCCGACTCCCCTCACGACGACGGCGAGCCGGTGCGGGATGCGATC
>SKQU01000017.1 GCA_007118855.1 Spirochaetaceae bacterium
CCGACGGCGTCGCCTACGCCTTTTCCTACGAGATAGCGCACTACGTCCATGCCACTGCAGCCACCGTGAGACGCGACCTCATGTCCATCGGTTGTGCGGGGAACCCGGCGAGAGGGTACTCCGTCGAGGATCTGCTCAGCAGGACCGTGGAGCTGCTCGAGTCGTGCGCCGTGCAACGCGCCGTGCTCGTTGGAATCGGGAACCTCGGACGCGCTCTGCTCTCCTATGTGCCCGGCCGCGTGCCGGGTATCACGATCGTCGCCGCATTCGACTCGAATCCGCAACGAGTAGATCGCGTCGTGAGCGGCTGCAGGACCTACCCGACGAGCGAGCTGTCGCGCATCGCGGCCGCGCAGCAGATCAGCGTCGGTATTATCGCCGTACCTGCAGCCGCGGCACAGGATGTGGCTGATCTGCTGATCGCCGCCGGCGTCGAAGCCATCTTCAACTGCGCACCCGTCGGGCTCCGTGTTCCTGACGGGATGCACGTCGAGCACATGGACGTGATGATGTACCTCGAACGGGCCGCCTACTACGCCTGCAGGGCCGCCATGTCAGGCACGAGGAGTCGAGCGTATGAAACCAACAGAAGCGATTCTGGCCGGGCACGCTTCCACGCGCGATGGCCTGATACCGATCCTCCAGGAAGTGCAGGAGGAACTCGGTTACCTGTCGCCTGACGCCATCGCCTCGATCGGCCGCAAGCTCAACCTCCCCGCGAGCAAGGTATACGGCGTGGCAACCTTCTACAACCAGTTCCGGTTCGAACCCAAGGGTCGGTACCACATCATGGTCTGCCGGGGTACCGCGTGCCACGTCAAAGGTTCGGACAAGGTGCTCGATATGGTGCGCAAGGTGCTGGAGATCGAGCCCGGCCGTACCACCCGTGACCGTGCGTTCAGCCTGGAAGTCGTCGCATGCATGGGCGCCTGCGGACTCTCACCCGTCGTGAACATCAACGGCGAGTTCTACGCCCGGGTGACTCCGGTCAGGCTCATGCGGATCATCGAAGCGTGCCGTGCAGAGGATGAAGCCAGGGAGGAGCAGACGTGAGCATCTCCGAATCCGCCATCGACGAGACGTGCAGGTGCTGGAGCGTTGCGGAACAGGCTGATCCCGGGCTGCTGCGCGCGCTGAGCGCAGGACCGTTCCGCACACCGGCGTACGAGCCGGACCGACTCATTGCCGAGCTGCGGCGCGAACGGGTGTCCGCGCCGGTGATCTACGTGGGCACCGGGACCTGCGGGCTGGGCGCGGGAGCCGGCAAGACCCTCGACGCTCTGAGGGAACACCTGCGCGACCGCTCGGTCGACGCGACGGTTGAGCAGGTGGGTTGCATCGGGCTGTGTTCGGAAGAACCCATCGTGGACGTCCAGCTGCCCGGCCGGGCCCGCGTGAGTCTGGGCGAGGTGACGAGCGACAAGGTCCCGCGAGTGCTCGAGACCCTGCTCCATGAGCGACTGCCCGAGGAGCTCGTGCTGGGGCAGTTTCCCTCGCAGGGGCTGGCGCCGTGGCCGGGAGTACCGGCGATGAGCGACCATCCCTTTCTCGCCCTCCAGAGACGATGGGTGCTCGCCAACTGCGGAATCATCAGTCCGACCAGCATTGACGAGTACATCGCCCGCGGCGGCTACAGCGGACTGTACCGTATCATGAAAGGGAGGACACCGGACGAGGTGATCGATACGGTGGAGCGTAGCGGGCTTCGAGGTCGCGGAGGAGCCGGATTCCCCACGGCCCGAAAGTGGAGGTTGGCCCGGGATACCAGAGCTGCGCAGAAGTACCTGGTCTGCAATGCGGACGAAGGAGACCCCGGCGCCTTTATGGACCGGGCCGTGGCGGAGAGCGATCCGCATCGCCTCGTCGAGGGGATGATCGTTGCCGCGTATGCGATCGGTGCGTCCACGGCCGTGATCTACATCCGCGCCGAGTATCCGCTTGCGATCGAACACCTTCGGACCGCACTGCACGACGCCCGCGAATACGGACTGCTCGGAGAGAATATCCTCGACAGCGGATTCAGCCTGCACGTTTCGATCAAGATGGGAGCCGGCGCCTTCGTCTGCGGTGAGGAGACCGCGCTCATCCACAGCATTGAAGGCAGGCGCGGGATGCCTCGCCCGCGGCCACCGTATCCGAGCGAAACGGGCCTGTTCGGCTGTCCGACCGTGATCAACAACGTGGAGACGCTCGCGAACGTGCCGACTCTGCTGCGCATAGGCCCCGAGGCGTTTGCGGCGCTTGGGACAGACGGATCGAAGGGGACGAAGGTCTTCGCGCTCTCAGGGATGGTGCGTCGCACCGGTCTCGTAGAGGTTCCCATGGGGACGACGCTCCACGACGTCGTGTTCAGAACCGGCGGGGGCATCATCGGCGGCAAATCGTGCAAGGGTGTTCAGATTGGAGGGCCCTCGGGCGGCTGCATACCCGTCGAGCATCTGGGCATACCCTGTGACTACGAGGCTCTCAAGAGTTTCGGCGCCATCATGGGATCCGGCGGTCTGGTTGTCCTTGACGAAAACACCTGCATGGTGGATCTCGCGAAGTTCTTCATGGAGTTCATCCAGAACGAGAGCTGCGGGAAGTGCGTACCATGCCGCGTGGGGACCAGGCGAATGCTCGAGATGCTGCAGGCGATCACGCGCCCGAGGCACAAGGAGGATCAGACCGACGCCTTGCTGCGGTTTCAGGGGATGGTGGCGCTCGGCGAGTTCGGCGAGAGCATCAGGAAGACGTCGCTGTGCGGACTCGGACAGACCGCCCCAAACCCGGTTCTGAGCACCCTGCGCTGGTTTCGCGAGGAGTACGAGGCCCACCTCTACGATCGGCACTGTCCTGCCGGCGCCTGCAGGGAGCTCGTTGGTGCGCCGTGCCAGAACGGTTGTCCTGTTGGTACCGAGGTATGGCGATACGTTGCCCACACCGGCCGGGGGGAATACGAGGAAGCATACCGTGTCATTCGTCAGGCCAACCCGTTCCCCTCGGTGTGCGCGCGAGTCTGCACGCATCCCTGCGAGGAGGTCTGTCGTGCCGGCACGACCGGAGGAGAACCAATCGCGATCCGCGCTTTGAAGCGATTCCTCGTTGACCGTGTGGAGCCGTCGAGTTATCAGGCGCCCGTGATACCCGCATCGTCTTCGCACCCTGCCGTTGCAGTCGTGGGGGCCGGCCCGGCCGGGTTGACCGCTGCTCACCAGCTCTCCTGTGCCGGAAACCGCGTGACGGTTTTCGAGCGGGAGAACAGACCCGGGGGGATGCTCGTCTGCGCCATTCCGGAGTACCGGCTGCCGCGCGAGAAGCTCGAGCAGGAGATCGGGGCTCTGCTCAATCCAAACATCGATCTCCAGTGCGGCAAGGAGCTCGGCCGGGACTTCTCCATCGACACGCTTCTGCAGGACGGCTATAGAGCCGTGTACGTGGCCACTGGTTCGCATCGCGACTTGCGTCTCGGAATCCCCGGCGAGGAAGCTGCCGGTGTCCTGTCAGCGATGCGGTTTCTCAAGGCCCACAACCTCTTCGCACAGCAGATGGCGCACGGGACCGTCGGGATCATAGGCGGCGGTAACTCGGCGGTGGATGCGGCACGCGTGGCCATTCGACAGCGAACAGTGACTGACGTAACGATCTACTACCGCCGCACCCGTGCGGACATGCCCGCCTATGAGGAGGAGTTTGCCGCAGCGATCGAGGAGGGCGTGAGGCTTGTGCCCCTCGTGACGCCGGTCGAGGTGGTGACCGAATCCGGACGACTCGCCGCGATGCGGTTCGTGCGTAACCGGCAGGGTGAGCCGGACGAGAGCGGGCGTCGGCGGCCCATTCCCGTCGACGGTTCCGAACACGAAGTTGCGCTCGACACGCTGATCGTGGCGATCTCCGAGAAGCCGGAGGTGGAGCATCTCGACGGGCTCACTATTACCGAGCGCGGGACACTGGTCGTCAACCAGGAGTCCTGCTCGGCCGGCCGCACGGGCGTGTTCGCAGGCGGGGATGTGGTCACCGGGTCGAACAGCGTCATCGACGCGATCGCGGCGGGCAAAAATGCGGCGGTGATGATCCAGCGGTATCTCGTCGGCAAGCAGCTGCGCACCATACCTCGCGTCGCCCTGCCGAGCGTGTACGTTGAGCCCCCGCAGGAGCCGAACGAGGGCGAGACGGACCGGGTCCGGCCGCGTTGGCTGCCCCCCGGCGAACGCAGACACAGGTTCTGCGAGGTGGAGGCGGGAATAGATGAGCAGGGCGCACGTCGCGAGGCGCGACGTTGTCTGCGCTGTGATATTGAGTTTACACAGCCGGTGTAGATCCGGGGAGTGAGGGGATGCCTTATGTCGATGGTGGACGTGGAGGTCAACGCCAGGGCCGTCCGGGCCCGAAAAGGAGAAACGATCCTCGAGGCTTGCCGGCGTGCCGAGGCGAAGGTGCCCACGCTCTGTAACATTCCGGGTCTTCCTCCGTCCGGAGCGTGTCGCATGTGTGTGGTGGAAGTGGAGGGGACGGCCGGTCTCGTCCCGTCATGTTCGCAGCCAGTTGCCGCGGGGATGCGGGTCCACACCCACTCGCCGCAGGTCATCAACGCCCGCCGGCGCATCATCGAACTGTTGCTGAGCGATCATCCTGACGAATGCCTATACTGCGTTCGGCACGGAGACTGTGAACTCCAGCAGCTTGCGCGGGAGTACGGAGTCACGCGTCGGCTCTTCCGCGGCACCCGCCTTCAGCGCGAACGGGACGTCTCGGGGCCTTCCATCGTGCGCGATCCGCAGAAGTGCGTCCTGTGCGGGAAGTGCGTCCGGGTCTGCGAGGAGATACAGAGTGTGGCCGCGATAGACTTCCTCGGTCGGGGCAGTCGCGCCTTCGTGGGGACCGCATTCGACGGGGGCCTCAACGTGTCGAGCTGCATCAACTGCGGCCAGTGCGTCACGGTCTGCCCCACGGCCGCCCTGCACGAGCAATCGTCGGTCAACGACGTGCTGAGGGAGCTCGCGAATCCGGACAAGCTCGTCGTCGTGCAACATGCGCCGGCGGTCTCGGTCACCATCGCCGAGGCGTTCGGTTTCCGCCCGGGTGTGGACTATGACGGGAAGATGGTCGCGGGCCTGCGAAGGGTCGGCTTCGACCACGTGTTTGACACTTCGTTCAGCGCCGACCTGACGATCATGGAGGAAGCGTCGGAGCTGATCGATCGGATCACCACTGGCGGGGTGCTGCCCATGATGACCAGCTGCTCGCCCGGATGGATCAAGTTCGTCGAGCAGTTCTACCCGGAGTTCCTGCCAAACCTCTCGAGCTGCAAGAGTCCGCAGCAGATGATGGGCGCGATCATCAAGAGCCTCTTTGCCGAGAAGGTGGGACGCGACCCGCACGAGGTCGTGAGCGTCTCCATCATGCCGTGCACGGCCAAGAAGTTCGAGGCACGGCGGCCCGAGATGTCCCGCGGCCACGTCGCCGACGTGGACTACGTGCTCACCACCCGCGAGCTTGCCGAGCTGTTCCGCATCCTCGGCGTCGACCCCGGCGGGCTGGACCCGCAGCGCGCGGACACTCCATTCGGCGAACGCACGACCGCAGGGAAGCTCTTCGTCGCTTCCGGCGGTGTTATGGAGGCCGCTCTCCGTTCGGCGTACTATTTGCTCACCGGTGGCGAGCTTCAGGACCTTGAGATAAAGGAGGTGCGCGGGCTGAAGGGGTCCAAGGAGGTCCACCTGTGCGTCGGCGATCTGCAGGTGGGAGCTGCCGTCGTCAGCTCCCTCGGCAACGCCCGAAAGCTCCTGGAGGAGTTGCGCGACGGTCGCGACGATCTGCACTTCATAGAAGTCATGACCTGCCCCGGAGGCTGCATCAACGGCGGCGGACAGCCCCTCGGCACCAGCACGCGGGCGGTGAAGGCGAGGGCGGCGGCGCTGTACGGGATCGATCGCGACGGATCCGTCCGTGTCAGCCACCGGAACTCACAGGTATCACGGCTCTACAGCGAGTTCCTGGAAGAACCGCTCGGCCGCAAGAGCCATGAGCTGCTGCACACCACCTACCAGCAGCGCGAGGTATTGGTGTGATGTCCGGCGGCCCTGGAGGGGCCCATACATGAAAGAGGGGAAGAGAATACTGGTCGTCGACGATGACATGGACATCGTCGAACAGGTCATGGCGATGCTGGAATCGGATGGCCATGCCGTCATTGGAGCCAACAGCCGGGAGGAGGCGGAGGAGACGCTGCTCACGGTGATACCGGACCTGGTAGTCGTCGACCTCATGATGGAGGAGATGGATTCCGGCTTCGTCCTCTGCCACCATATAAGGAAGGTCTATCCTGAGACGCCGATCATTATCCTGACTTCTGTCACAGCGAAGACGGGGCTGGAGTTTGCCACCGGCACGCCGGAGTTCCGCTCGTGGATGAAGGCAGACGTGTTCATGGACAAACCGGTTCGCCCTGAACACCTGAAGAGTGAGGTTCGTCGACTGCTGAGCGCATAGGTCCGCGGAGGAACCAGTGCAATCCCCAGCCCTCGAGACGCTGCAAGTCATGGTGGTCGACGACGAACCCGACATGCGACTCGCCGTCGAGCGGACTCTTGCGGGCTTCGTGCACCACGAGCAGGAGACCGGTACGAGCGTGGGCTTCCAGGTGGTCCATGCCGAGTCCGCCGAGCGCGCCCATGAGCTCGCCGTGACGGCAAGGCCTGACATCATGCTGCTTGACCACGGGCTGCCCGGCATGTCCGGGATCGATCTGCTCGAGGCCATCCGCGAAAAGGAGCTGGGGATCCTCGTTGTGGTGATCACCGCCTACGGCACACTCGCGAACGCGGTGAGGGCAACGAAGCTCGGAGCGTTCGATTTCCTGGCCAAGCCGTTCACTCCGGAGGAACTGCGTTCCGTACTCTGCAAGACGGTTGATCATATCGTGCTGCAGCGCCATTCGCGGCGCATCGCCGAGGAGCGCAGGCGGATACGTTTTGAGTTTCTGACGGTCCTCGTTCATGAGCTCAAGGCGCCGCTTGCGGCGGTGGAAGGGTATCTCAGGCTGCTTGAGGATGACGAGCAGAGCGCAGACCCGGGCAGTCGCAGGCGAATGGTCGAGCGTTCCCTCGCTCGACTGGAAGGTATGAGGAAGCTGATCTACGACCTGCTGGACCTGACCCGGATAGAGTCCGGACAGAAAGAGCGGCGCCTCGCCCCGGTCGATGTCGCCAGGATTGCCGCGAAAGCGGTCGAAACTATCACCCC
>SKQU01000023.1 GCA_007118855.1 Spirochaetaceae bacterium
CGGCGCCCGTGCGGCCGCTCCCGCTCCCGCTTCTGCACCTGGAGAGCCGGCTTTCCACGGGGCGCCGGCTGCACGACCCGCGCATCCTGATCCCGCAGCGAGCCTCGGTTGATCGCGAAACCGAACAGTCGGTCTCCACACTGCTCGAACGGATGGGCGAGCGCCGTCGCGAGCGGCCCGCGCCGACGGTGCTTCCGGAAGACCGACTGCCCGATCCCCGGGGCGCCGAGTACACGCTTCGCACGATCCTCGACGGACCGTTCAGACGTTGGGCGTGGGAGGAGGCGATCGTCCAGCTCGGAAACTACTTCACCCTGCCGCTCACCCCGGATCTGGCCGCCCGTGCGCACTTCTACCGCGCCCAGGCCTACTACTTCACCGGTGAGCGGCAGAGGGCGATACTCGAGTTCCTGCTCGCGCGCGACCACTACTACGTTGAAGTCCGGGCGTGGCTCGACCACCTCCTGGCCGCCGCGCGCTGAACCGCCGACCTTCCACCGACTCTCAGAGACGGTCGAGTCTGATTGAGATGGACACCGTGAACCCGGCACCCGGGTCGAGCGCGAGCGGGAACCTCGGCACCACAGTTGTTCCCTGATACCTGGTCTCCAGCCCGTCGCATCCGCGACTCACCGTCTCCACAGGCATGATCCAGACCTCGCATTCATCGCCGAAACCAACGGTCAGACTCGTGTCGTTCACCAGATCGTCAAGGCGAATCGATCCAGCCGTCTCCACGACCTGCCGCTGCGGTCCTATCTCCACCGCCTGTGTCCGACCGCGCTGGAAGAAGAGGCGCAGGCTGTCCGCATCCTGGGAGAGCAGGCCGAAGTTAAGCTCCGGCGCAAACACCGTGTCCACTCGCCCGTCCTCACCGCAGGTGATCTCGTACCGGACGTCTACGGTGCTGCGCTTGAACCGGTAATGCTTCGCGATGCTCATCCCGCGATCGCCGTCGCGCTGGCTCACCGTACCGGAGGCCGAGAGGGCGATCACGTGCGCGTCGCGCTTCCCGTCGGCCCGGTCGTAGAGCTCGGACATGAACGATCCCTGGTCCTCGGCTCGCGCGGCATCGAACTCCTCCACCGTCGCGTCCGGGCTCAGAAAGTGATCCATATAGCTCTTGCGCAGGTGGCCGTCGTAGCCCCTCGCCTCGATCTCCGGGCCGTGATAGCTCTCGCGACGGCGAGCGAGAGTGTCGAGGTAGTTCCACGAGATGGGCAGGTAGTCGAGCTCGAAGAGCACGCCGCCTTCGCTGTGGACGTAGGCGTTCAGGTCCTGCCCCTGGTAGAGAAACTCGTCGAGCCCGTCCATGTCGAAGTCGACGGTGACAACGGAGGGGATGAAGATGCCCCGCTCGCGCGTCTTCTTCTCGGCCTCGATCAGTGAACGGAAGACCTGCTTCCGCAGTCGATTGCTGTAGATGCCGCAGTGGTGCCCGTGCCAGTACGCGCTGTGACACTGGCCCTTCCAGAGCTCCTCGCGGGCCGCCTGCTTGCGGTACTTGTCGCCCCGTATCTGGTTCACGAGGACGTGGGTGTACTGCATCTTGGCGTACATCAGGTTGCTTTCCGCGTACCGCGTGAGGAACTGCCGGAAGTATCCCCCAAAGATGTACCCGCTACGCCCGGCAACGAAGCGCGCGCGAAGAGCCTCGTACGCCTCCTGCCGTTCAGGCATGAGTGCCCAGCACATCATCTCCTCGTACGACGTGGACGGAAAATAGCCTCGGGTTCTCGGCCGGTTCTCCTTCAGATAGGCGGCGGGCAGCATCACATCGATCCACTCGTGATGCTCCTGGAGGAGACCCATCAGGCGCTCGAGCCACGGCGTCGGAGCATCCGGACTTCGCTCCCCCCCGCACCCAGGCTCGGTGTACCGCTCCCCGGCGTCGAGCAGGACCAGCACCTCGCTCTCGTCAGAGCTCGCGCGTGCCTCGAGGAAGGCCAGCACGTCCTCCGGGCGGCCCTCCCGCGCCGATTCGCGCAGCTCGTGACAGACGGGAAAGACCGCGATCGTCTTGCCCTGATCCTCGGTAATGCAGGGCCGAAGCAGATCCGACCCGCTGAGTCCGGCGGCGATGAAGTGATAGTCGTCGAGGAAGGCGTACTCCATGCCGCTCGAACGCAGCGTGCTCGGCAGCGTCGGCTCCCAGACATGCTCGGTGATCCAGGTCCCGCGGGGTCTGCGACCGAACCGCTTGCGGAGGAAGGTCGTCAGGCTCTCGATCTGCCCGAGCCGATCCGGCCTGGGGATGAGCGGGAGCACCGGGTCGTAGAACCCACCGCCGAGCAGTTCGGCCTGCTTGCGCGAGACCATCTCGGCAAGCACGTCGGTGTACTCCGAATGGTGTCGTTCGAGCCATTGGAGCAACTGTCCGGAATAGTGAAGGGTCACGGGAATCTGGGGGGCGTTGTAGAGTGCTCGCAGGAACGGCTTGTAGGAGCGTTGGTAGACCTGTTCAATCTCGTCATCCGTGGCGCCCACCGGTTGGCTGTTGGTGGACCCGAAGATGAGCTTGACAGCGTTCATCACCCTCCTGCCTGGTCGGTTCGGACAATGAGAACGATTCTACTGCCGCGGTCCGCGCTTGTAAATCCCCCGGGGCGTGCGTCGACGCAGATAGCCTACCCTACCACGTTCCGGAGGAAGGCCTGGTCGAAGGCGAGCAGCGCGAGCGCCATCAGACCGGTGGTGATGAAGGCGATGGGCACGCCGCGCAGCGCACGCGGCACGGGCTCCGTCTCGAGCTTCTCGCGGATCGTGGAGACGATGACCATGACCAGCAGAAACCCTCCCCCGGCGGACACCCCGGCGATCAGGCTCTCAAGCGGACCGAAATCGCTGCGCGCGGCGATGAGCGCGATGCCGAGCACCACACAGTTCGTCGAGACAGTCGGCAGATACTTCCCCACCGATCGATGCAGCGCCGGTGCGACCGTTTCGACCAGACGCTCCAGATAGTAGCCGAGTGCCAGGATCGAGAGCACGAACACGAAGGTCTGCAGGAAGAGCAAGCCCAGGGGCAGCAGGATCCACGTTCGCAGCGCCCAGGTCAGAAGCGCCGCGACCGCCATGAGGATACTCGCCGCGAGTCCGAGTCCGATCGAAGACTCGACCCGTCTCGAGGCCCCGATCGCCGGACAGATCCCAAGGAAATAGGTCAGGACGAAGTTGTTGACGAGGACGAAGGTCAGGATGATGCCGACGTAACTCATGTTCCTTCCTCCCGGCCAGAGGCACCCGCCTTCGTGCGCCCCCGGGACCGCGAGAAGAGCGCACAGAGATACCCGACCGTCAGGAGCGCTCCCGGAGCGAGGACCATCACCTGCACCGGGTGCTCGCTCATTCGGGGAATCACGAGCACTCCGTCGAAGTCGCCCATCGCGAAGAGGGTGATCGTGCCGGAGCCCAGAATCTCCCGTACGAGCGCGATGAGCGTCAGGCTGAGCAGAAAGCCCACCCCGAAACCCAGACCGTCGAGCATGGCACGAACGGGCACGACCTGGCGCGCAAAGACGTCGGCGCGGGCGAGGATAGCGCAGTTGACGACGATGAGCGGAACAAAGATCCCGAGCCGCGCGCTGAGCTCCGGGACGTATGCCTGCATCGCAAGGTCCACGACGGTCACGAACAGCGCCGCACCGCCGAGAAATGCCGGATAGTGAAGACGGGGCGCCACGATCGTACGCAGAAGCGACACACTCACGTTGGAGGCGACGAGCACGACGAGCAGCGCCGTCCCCAGGCCGAGGGCATTGACCACGTGGGTCGTGACGGCGAGCGCAGGACACAGCCCTATCAGAGTCACGAAGACCGCATTCTCGCGGACAAGGCCGCGGGTCAGATCACGAAGCATGGCGGGTCTTCCTTCGCCCGGATCGTCGGGGCGTGCAGAACCGGTCGATCACGGGCACGACGGTGTTCATGAGGATGATCGCGAGCGCAACAGACTCGGGAAACTGTCCGTACGCCCGCAGCACGAAGGTGAGGATCCCGGCGCCGGCGCCGTATATGAGCATCCCCGCGCCGGTCAGCGGCGATGTCACCGGATCCGTCGCCATGTAGAATGTCGCGAGCACGAACCCGCCGGTCAGCACCGAAAAGAGCACGTCTCCGGCAAACAGCCCCTGTTCGGTTTCGAGTCCGCCAAAAGCGCTCGTGCACACCGCGAACCCGATGAAGAAAGCGGCGGGGATGTGCCAGGTGATGATGCGACGCGCAAAGAGCACGATCGTCCCTAGAAGGAGCAGCAGGGCCGACGCTTCACCGATGCTGCCGGCGACGTTCCCGACAAACAGGTCGACGTAGCCGGACGGCAGGTTCACGCCGATCGGACCGAGCACATGCACGTTCAGCCAGCTCGTCACGCTGCCGTCGATCGCGGAGACCGGGTATCCGGCCTCGCGCAGGAGCGTCAACGGAGCCGCCAGGCGGTCCGGCCCAGCCGACTGCACGACGCCGAGCGGGGTCGCCGCAGCGAGCCCATCCACCCCCGCAAGCGTGCGCGGCGTGACCCAGGTCGCCATGAAACCTGGCCAGGAAAAGGCCACGAAGACCCGGCCGGCAAGCGCGGGGTTCATCCAGTTGCCTCCGAGTCCTCCAAAACTCCACTTCACCACGAGTATCGCGAAGGCGGAGGCCACGACCGGGATGAACAGCGGAACGGCCGGGGAGAGCGACATGCCGACGAGCAAACCGCAGAGCACGGCACTCCCATCGCGAAGCGTCGCGCGGGAAGCAAGCCGCGCAGCGGCCGCCTCACAGACGACGGCGGACCCAACGGCGGCCGCGAGCACGAGGAGCGCGCGCGATCCGTAGAGATAGACCCCCCAGCCCGCGGCAGGCACGAGACAGAGCGTGACGGCCCACATGATCCGGGCGGTCGACGATCGATCGTGGTACTGCGGCGGATCGCAGGCCATCATCCCGAGCGGCGTGTCACTCACCGGAACCCCCATCCAGCCGGATCCTTGCGCGACGCATCCGACGGACAAGCGGAATACGCGACGGGCAGATGTAGCCGCAGGCTCCGCACTCGGTACAGTCCAGCAACCCTTCGCAGACGGCCTGAGGCAGATCACCATGCGTAATGAGCTTGTACAACCGCGTCGGATTGAGATCCACCGGACAGGCGGTCACGCACCGCCCGCACTGGATACAGGCGGTCGTCGGGGCGCGCCTGACCTCTGCCGCCGTAAGAGCGAGCACGCCCCGCGTCCCCTTGGTAATGGGCGTGTCCAGGTCGATCACCGTGTGTCCGGTCATGGGGCCGCCGACGACGACCTTCATTGGTGTTCCGTTGAAGCCGCCGCACTCCTCGATCACGTCACCAATCGGAGTTCCTATGCGCGCCTTGACGTTGGCCGCCGCGGCCATCGCCCCGCCGGCAACGGTCACGACTCGCTCGATCAGAGGCATCCCGTAGACAACCGCCTCGTGCACCGCCCTGGCGGTAGTGACCCCGAGGGTCATGCAGCCGACGTCGCTCGCCCGTCCGCCTGACGGTATCTCCCTGCCGGTGATCGTTCTCACGAGCTGCCGTTCGTCCCCCTGAGGATACCGCACGCGCAGCCGGACGACCTGATACCCCAGGCGCGAGGAGCGAACCGCCGCATGCAGCGCGGAGACCGCGTCCTGCTTGTACGACTCGACGGCGATCACGACCTTCGCAGGACGAACAAGGCGGGCGACGATCTCGAGGCCCGTCAGCACCGACGAAGCATGCTCGACCATCGTCCGATGATCGCCGGACAGATACGGCTCCGACTCGCAACCGTTGAGGATGAGCGTCTCACATGGGCGGTGCTTCGGCATCGCACAGCCAAGCGGCGTCGGCAACCGCGACCCGTCCATATCCACTACCCCGTGCTCCGCGATGAGCCCGAGTATTGTCTCGCGGTCGAAGGAGTGCCATTCCTGAGGTGTCGCGCGCTTGCCAAGGAGATCAAACTCACCGTCCATGTCAACGACCACCGCGCTGCAGATGGTCCCGCCGGGCAGATCGATGCGCCGTATCTCCCGCACGATGCCCGGGATGGGAGCGTGCACGTTGGCACTGCACTCGCCGCTCGCGCGGCCCACGATCATACCTTCCCGCACGCGGTCGCCCTGCGCTACGCAGGCGACGGCCGGTTCGCCTGCGTGCTGCACGAGCGGCACGATGGACGTGCGTGGAATCGCCGCGTTCCAGAGGGAAGCGCGGCGGGTCTGGCGTTTGCGGTTGGGCGCATCGATGCCGCCCCGGGGAAAACGAAGCCTGCGCACTATGCTACCTGTCTGCGTCGCCTGGAGATCTCGAGAACCGAGCTGTTGCCGATGCGCCGTGTCCGGGAGAGAGCGGCAAGCAGGAACGGAGCCAGGACCAGTACGACGTACGTAATATGCTGGATAAACTGCGAATAGCCGGAGTATATGGTGTTCGCCGGGGCGAGAACAACCCCCGCGGGGCGCCCTACTCCTGCAAGCATCGCCGTGACCCCGGCAGGCGGATCCTCGAGCACGGCGGCGATCCATGCTGCGTCAAAGACGAGCACCGCCTCGGTGAACCCGGCGTACGCACCGTCGGCCTCCTGGCGGAAACGTTCGAGGGTCACCTCCTCGTCGCGTCCGGGGAACCCGAACGCTCGCCCGTAGAGCAGTCCCTCCTGGTACGCGCGGTGTGCAAGATAGTCCGAGAGGTCGGGTAGCGCGTCCTCCTGCCGCGCTGCGGCCAGCTCGGCGAGATCGTCATGGGAGAACCCCCGTCCGGCCGCGGGTTTCGGCGTCGGGCTCACGCCGGGACCGCCGACCGTGCCGTCGACCACCGGGGGCAGCAGGAGCAGGAACGGCAGAAGCAGCGAGCCGACGCGCGCCCAGGGACGTCCGACCACCCCGCTGAGCCGGCCCGGGATGATGCTGAGCGGAACGAAGGGCCTGTGGCCAGCGTCGTGGCGCCTGCGAGCGAGCGACAGCACGGCCACGGGACCGGCGGCCGAGCCTGCGAGCGCGAGGAGGAGAGGCACGAGCGCGCCTGTCCCGGAGAACAGGACGAGGTAGCCGGACGAGACCAGGACGGCACCGCCGAGACCGACGAGCCGGGCGGTGAGCGTGGCGCTCCAGGGCAACGGAGAAGGTCGCCGGTTGCGCTCCAGTCCGACGGCCAGAGTGGCCGCCTCCGCGGCAACCCAGACCACGAAGCACAGAAGGACCACGGCCGGCGCGGCCGCGGCCGGACCGC
>SKQU01000133.1 GCA_007118855.1 Spirochaetaceae bacterium
AGGCCCGATGTGCTGCCGCTCGGCGACCTGGGGCTGGTCAACGCCGCGGCGCGACTCTACGGCTGGGACGGTGATCCCTCTCGCGCCGACCGCCTGCGTGAGCACGCAGAGCGATGGCGTCCGTGGCGCACGGTCGCCACCTGGTTCATCTGGCGCGACCTGGATGCCGAGCCGGTCATCTACTGAGGCGCGGCCGTCGGTGAGCTACGCCGCTCGCTTCTGACGGATCAGCCGCACGACCCGGTACACGACGATCAGACAGTAGGCGGCGAACAGCGCGACGAAGAGCCACCACACAGGGCGGTACCCAAGGACCGTCGCGCCGAGCGAAATCGCGTGGACGAAGACGAGCGGCAACACGAGGTAGGTGAGCAGGTGTATCGCGCGCCAGGTCTTCAGGCTCAGCCTGAACGGCTTGAAGAACCACGCCGCGAGGACAGCGACCGTTGCCAGCACCAGGGCAATGAGCCCGAGCGTCTTTTCGGTATAGAGGAAGGGATCCATCGCGAGGATGATGATGCCGTGCGCGAGCATCAACAGGAATCCGACCTTCCCGATCAGCCGGTGCGACCTGATCATCCGCGGTCGCTTGAGGACGGCCTCCAGGACGGGGAGCCTCGCGGTGAGCACGAACTGGTAGAACATCAGGACGAACCCGAAGAGCGCGAACAGCCTCGCTGCCATGTAGAGACCGAGCGACGCGGACTGCACGGGAGCAGGCATCATGGGAATGAGCTCGCCCAGCCAGAAGGCTGCCGGTACGAGCGGCACGGCGATGGCCAGCACGATCAGAATCGGGCGCAGCGGCGATATGGCGGCGGTTCGTTCGCGGGTCATCACTTCTCCCCACTTCGACGGTCCAGGACGGGCGCGTGCGGCCTGACCGATCTCAGACAGTTCTTGAGCGATATGGTAGCGTTTTTTCACCCGGAAGCCAAGCCGGCAGGCCCACAGCCGCCCCGCGCAGAAGGGCGTGCGCAGAAGGCGCGCGGCTTGTTCGGCGTGGCCCCGCGATTGACATCCTCCGGTGCGCCTGCGACCATTGGCCGGTGAACGTTCAGGAGCAACTCCTCCAGCAGAGCATCGATCCCTTGCTCAGCACTCGCACACTGACCGAGTTCTGCCGCCGCAGCCTTCCGGATGCGGCGTGCGACGTTTCGGGGTACGAGACGCTCACCGGCGGCTGCTGGAACCGGGTGATCGGCGTTCGGTGCGGTGATCGCGACCTGGTGCTGAAGATCAGCCCTCACAGAGGCGACGAGCGGATCATCCGGGAGTACCAGGTGCTCGAACGGTTCGCCTCGCAGACAGACCTGCTGGTTCCCACGCCGCTCTACCTCGACGCAGAGAGCGATCTGCTTCCCGCAACCACCCTCGTCATGACCCGACTGCCGGGCGCCGTGATGCACGAGTGTTTCGGATTGCTGAACTATGGAGCACGCCGACGCATCACCGACCAGATCGCCCTGGATCTCGCGCACCTTCACCGCATCCGCGCACACGGGTTCGGAGGCGTGGAGCTTCCCGAGTCCGAACGCGTCGACGAGTGGCCCGACTTCTGGCTGCCCCGATTCGACGAGGCGATCGACGCCGCCGCGGCGAGCGGCAGCGTCCCGGCACGCCTGATATCCGGCGCATACGAGGTGCGCCCGCACCTGCGGCCGCTCCTCCAGATCGGGAACGCGGCGACGATGACGCACTATGACGTCTGGAGCGGAAACGTGATGGTCGACGTGGAGGCGGACCCGCCGCGGGTGACCGGCTACATCGACATCCCCGGGTTCTACGCGGACTCCGCGCGCGAGCTCTCGTTCGCGATGCTCTTCGGCGTTGCGGACCGACGATTCTTCGAGACCTACCTGCAGCACCACGATCTCGACGACGGGTTCGAGCTGCGCGCCAACATCTACAACCTGAAGATGAACATCAAGCACGTACAGATGTATCCGGGACAGCGGTTCTACCAGCAGGGCGCCGCGGAGAATCTGGACTTCATACGCGCGCACGGGTAGTCTACGCAGATGAGCCTGACGATCCGAACCTTCACGGACAGCGATCGCGACGCAGTCGTACGCCTGTGGCGCGACTGCGGCCTCGTCCATCCGCAGAACGATCCCCACCGCGACATAGACCGGAAGATCGCCGACGGACTCGACTACTTCCTCGTCGCGACCGTCGACGACGCGATCGTCGCAAGCGTCATGGGAGGCTACGAGGGTCACCGCGGGTGGGTGAACTACCTCGCAGTCGATCCCGCCCGGCGACGCCGGGGTATCGCCCGGCAACTGATGAGCGAGCTCGAGCGCAGGCTGCGGCAGGTCGGCTGCGCCAAGATCAACCTCCAGATACGCTCGACGAACACGAGCGTCATGGAATTCTACCGACGCATCGGGTACGTGCAGGATGAGGTGGTCTGCATGGGCCGACGGTTGGTCGACGACCATCGTCACGCAGCGACCGACGCGACCGGACAGGCGCTCCGCCGGTGATCGACGACTCGCCGCGCGCAGACGGAGATCACCGCGGATCACGACTTCCCCGCCTCCTGCTCGCGACGATGATCCCGTCCTTTGCGGTCATCTCGACGATGGCGATGTTCGCCGTCGCGGTTCCGCAGATCCGCGCCGACTTCGGCCTCACCGAGGATGTCGCCGCGTGGCTCGTGGTCGCGTACACGCTGCCGTTCATGGCACTGATGCCGCTCTACGGGCGGTTCGGGGACCTGATCGGTCGTCGCGGCGTGCTCGCCGGAGGCCTGCTGCTCTTCGCGGCCGGGAGCGCCATGCTCCTCGTGCCGGCTGAGCTCTCCTTCGTTCTGGTCGCACGAGCGATCCAGGGGGCCGGAGCGGCCGGCGTGAATCCGCTTGCGATGTCACTGATCATTGAGCACACCCCGGGCCGCAAGCGCGGCACCGCGCTCGGCACGTGGAACTCAGCGGGCCCCGTCTCGGCGATGATAGGGCCTCTCATCGCCGGTCCGCTGATCGACGCGGTCGGATGGCGCTCGATCATGGTGCCGAGCATCGCAACGGCGGTGACCGCCGCGATCCTGGTCAGCCGCCTCATACCGGCCGATCGTCCTCGCCCGCCCGGCACCCGGCGGGTGGCCCTCGCAACCTTCGACTGGACCGGCGTGATTCTGTTCAACGTGGCGATTGGACTGCTTGTCTTCTACACGTCGAGCCGCCCGGTCACCGGAGTCGACCCGCTCACCGACTGGAGACTGGCGCTCGGCGCCGCTCTCTGCGGCGCAGCCTTCCTGTGGCGCCAGTCCCGCGCCCGTCGGCCCTTTGTCGACCTCTCGGTCTTCCGCAACCGGAACTTCTCCTTCGCGTCAATCTGCGTGAGCGTTCGTATGATGCTGCTCGGTGGGGTGAATCTGCTCGTCCCGCTCTTCCTCACCGACCTGTTCGGCTTCCCCGCAGCGGCGACCGGGGCGGTTATCTCGCTGCACGCCGTGGGGCTGTTGATCACGATGAGGATCGGCGGTCGCGTGATCGACCGCTACCGCAGCCGCACGCAGATCATCACGGGACTTCTCGTAGAGTCGCTTGCGATGCTTCTGCTCGTGCTCCTGCCGAGTGACCCTCCGCTGGGTCTGACGCTTGTCGCGGTCACGCTCCACGGCATGGGGGCAGGCCTCTGTCTCGCGGCGCTCCATCTCTTTGCCCTGGGGACGGTCCCCAGAGACCGGTCGGCCACGGCGGCGGGGCTGTACAGCATGATACGGTTCGCCGGGAGTCTCTTCGGCGCCGCGCTCGGAGGCGTCGTGCTGTACATGGGTATCGCCGAGCACGGCCCCACGGTCGCCGGCTATACCCCGGCCTTCCTGCTCTACCTCGCGATCAGCATCGCCGGGGCCGGCGCAGCCCTGGGTCTCACGCGTCGGCTTCCAGGCTAGAAGGCCATGCGGGCCCAACCCGGCCCCGGATCCGGCTCGAGGCCGAGCGTCTCGCGGGCGCGCCTCACGTAGTAGCGGTAGAGCTCAATTGGCGTCCCGTTCGGGATGCGGTGGTCAAGCCCGAAGATGACCCCGCCATCCCGCATGAGAGGCTGCATCTTGTACTCGAGCTCCGCGTCGATCTCCTCGCGGGATGTGCGCGGCGCGAACTTGTCTATGCCGCCCACGAGCCTGAGCCTGTCTCCGTACTGCGTGCGCAATGCCACGATATCCATGCCCGCCGCCGGCTCATTCGGCAGAACCGAGTTGATCCCGGCATTCAGCAGGGAATCGACTATGGGGTTGATGTTCCCGTCCGAGTCGAGCTGGAAGATCTCCGCTGTGCGTTCAACCTCATCCCAGGCCGCGCGATAATAGGGGCCCATGAACTCGTCGATGATATTGGGCCCCACAAGCGGCCCGCTCTTGCCGGCGTAGTCCTCGTGCACGCTCAGCTGGTCGACGGCGACCTCCGCCATGATCCGCGACAGCAGGGTGCGGTTGAGCCCGGTGAAGGTGTCGAGCATGTCGCGCAGGAGATCCGGCCGGGTATAGAAGGAAACACAGGCCTCTTCGTCGCCCATGAGCTCCCTGATCTCATCGTAGCCGCCCACGATATGCGCGACGATGAGCGCGCCGTTGCCCCTCGCCTCCCGCGCGCGGTCCGCCCATCCGTCGGCAAAACGGGTCTCGTCGAAGCGGTAGCGCGGTTTGACCCGTGCCCAGTCTGCCTCGTCCTTCACGGGGAAGTCGAGCGGCAGCGGGATAGTCGCCCGCCCCTTGGGCAGCTTCACCCTGCGCCCCATCCGGTCCCGGACAATCCGGCTCTCGTCGGTGTCCTCGAGCACGACCTCCTCGTCTGCCGGCCAGTAACCGGAGGCGGCGTCGATCCCGGCACGGCGAACGGAATCAAATCCGAAGGCAGTCAGACCGATCTCGTCCTCGCTCGCGCCCTGGGCACGCCACTCCTCATCGAGCCCGATGAGAGGTCCGAAGAGCTCGACGAAGAGCAGACGGCCGACCTTCCGGCCGCTCATGTAGTCAAGATAGGCGTCCCGCAGCCATTCCATCGGTCGCTCCTTTTGTCAGACCGGTCACGAGGTCTCAGCATGACACATCCTTGCCCTCTTCGCCGAAAATCGCAAGCCGGTATTCGGTTGCGACGCGCTCGACCGACCGCCCCACATAGTGAAACTGCAGCGCCCACCGCTGCTGTTGCGTGCGATTCGTCGGAGTGCCGTGCGGAGTCTTCGCGTCGAAGATCACCAGGTCTCCGGCCTGCATCGGCATTGAGACCGGATGGGCGCCGGCCATATCCGTGTCACAGATCTGCCAGTCGCGACGCTGGAAATGGATGATTGGACCGCCGGCGTGGCCGCCGCGCAGCATGAACATCGCGCCGTTCTCTTCAGTGACCTCCCCAAGGGCGATCCAGACACCGCAGACCCGCGTCTCGATCGGCAGATCAAAGTAGGCGTGATCCTGATGCCACGGCTTCTCGCGCCCGCGGGGCGGCTTCACGAGCGCCATGCTCTGGAAGAGCCGCGTGGGCTCTCCGGCGAGGAACTCCACCGCCGTGCGAAGCGGCTCATAGTCTGCCACGGCTCTGAGCGCCGGGTGCGTCCTGGTGAACCCCATGAACTTCCGCACATGGGCCGCTCTGACCCGCGGGTCTATGCGGGCCATCGCGGCGAGCCGCGACTCCTTGTCGCTCTCGTCCAGGTCCGCTCCGAGCGCCTGCTCGAGGATGCCCCGGAATGACCCCTCGTAGGCGACGGTGGCGCAGTCGGCATCCTCGGACCGCGCCATCGCCTGCAGTTCACCCAGGGCCGCGCTCCAGAGCTCGCGCGGTACCGCGTTCCTGACCACGATATAGCCGTCCGCATCGTACTGTGCGCGAAGCTCGGGCCCCCACTGCGCCCACCCGCCAATGGCCTGCGGCGTACCGTACCCGCGGTAGAGATCAGGATCGTGGTCCGGCACTGGTGTCTCGAAACCCACATGAGCTACCATGACTATCCTCCGGGACAGAAGATGCAGCCCACAGACCGGCCGTCCCATGGACGCGCCGGTTCGATGCATGTAAAAATCGAACATGGAGCTGACGATCAACAGCGCGGCGCGGTTCCACTGCGCGAGCGACTGGAGCTGGGATACCGTGAGAACGCCAATGGCGGACCGTGATCTGTGGACGGTGCTCGCAGGACGCGGAGCGCTTCGCTGCCTGCCCGCCGACCTCGGCTTGGAGACTCAGGCCGACGGGCGGCGGTACACAATCGGTCGCGGAGACGTCTTCGTCTTCGACGGCACGACCAGGATCGTGGCCGAGCACGACCGGAATGCCCCACTGACGGTCGTCGCCGTCCACTTCGAAGGTGGAGGCCGGTTTCCATTCCACGTGCGCGTCGCCCCGGTGGAGTTCCTCGCAGGGCTTCTGGACCGGTTGCTCCGCTGCCGGCTCCAGGCAGACGAGCCCGGAGCGTTGCGATGGCTGCATGCGGCGCTCGACGAGGTGGCGGCGACCGAGCGGCAGACGGCCGCTGCGGGCACGGATCCAATGCACGAGGCAATCGGCCGGCTCGCGGATCAGATCCGTGAGCGACCCGGTGACGACTGGCGCGTCGGGCTGCTTGCAGACCGGACGCATCGCTCCCCGCAGCATTTCGCGCGTCTGTTTCGACGCTGCACCGGACGGTCGCCCAAGGAGTACGTGCTCGAAGCGCGGATCGAGGCGGCACGTGCCTACCTGCGCGGCTCGTCGCTGCCGATCAAGCGAATCGCCTCAGAGCTGGGTTTCCATGACGAGTTTCACTTCTCCCGGCAGTTCAGCCGGCGCGTCGGCGCAAGCCCCACCAGGTACAGAATGGAGAACCGCCCGGCGGCTCAACCCATGATCCAGGACCGAACGCCTGTCTCGTTGCCGGCGGAATCCACGAGCCCGAAGGAACCCTTGTAGTCCCAGTTCGCCCAGGCGATCCCGAGCTCACGGAGGGTGGTGGCTGCATCGCGGTACCAGGCCTCGCGGATGTCGGGCGGCGTCTGCTCGTAACAGCCGAACTCGCCGCAGTAGAGCTGATGACCGGTTTCCCGGGCGATGCCGACCGGAACCGCCATATCGGCCTTCATAACGTCGCGGCTGAAATCGCGGTTCTCGGCTTCCATCCCGGCGTCCTTGAGACGCTCGATCGCGATGTGCTGGGAATCGGGGATGGGACGCCCGGGATACCGGATCGGGCCGGCGTACGAACCGCCCTCGCGCCACCACTTCGCGGTGTAGTGGGTTATGAACATGGGGTTGTAGTAGTGGAAGGTCAGGATCAGATGCTCATCCGCCGGCACCTCCTGCTCGGGCCAGGTCTGGTACTGGTTGAAGTGGTTCGAACCGAGGACGACCGTTCGCTCGGGTTCCCGGGCCCGAATCACCCCGAATGGCGCGCGCCAGGTCCGGTTCCACGCGTCTGCGTCCGGAGCAATCGGCTCGTTGAGCAGCTCGTAACCCACGAGATCTGTCGAGTGCCGGCCGAGCAGCGCGGAAAGATCCGCCCAGAGTCCCGCGAGACGGTCGCGCTCGGCCGAGTCGGCGAACAGGGCTGGAACGCCTTCGGCGTTGAAGTGATGGCTTCGCAGAGTATGGAGATCCACCACGACGCGAAGCCCGGACCGCTCGCACCACCCAACCGCAGCGGTGAGCAGGTCGCAGGCTTCCGGTTCCATGGTACCATCCTGTCTCCAGAGCTGTTCCTCGTCGACCGGAAGCCGAATGTGGTCGAACCCCCAACCGGCTATGCGCTCGACGTCGCCGGCGGTGAACAGGAGCGCCCGCTGCTCGCCGCGTGCGCTGCTCTGACTCAGCCAGTGCGAGATGTTCGTGCCGCGGTGTATCTCAAACGACATAGGCGCCCCTCCCCGAAAAGGTCAAGTGTACCACAGTGACGGGCCGATGGGGAAAAGACGGGACGTGCCCGGAGAAACTGATGTTCGACGACACCAAATCGTGATACGCTGGGGTGCGGCTCATGAGGGCCCACGGAGTATGGAACGCCGGATCGAAGTGAACAGAAACTGGTGCAAGGGTTGCCGGATCTGCGTCGCCTTCTGCCCCAAGAACGTCCTCGAGCTCGATCGCAAGGGAACGGTCGTTGCTGCGCGGCCGGGCGACTGCATCTGGTGCGGCGACTGCGAGATACGGTGCCCCGACCTCGCGATCACGATCGTCAGGGAGGCCGCGTCGTGACGCCCACGGGCACCGTTACGCCGACGGGCACCGGGACGCTCCACTTCCTGCAGGGGAACGAGGTGTGCGCGGAGGCAGCGGTCTACGCCGGGATGCGATTCTACGCCGGCTACCCCATCACCCCTTCCACGGAGATCGCCGAGCGGCTGGCGTGGCGTCTGCCACAGGTCGGCGGAACCTGCATCCAGATGGAAGACGAGATCGGGTCGCTGTGCTCGGTCATTGGTGCCTCACTCACCGGGCTGAAAGGGATGACGGCCACGAGCGGACCGGGGTACTCGCTGATGCAGGAGGCGGTAGGGTACGCGATCATGGCGGAGGTCCCGCTCGTGATCGTGGACGTCCAGCGAGGCGGGCCTTCTACGGGCCTGCCCACGCATGCGAGCCAGGGCGATGTGATGCAGGTGCGCTGGGGCACTCACGGTGACCATGCGATTGTCTGTCTCAGTGCGAGTACGCATCAGGATCTCTTCGAGATCATGATCCGGGCGTTCAACGTCTCGGAGACGTTCCGGACACCGGTGGTGGTGCTGATCGACGAGATCGTGGGGCATATGCGTGAGCCGGTCCGGATTCCGGATGCGGGTGAGTTCGAGCTGACCGAGCGTCTTCTGACGAGCGTGCCCCGGGACGTCGACTATCATCCCTACTTCCCTCGCGAGGACGGGCGCCTGCCCATGTCCCATTTTGGGGGTGAGCATCGCTACAACGTCACCGGACTCTATCACGACATGTGGGGATTCCCCAGCGATGACCCGCGGGTGACGAACGATCTCATCCACCACCTCATGAACAAGCTGGAAAACCGCAAACGCGACCTTACCTTCACGAAGGAGTGGTACACGGACGATGCGGAGATCATGCTCATCTCCTACGGCGCGAGCGCGAGAAGCGCCCGTCACATCATGGAGGACCGGCGAGCCGTGGGGATGAGGATGGGCTTGATCGAGCTTCAGACACTCTGGCCCTTTCCGGGCGAGCTCGTCCGCGAGCGATGCCGCCAGGCGAACTACGTGGTCGTCGTGGAGATGAACATGGGCCAGATCGTACACGAAGTGAAGACGGCGGTGGACAGGCCGGAGCGGGTCTTTCTCGCGAACCGGGTTGACGGAGAGATGATCACGCCCGTGGATATCAAACATCTCGTGCGGGTGATCCAGGGCAAGGGTATCTAGATGGCCGTCACCGACTACCTGCGAAGACGCTTCATGCCCCATATCTGGTGTCCGGGATGCGGACACGGCATCGTCCTCAACAGCCTGCTGCGCGCGATCGAGAAGCTCGAGCTCGAGAAGAACGACATCGTGATGATCTCAGGCATAGGGTGCTCGGCCAGAATACAGGGCTACGTCGACTTCCACACGATGCATACGCTCCACGGACGCGCCCTCGCCTTCGCAACGGGCATCAAGATGGCGTGGCCGCTTCTGAAGGTAATCGTACCCATGGGCGACGGCGACGCGCTCGCGATTGGCGGGAACCACTTCATCCACGCCGCCCGGCGGAACATCGACGTGACGGCCATCATCATGAACAACTCGATCTACGGGATGACCGGGGGTCAACACTCACCGCTGACCCCCTGCGGCGATCAGGCGACCACCGCACCGTATGGAACCGTGGACTCGCCGTTCGACGTCGTTCGGCTCGCGAGCGCCGCGGGAGCTTCATTCATTGCGCGAACCACAACCTACCACGCACGCGAGATGACCCGACTGCTCGCCGCCGCCATTGAGCACAGGGGCTTCTCAGTCGTGGAAGTGCTCTCGCAGTGCCCCACCTACTATGGCCGGAAGAACGACGCCGGAGACGCGGTAGCGATGATGGAGGGCTTCCGCGACGGAACGGTCCGGATCGACCGAAAGACAGCCGAAACTTCGGATGGTGATCCCGGGCGGCTGGACGGGGAGGCCGCGGGCACTCCAATCGGGCTCTTCCGCCGTGAGGAGCGGCCCGAATACTGCGAGGCATACCGGAGGAGGGTAGTTGAGCCGGCGATGGCAGCGGGCCGCGGGGAGAGTGAGACACCATGATCCAGCGGTTTCTCTTTTCGGGAACCGGGGGACAGGGCGTCATCACCGCCGCTCTGGTCTTCGCGGAGGCCGCCGTCTTCGGCGAGGGGCTGAATGCGGTGCAGACGCAGGTATACGGTCCGGAAGCGAGGGGCGGCTCCGCCCGCAGCGATGTCATCATCGCGGACAGGGAGATCTGGTTTCCCAAGGTCCTGCAGCCGAATGTGCTGATCTGCCTCAGCCAGCTCGCCTATGACCGATTCTCACCACTGGTGCGTCCGGGAGGCGTCACGATTACCGATCCGTTCTACGTGACGCGGTGGCAACACGCGACATCGCGAGCACTCGAGATACCGTTGCATGAGACGATCGTGGCTCTCAACGGCGGCGACGGCCTGTCGATCCAGGGCATCAACATGTGTCTGCTCGGCGCGTTGAGCCGTCTCATTCCAGTCGTGTCGCCGGAGTCGCTGCACAACGCGGTGGAGCGTCGGTTCCCCGCGCGCCACCGCGAGCGGAATCTGCAGGCCCTGGAAGCCGGCACCACGCTGGTGCGGGAAAGAGTCACGACGTTCTGACGGTCTTCAGTGATCACCGTTCTCGCCGGCCGAGCCCCCGAGCGCCGAAGTCAGGTCAGTGGGCCTGCCGATCAGGAACCCTTGCGCGAAATCGCACCCGATCTTCCGCACGAAGTCAAGCTGTCCCCGTGTCTCCACTCCCTCAATAATCGCCTTCAGCTGCATGCCATGCGCGAGCTGCGTGAACCCGCCCACGAGCGAACGGGCCGATCCAGACCGCTCCACGTTGGACAGATACGCCCGGTCGAGTTTCACCGAGTCGACGCCGAACTCCCGGAGATAGCGGATCGACGAATGACCGGCGCCGAAATCGTCAAGGGCGAGCGAGAACCCGGCCGCGCTCAACTCGCCGAGCGTCGCCCGGGCGCGATCGAAGTTGCGGATCGCAGCGCTTTCGGTCACCTCTATCGCGATCCGGGACGGACTCACACCGTGTCGCGCCACCACCTCCGTCACCCGGTGAACGTAATCATCCTGGATCAGGCTGTACGCTCCGGCATTCACTGAGACGTAGAAGGGCTCAGGGCGGACGGCGACGGAAGCCATAGCCATGCACACCTGATCAAGGACCCACAGGTCGAGCCGCTCGAGCATGCTCGAGTTCTCCAGGAACGGCATGAACTCGCCGGGCAGAACCACTTCTCCGTCTCGCTTCCACCGAACCAGCGCTTCGACCCCGGCAATCGTTTTGCTGCGCAGGGACAGAATCGGTTGGTACACCACGAGGAACTCGCCGCGATCGAGCGCGCCGGCAACCGACCCCTGCATCGCGAGGCGACGATGCGCATTCTCGTTCATCCGCGGATCGTGGAATCGATAGGTGTTGCGCCCCTGCCGCTTGGCCGCGTACATCGCGGCGTCCGCGTCCCGCAGGAGATCGGACGCCTCGCGTCCGGCTTCCGGGTAGATCGCGATCCCGATGCTCACCGACGGACGGAACTTCTGATTGGCGATCATGTACGGTTCGCGCACGGCCGCGAGCACCCGGCGGGCGACGACCGACGCGTACTCCGCGTCGTCGATGCCGGGCAACAGAATGACGAACTCGTCACCGCCGAAACGAACGACGATGTCCTCGCTGCGCAGCTGAAACTCGAGCCGCCGTGCAATCCAGGACAGCAGTTGATCGCCGGCCTCGTGGCCGTAGCTGTCGTTGACGTCCTTGAAGTCGTCCACGTCGAGGAAAAGAACGGCGATTACCGAGCGCCGCCGGCGCGCCTGGCGAACCGTGTAGTCGAGCACGTCGTTCAGATAGGCTCGATTGGGCAACCCGGTGAGCGCGTCATGAGTCGCGAGATGGTGCAGCCGCTCCTCGGCTGCCTTGCGATCGCTGATATCGTGGCAGACCGCGACATAGGTGGACGCTCCGCCGTTCTCATCGGCCCGCACGGCCCGAATCGACAGCAGCTGGGGATACTCCTCGCCGTTCTTGCGTCGGTTCCAGACCTCGCCCACCCAGGCTCCGGAATCCCGGAGATCGGCCCACATCCTGCGGTAGAATCTCTCATCGTGGCGCCCCGACTTGAGCACGCGCGGAGAATGCCCGATCAGCTCGCTCGCCGAGTAGCCGGTCATCATCTCGAAGGCCGGGTTGACCCGAATCACCGTGCCGTCGGCATCGGTGACGATGATCCCTTCGGAGGTGTGGGTGAAGGCCGACTCGGCAAGCATCGCTTCGCGCTCGGCAGCACGGCGGCCCTTTACCTCGTAGTCGAGGCGCACGAGCGTCCGCAGCTGCTGCAGGAGCAGTGCCCGCAGATCGTCGCTCCCGCGCG
The DNA here is from genome assembly GCA_007118855.1 of Spirochaetaceae bacterium. Taxonomy (GTDB): domain Bacteria; phylum Spirochaetota; class Spirochaetia; order DSM-27196; family SLST01; genus SLST01. The sequence continues at coordinate 12,540 of SKQU01000133.1, forward strand.
ACGCCACCGGTACGGCCGGGCCGCCCGGTCGCAGGCCGAGTCTGCGGTTCAGCCGATCGCTGAGTTGACGTACGGGGCGGGCGATGAAGTGACCGGCGGCCCGGCTCGCACCATAGATCGCCACGATCGCGAGTACGAGCGAGACGGCGGCAACACGCGTGTAGCTGGTCCGCAGGTCGCGAAGACGTGATCCGCTGAAGAGGACCCCGACTTCAGCGTCGAAGCCGGCCAGAGGAGCAAGCGCGAGTATGCGATACTGATCGAGCGGCTCGGCTCGAGCGGTGGGCACCGCGCCTCCCGCCCAGATCCCGGCCGAGCTGATGTCCCCGGCGGTCTCCGCCCATCCACTGGATGCTCCAATGAGGCCGCCGGATGCGGAACGGACGACGGCACTCAGAATGCTCTTCTGCTGATAGCCATCGAGGAGGCTCTGAAGCGTCGATCCCGGCATGCGGTCGAGAAAGCCGGCCGCGTAGTCGGTTGCCACGACGAACCAGTCCCATGGTTCGAAGTAGGTGATGTAGCCGAACTTGTCCTTGGGGGTGGAATCCGACGGATTCTGCCAATAGTACCGGATGTACCCGTGACCCTGCTCCCTGATACGCTGTACGACCGGAGTATCGGCTTGATTCGCGGTGCGGACTTCTTCGTAGGGATGATAGGCAATATCGCCGGCGGAATCGAAGACGAAGAAGTAGCCGTCCTGCCCGATCTGCTGAACCGACAGGAAGTCGATCGCCTGCTGCTGAACGGATTCGAGCGCTGCCCCCCCTTTGGACATCTGTTCGCGCGTACGCTCGAGCTGCTGCAGGTGCATCAGCTCGATCACCGCAGCCGACGCTTCAGCGCGCGCACGGAGCGCCCCCTGGTTCTCGAGCAGAACCGCGTCGGCGAGTGTTACCCCGAGTGTTTCAGCCGATTCCTGGGCTTCGGCGATTGTATACGAGCGGATCCATGACGTGGTGAACCACCCATAGGTCAGACCCGCCCCGACGACGAACAGTGTGATGACGAGTGTGTATACCAGCGCGAGTTTAGCGTGCAGCGGTGCACGCGCAACCCGACCCACATACCGCCGAACCAGAAGGACTCCTTCACCAGCCTTCTTACTGTACGAGGAGGTTCGCTCATCGGTCAAGCGCGTTCCGCGATGAGCAGGCTTCGCGGATCGAGCATCAGGTGCAGGTCTTCAGTCACGTACCGGTCGTGGTCCTTGAGGAGGCTCAGTTTGACGAATTCTGACTCCGCGCGCAGCGTAATGAGAACGGAGACCGAATCGACGTAGGGGCTCAGCAGCACGGGAACGCCGTTCGCGTCTATACGCGGATCGTCGCGATGGATGCTCGCGCTGAACCAGAACGCAAGGCCGTGCTCCTCGGCAAACCGCTTGATCGTGCAAAGTGTCTCCGGCGCACCGTGCTCGAAGTCGTATCCGTCCACGACGATGAGATCGGCCGCGAACTGACCGTCGGTCATCATGGTCTGCAGGCTCCTGATGAACTGCGCAACGTCGATCTCGCTCTGCACGAAGTTCATGATGACGCGATGCCTGATGAGCTCGTCGTGAACCACCATGGCATCGTCGAGCTCGCGACGCGCCGCAATCTCCGCGAAGATATCTTCGTACCAGCGCACAATGTGATCGGTCCGCTCGGCAAAGCTCGCGTGGATGACGTGCCTGTTCTGAAGCAGTTGGTCCGTCGCGATGTGTACGAGGCAAGCGGTCTTGCCCGTACCCTTGCGTGCGGCGATCACGCCGATGTGCCCTCTGCCGATCTCGCCGTGGATGCTCCTCTCGAGGATCCGCAGAGGACTCCGCTTGACCAGTTCTTCCTTCACCATCTCGATCTCTCCTAGGCCCGGACCGTCTCGGCCTTCCGCTCGTCCCGGTACCGCTCAACAAGCTCTTCGGCGATGCTCCTGGGCACACGTCCGTACTTCAGGAACTCCATGCTGAACTCGGCCTTGCCCTGCGTCAAGCTTCGCAGGACGGTCGAGTAGCCGAACATCTCCGAGAGCGGCACTTCTGCCTCAACGACACTGAAGGCACCGGTCTCTGTAGAGCTCAGGATGATGCCCCGGCGCTGGTTGACACTCGCGAACACGTTTCCCTGGAACTCTGTGGGCCCCTCCACGACGACCTTCATGATCGGCTCGAGGATCTGCGGCCTGGCACGATTGTACGCCTCCCGAAAAGCGCCGAGGCCGGCCGCCTGGAAGGCCATGTCCGAAGAGTCAACGGGATGAGTGCTGCCGTCATTGATGACAGCCCGTACTCCGACGATGGGGAACCCGATCAGACGCCCCTTCTCCATCGCGAGACGAAACCCCTTGTCGACGCTCGCGATGAAGTCGCTTGGTATCGCGCCGCCGCGGATCTCATCGGCGAACTCGTAGTCTCCCTCGGTGTACGGCTCGAGATAGCCGGCGACCCTGCCGAACTGCCCGGAGCCTCCGGTCTGCTTTTTGTGGGTGTAGTTGAAGTCGGCCCGCTGCGTGATCGTTTCGCGATACGCTACCTGCGGAGCGCCGGTCTCCACCTCCGCCTTGTACTCGCGGCGCATCCGCTCGACGTAGACGTCGAGGTGCAGCTCACCCATTCCCTGGATAATGGTCTCCTGGCTTTCAGGATCGACGTAGGTTCGAAAGGTGGGGTCCTCCTTGCTGAACCGGTTGAGCGCCTTGGCCAGATTGTCCGACGACGCCTTGTCCTTCGAGCGGACGGCCAGGCTGATGACGGGATTCGGGACGAACATGCTCGTCATCGAGTAGTTGAGCGACGGATCGCAGAAGGTGTCACCTGAGGCGCACTCGATGCCAAAGAGCGCGATGATGTCGCCGGCCGGAGCCTCGGCGATGTCCTCCATGTGGTTCGCGTGCATCCGTATGAGGCGGCCGACCCTGAACTTCCGCCGACTGCGGGTGTTGAACAGCTCATCGCCCTTCCTGACGGTACCCTGGTAGATCCTGATGTAGGTAAGCTGGCCGTAGCTCGTGTCCTCGAGCTTGAAGGCAAGGGCAACCGTCTTCGCATCTGCGCGCGGTGAGAGATCGACCGGCTCTTCGCCTGCATCGAGGTCGAGCGCGGTATTGGTGACCTGCGCCGGTGCCGGCAGATAGCGGGTCACCGCGTCGAGCAGCGTCTGGACGCCCTTGTTCTTGTACGCGCTGCCGACGAATACGGGTGTGAGCTCGCGCTTCAGGACACCCACCCGCACCGCCTCGTGAATCTGGTCATGGGTGACCTCGCCTTCGAGAAAGGCCTCGGCCAGGTCGTCGCTGAACATGCTCGCCGCGTCAATCAGCTGCTCGCGCGCCTGCTCCGCCTCGTCACGCATGTGGGCAGGGACTGCTTCGTAGCGCAGCTGCTCGCCGGCGGTGCCCTCAAAGTAGACCGCCTGCATCGTCACGAGGTCCACAAGCCCCTCGAACCGGTCCTCGAGACCGATCGGCAGCTGCATCATGATCGCATTGTGCCCGAGCTTCGCACGCAGCTGCTCGCACACCTTCCGCGGGTGCGCGCCGGTCCGATCCGCCTTGTTGACGAAGGCGAGGAACGGGACACTGTAGCGGCTGAGCTGCCGGTCGACCGTGATGCTCTGGCTCTGGACGCCGCCCACGGCGCACAGCACGAGCACCGCTCCGTCGAGCACCCGCAGACTGCGTTCCACCTCGATCGTGAAGTCGACGTGCCCCGGGGTGTCTATGATGTTGATGGGGTGGTTCTTCCAGCGTACGTTGGTGGAGGCGCTCGCAATGGTGATTCCGCGCTCGCGTTCGAGCTCCATGGAGTCCATGGTCGCACCGACGCCGTCCCGCCCTCGCACCTCGTGGATTGCGTGAATCTTCTCGCAGTAGAAGAGAATCCGCTCGGTCAGGGTCGTCTTGCCCGAATCTATGTGCGCGCTTATGCCGATGTTTCGCATCCTGTCGACGTCTATAGCCATTTGTCCTTCCGTTCACCGGTTCGTCGAGAGTCGGTGCGCTGATCAGTGGGAGATGACTCTACGAGCCCGCAGATGATCTGCCGGGTCGTGAGACCCGACCGGGAGGCAAATATAGTGCATACCGGGTGCTACGGCAATACCAGGATCTTGAGGGCGTCAGCGCTGCCGCCGGCGAGGATTCCGAACATGCTCTCCACCTCGTCAAGACCGACGCGATGACTCACCAGGTCCGTCACCGGTACTGCACCGGTGGCGAGCAGCTCGATCGCCTCGATGGTATTTCGCACCGAAGTGAACGAGCCGTGAATCGACAGCCCCTTGCGGAAGACCGCAAAGGGCTCGAACCCTATCCGCGCGTCCGAATCCGGCACACCGAACCAGAGAATCTCCGCGCCCGGTCTCGCCGCCTCGAGCGTATGCGCCATCGCGGCCGGCACGCCCGTCGCGTCCACCACGATGTCGTATTCGTCCTGCCGCAGCTCGGTCGCATCGGTCACGACGGGGATGCCGAGCGCCCGCCCGGCGAACTCCCGACGTGCGGGGTTCCGCTCGGCCGCCTCAATGCGGGTCACGCCGCAGGCGCGAAGCGTCCGCATCAGCAGCACCCCGATGGGCCCCGCCCCCACGACCGCGGCGCTCGATCCCGGACGGATCGTGAGCTTGCGCAGCCCGTGAACCACGCAGGAGAGCGGCTCCACGAAGGCGGCTTCCTCGAATGAGAGAGACCCAATCTCGAAGGCAGCGCTCTCAGGCACCGCAACGTACTCCGCCATCGCCCCGGCTCTCGTGACGCCGACCGCCTGCCAGTTCTCGCAGAAGTTCTGCCGGTTGTTCAGACAGGCATCACAGTTGTTGCACGGGAGATTCGGCTCAACGGCGACACGATCGCCCGCGGAGAATCGGCGGACCTTCGACCCGACCGATTCCACGCTGCCGGCGAACTCGTGTCCCGGAACTACCGGATACGATCCCATGTACGAGCCTTCGTAGATGTGGAGGTCCGTCCCGCAGATGCCGCAGGCGGAGACCCGCACGAGCAACTCATCGGGAGCGAGAGGTGGAGTTTCAACCGTCTCGATCGCGATGGAGCGGGGTTCCCGAATCGTCAGCGCGCGCATGCCGTCATGATAGCCGGAACCGATGGTGGGTGTCATCGAGTCTGCAGGCACGGCCGCGACGGTTCGGCTGCGCTGCGCTACAATGGCCGGATGAAGCGACTCGTGCAGGCGGTGCGATGCGGTCTCGTCGCCGGTCTCCGTACCGCGGTGTGGCTGCTGCTCATCATGCTCCCGGTCTCGTTCGTCGTCCTGCTGCTGCGGTGGACAGGGGTGCTCGCGGCCATCGGCGAGGTCCTGGCACCGGCGTTCCGGTCGATCGGTCTGCCCGGGTCGTCGGCTCTTGTCTTCCTCTCGTCGCTCTTCGTGAACCTGTACTCGGGCATCGCGGTGATGCGCGAGCTCGCGTTGTCGCTGCGTGAGATGACGATCATCGCCCTGATGTGCCTGATCGCGCACAATTTCCTGGTGGAGACCGCGGTGCTCGGGTCAACCGGAAGCAATCCGGTCCGCATGGTCATCCTGCGCCTGACGGCGGCGCTCGCGGCCGGGTTGGGCGTGAGCCTCATGTTACCGGTCGACCTCGCCGCGCTGGGCACGGTGATCGGACCGCGGGTTCGGGAGGTTGAACCGGAAAGCTTTCTGCCGGCGCTCGTTGCGTGGGGACGGGAGAGTCTGGTGCTGATCGCGCGTATCGCGGCCATCCTTCTGGGCCTGATGGTCGGCGAGGCGCTCCTCCAGGAGTTCGGGGTCGTTCGATGGCTCGGACGGCGCCTGGGACCACTGATGCGTCTCTTCGGTCTCCCGGAGGAAACAGCCTTCCTGTGGGCCGTGTCGAACACGCTCGGTCTGGCGTACGGTGCGGGCGTTCTGCGCCGCGAAGTGTCTGAAGGCCACCTCTCCCCTGTCCACGGCGACCTGCTCAATCACCACATCGCAATCTCTCACTCGCTGCTCGAGGACACCCTCCTCTTCGTCGCGCTGGGCATTCCTGCGCTCTGGATCACGGTTCCGCGCCTGGTGCTCGCTGTGATCTCCGTCTGGGCTCGGCGCGCGGAGCTCGCCGTGCGCGAACGGCGCGGCGAACTCGACGGACTCACTCACGCGACACCCGCGAACCTTCGGACCAACGCGCGATCAGCTGCGTTCCCTCCTCGTACCGGCGGCCGTCGTACGCGAGGAGGACGCCGGCCTCGGAGTCGAGCTCGTACAGCCACGCGAACCCGAGGAACTGCCGGCTGCGGACCGTCGCTCTCACCGAAGACCCGCCGGGAGCACCGCCGCCTTCCCGGTCGGCAGGCCCGCCCGCACTCACCGGCGCGAGGCTGACCTGTTCGGGACGCAGAACCAGGTTCGTCCCGTCGTGAGGCACGAGGCTCATCTCGCCGACGAATCCGGCGACGAATCTGTCCACCGGACGGCGGTAGAGCTCGACCGGGCTCGCGTACTGGACGAGCCGCCCCTGCCGCAAAACCGCGACGCGGTCCGAGATCGACAGCGCCTCCTGCCGGCTGTGGGTCACGAAGAGCACGGTGATCCCGAGCTCCCGCTGCAGGCGCACGATCTCCCGCCGAAGATCGCGGCGCAGGACCTCATCTATGGAGCTGAACGGCTCGTCGAGCAGCAGGAGCACCGGATCGACCGCGAGCGCCCGGGCGATCGCAACCCGCTGCCGCTCGCCCCCGGAGAGCGTGTCCACCCGTCGCTTCCCGTAGCCGGGCAGATCCATGAGCTCGAGGAGCTCGTCGACCCTTCTGCGGATGCGCCCCGCCTCCACGCGGCGGATACGAAGCCCGTACCCCACGTTCTGCGCAACGCTCATGTGGGGGAAGAGGGTGTAGTCCTGGAACACGTACCCGATGTGCCGCCCGGCCGGCGGGAGCCCCGTCACGTCCTCGCCGTTGATCACGATCCGCCCGGCATCGACGGGCTCGAATCCGGCGATCAGCCGCAGCGTCGTCGTCTTGCCGCTGCCGCTCGGCCCAAGGACCGAGATGAGCTCGCCGGCCTCGACCGCGAGGTCGAGCTCCATGTCGAACTCCGGGTACGCCTTTTCCAACCGTTCAAGCCGTATCATGGCGCGGCTCCTGTACTGCCAATCGCTGCGGTTGCATTGAGGTGGCGTCGATGACGAGGAAGAGACCCAGGCAGATCAGGATGTAGATCACGGCGAGCGCGAGCGCGAGGTCGAAACTGCGAAAACCGATGAGGCGGTAGATCGCGACGGGGAAGGTTGCGATGCGCCCACGCCCGGCGGCAAGCACGACGGTCAGGTCGGCAAAGGGGAGCGCAAGCGCATAGGCGTACCCGTTGAGAAGCGTTCGGCGCAGAAGCGGCACCTCCACGTCACGCAGCACGGCCCACCGGCTCGCCCCGAGGATTTCCGCCGATCGGACGAGCCCGTCACCAAGCTCGTCGACCCCGGTGCGCAGAATCCGGAAGACGAGGGGAAAGCCGATGAAGAACTGCCCCAGCACGACGAGCGCCGCCGGCGCGATGGTCGCCCCCCACACGAACCGCAGACCCAGGCTGACCGTGACGAAGGACATCGCCATCGGCAACTGCAGAAAACTCTCGAAGGAGGATGGGCGCTTTCCGCGCAGCGAAAGCGCGAGCGCCGCGGCGAGCAGGAAAATGAGGGTTCCGGAGGCGGCGGCAATCGCGATGCTGCGCCAGATGACGCCGGGAATCGTGCTGCGCAGAATCCCCTCCACGTTGCGGTCCGCCGCGCCGGGAACGAGCAGCTGCCGGAACCCCTCGATCGAGAAGGCCCCGTCGGCATTCGTGAGGGCCCGGGCGACCATCGTGAGGATCGGGCCGAGAACGAAGACGACCGCGGCGACCGCGTAGGCGGTCATGAAGACGCGTCCGACTCGAGAGGCGGCAGCCAGCGACGGAAGCACGCACTCGCTGCCGCTACGAGCAACGCGCGCCCTGCCTATCGCCCGTGAGGCGAGCGCGAGGAACCCGACCGAAAGCCCGAGCTGCAGCGTCGCGTACACCGCCGCGGTTATGAGATCCAGGTTCACGTAGGTTTCCTGGTAGATAGCTACCTCGATCGTTGAGAACCGTACACCGCCGAACACGAGAATGATGCCGAAGCTCAGAAAGCAGTAGATGAAGATGAGCACGAAGGCGCTCACGATCGCAGGCGCGAGCAGCGGCAGGGTAACGCGAACGAAGAGTCCCAACGGTCGCTCGCCCAGGCTCTCGGCCGCCTCGCGAAACCGGCGATCAATGGAGCTCCAAGCCGTGGAGATGATCCGGATCGCGAGCGAGAAATTGTAGAAGACGTGGGCGAGCACGATGCCGCGGAAATTGTAGACGAGGTTGAAGTCGGTTCCGAAGATCGAATTGAGCAGGCCACTCTTGCCGTAGAAACTGATCATGCAGACTACGACGATAATGCTCGGCAGGACGAAGGGGATGAGCGAGAGCGAATAGGCGAGCCGTTTGCCCGGGAAGGTGTAGTGCGAGATCATGTAGGCAAGCGGCATCGCGGCGACCACCGCAATCGCGGCGGACAGTGCCGCCTGCCCCGTGGTAAAGCCGACGATCCGCATCGTGCGAGTCGACGCGAGCACGCTTCGCACTCGTTCGAGGACGACTCCCGCGGGAACGCCGCGCAGCGCCTCCATGTAGACCCCGCCGATCGGGGCGAAGAAGAAGAGCGCGAAAAACGCGACGACCCCCGCGTACAGGAGCGATCGGCTCACTGCATCACTTCCAGCCAGTCGGAGAGCCACCGGTCGAAGTTCTCGTCCACGCGCTCGACCGGCAGGAAGATCGAGGTGCCGGCGGTGTCCACGAGGTTGAAGGCCTCCGGGAGCTCGACGTCGGCCCTTACCGGGTACATGAACTGGTTCAGCGGGATCTCCCGCTGGAACTCGACGCTCAGCAGAAAGTCGATGAGCCGACGCGCGTTCTCGACGTTTGTCGCCCCGGAAAGCACGCCCGCAACTTCGATCTGCGCGTATCCGTGGTCGACGAGAATCAGGTTGCGGTAGCGATCGGTGTCCTCGAACGCGATGTGATAGGGGGGGCTGCTCTCATAGCTCAGCACGATGGGCGCCTCACCCTGACTGTAGAGACCGTACCCCTCCGACCAGCCGGAGGTGATCGTGAGGATATTCGGGGAGAGCCGACGCCAGTAATCGAGATAGCCGTCCTCCCCGTGGACCGCGATCGTCAGCAGGAGGAAGTTCCGCCCCGGCGACGAGGTTGCCGGGTTCATCAGGATGATCGATTCCGAGAGCCGCGGGTCGAGCAGCTCCTCCCACGTCGTCGGCGGGTCGGGCAGCCGCTCGCTGTCGTAGTTGAGCAGCACGTGCCCCCAGTCGAACGGCGTGAGGCGGAACTCCGGATCAATGACCAGGTG
>SKQU01000206.1 GCA_007118855.1 Spirochaetaceae bacterium
GAAGCCTCGTTGTGCCCGACCGACGCAAGCTCGGGGTCGGTATACGTGCACCAGGGAACGGCTCGGTAGTCGATGCTTCCGCCTGCGTGAAGCGCGAGTCGGCGCACCGCGAGGCTTCCCTCGGCGCCGGCGACATGCGTGAACTGGTACCGTCCGTTGACGTCGCCCACCGCGAGAATGTGGCGCTCGCTGGTGCGCAGCTTCGAGTCGGCGACCACGAAGCTCTTCTCGACGGTCACGCCGGCGTTCTCCAGGCCGAGCCCGGAGGTATTGCCCTGACGCCCGACGGCCATCAGGATCTCGTCGACCTCGAGCACCTCTTCCGCGCCGTCGGATCGTTTGACGTGGACCTTCTTCACCGATCCGCTGCGCTCGACGCGCACGACGGTGGCCCCGAGCCGCAGCGACACGCCCTCGGCGATGAGACGCTCCTCGACGAACTCGGCCATGTCCGCGTCCTCGCGCGGGAGCACGTGCGGGGCGAGGTCGACGATCGTCACCTGGGCACCGAGTCTCCGGTACGCCTGGCTGAGCTCGACGCCGATTGGCCCGGCACCGATCGTCGCGATCCTCTTTGGCAGGCTGGGCAGGGAGAAGGCGTCGACGTTGGTGATGTACCCGGCCTCCTCGATTCCCTCAAAGGGGATCGCCCGGGGCGAGCTCCCGGTCGCGAGGATGATCGACGGCGCTGACAGGCGCGTCTTACCGTCGATCACGATCTCGTGCGGCGAAGAGAACTCCGCATTGCCCAGGATGACCTCCGCCCCGAGCGACCGGAACCGCTCGGGCGAGTCGTGCACCGCGATCTGCGCGATGACCTTGGCAACGCGCGCGTTGACCGCAGACATATCGACCGGCGGCGGGTCGACCGACGGCAGCCCGTAACGTTGTGCATCCGCCATCGCGCGGTACACCGAGGCCGCCTTCAGGAGCGACTTGGACGGCACGCACCCGTAGTGCAGGCAGTCCCCTCCGAGCCGCTCCTTGTCGATGAGCGCGGTCTTCATCCCGAGCTGTGCGCACCCGACCGCCGCCGTCAGTCCGCCCGCGCCTCCCCCAACGATCATCACGTCGTGGCTGTACTTCGCCATATCCTCTCCTCTCTGAGCTTGGTCAGAAGGTAACTATATGTATCTACAAGTGTCCAGCAGTCCGTTTCGCCGGACAGGGAGCCGCCCGCACAGCGGAATGAACCTGTGAGCAGTTTGTTGTGCGTTTCTAACTTTTTATGCTTGACAACAAAGTCTCTGGCTGGTATTACTATTATAAGCAAAACAATCAGCTATGGAGGATTCGTGATGACGCTGTCTTCTCGTTCCACATATGGATGGACCGCAGCGCTCTTGCTGCTGCTCCTCACCGCGCTGCCGGTTGCTGCAGCGGGACGAGCCGAACCAGGTGCCGCCGAGCCGGCGCAGCGGGAGCTGACGATCTACTCCGGCCGAGGCGAGTCGCTCGTTGCGCCGCTCGTCGAATCGTTCGAGTCGAAGACCGGGATCCGCGTGAGCATTCGCTACGCCGGAACCGCCGAGCTCGCCGTCCTGCTCGCCGAAGAAGGAACACGGACTCCCGCCGACCTGTTCTGGGCGCAGGATGCCGGGGCGCTCGGAGCACTCTCCGGTGAAGGACTGCTCGCCGATCTGCCGGCGCACCTGTACGAGGCGCTCCCGGACATCTACCGCAGTACTACCGGTCGGTGGCTGGCAACCAGCGGGCGCGCCCGCGTGCTCGCCTACTCCCCGCAGCGCGTGGATGAGACCGAGTTCCCGGAGAGTGTGTTCGATCTCGCCGCCCCGGAGTACCGCGGGCGGGTCGGCTGGGCGCCGACCAACGGGTCGTTCCAGGCCTTCGTGACCGCGATGCGCGTGGTGCACGGCGAGGCGGCTACCGCGGACTGGCTGCGCGCGATGCAGGCGAACGACGTGCAGGCGTACCGGAACAACACGACGCAGGTCGAGGCGATCGCAGCCGGGGAGATCGACTTCGCGCTGGTGAATAACTACTACCTGCTCCGGTTCACCGCGGCCGACCCCGGTTACCCGGTCGACCAGCGCTTCTTCGCAGACAACGACATCGGCAACCTGGTCAACATCGCGGGTCTCGGCGTCCTGCGCGCGAGCCGCCGGACCGACGAGGCCATCGCCTTCGCGGAGTTCCTGCTCTCGCACGAGGCGCAGGCCTACTTCACCGGGACGGTCTACGAGTATCCGGTCCGTGCCGACGTCGATCCGGACGAACAGCTCGAAAGCTTCGAAACGCTGCTTGACGCGAGCCCGCGCGTGGATCTGGACGCCCTCGAGGACCTCGAAGGCACGCTCTCGCTCCTGCGAGAGACAGGGCTGCTCTAGGACATGACCGACGCGACTCCTGCCGCGCGATCGCGGCGGGCGGGGCGCAGCAACCCGCCGTGGTACCTGCTGATCGCCCCGGCCGCAGTCGCCGTCGTCATGCTCGTCCCGCTCGTCTATCTCGTCGTGCGCGCGACCGAAGCGGACGCGGCGACGCTCGCGGCGCTCGTGCTGCGCCGTCGCAACCTCGAGCTCCTGGGTAATACCCTCCTCCTGACCGGGGGTGTGGTGGCCGCGACGACGCTCATCGCGCTTCCACTTGCATGGCTGGTCGTTCGAACGGACATCCCGGCGGTGCGCCTTGTCACCTTTCTTGGGGTTCTGCCGCTATCGGTGCCCGGGTACGTCATGGCGTACGCGCTTTTGAGCCTGGGCGGGAACTACGGATTCCTGGCCAGAGTGCTTGGGATCGTCGTCGCGCGCCCGGCGGGCTACTGGGGCGCCCTCGCCGCGCTCACCCTCTACTGCTTTCCCTACGTCTTTCTCAACGTCCGCGCATCGCTCGCGGGGATGGACGCGAGCCTCGAGGAGAGCGCAAGGAGCATGGGGTACGGACACCGCGAAGTATTGCGCCGTGTGATCTTGCCGCATCTCACACCGGCGCTCTTTTCCGGCTGGCTGATCGTGGCGATCTACGTGCTCGGCGACTTCGGCGCGATCGCGCTGATGCGCTACGAGGTCTTCAGCTACGCGATCTACACCCAGTACTCGGGAGCGTTCGACCGGACCTACGCCGCCTGGCTCTCGCTCATGCTCCTCGCGCTCGCGATGGTGCCGGTGCTCCTCGAGGGCCGCCTGTTGCGAGGCGCGCGCTATGCCCGCACCGGGACCGGCGTCGCGCGCAGCCTGCGCCGGATCCGGCTCGGCGCCTGGAAGATCCCGGCTCTGTTCTTTGTCGCAGTCGTCGTCACAGGTTCGATCGGCCTTCCATTCGGCATCCTCGCGTACTGGCTCAGCGTCCGCCCGCCGTGGACGGAGCTCGCGCGCGTGGGGCAGGCCTTTCTCTACTCCGCGGGGGCCGCCGCGCCGGCCGCGATCTCTACGGTACTGGTCGCGCTGCCCATCGCCTATCTCAGGGTCCGCCACCCGTCACCGCTTTCCCACACCGCCGAACGACTCGCCTACGTCGGGTACGCGCTGCCGCCGCTCTCGCTCGCGCTCGCGATGGTCTTCTTCTCGCTGCGCCTGGCGCGTCCTCTGTATCAGAGCCTGCCCCTGCTCGTCGTGGCGTACATGATCAGCTTCCTCGCGCTCGCCATGGGTCCCATCCGGGCTTCGCTCCTGCAGGCACCGCGACGGCTCGAGGAAGCGGCCCGATCGCTCGGGTTCTCTCCCTTCGCGGCCTTTGTCCGGACCGTTGTGCCGCTCCTGCGCCGGGGCATGTTCGCGTCCACGGGCCTGGTCTTTGTAGTCGCGATGAAGGAGCTCCCCATCGCCTTTCTGCTCGCTCCCACAGGATACGTGACGCTCTCGCTCGCGGTCTTCAGCCGCACATCGGAGGCGATGCACGTTGAGGCGGCCCCGTATGCCGCAGCGATCGTTCTGTTCTCGAGTCTCTTCGTTGGACTGCTGCTGCGCCACGAAGGAAAGGAGTGACGATGCACGTACTTGAGGTCAAAGAGATCACACGGCGTTTCCCCGATCTGCCACATCCGGCCGTCGACTCGGTGAGCTTCCGCGTCGAGCCGGGGGAGATCTTCGGACTCCTGGGGCCGAGCGGCTGCGGGAAGACGACGACGCTGCGAATCATCGCGGGCTTCGAGTCGCCGGACAGCGGAACGGTTCTCATCCGCGAACGCGAGGTCCTCTCGCTTCCTCCGGAGCGACGCAAGGTGGGATTCGTGTTCCAGGATTACGCGCTCTTTCCCCATCTCTCGGTCATCCGGAACGTCATGTTCGCCATGAAGGGAACCCCGGCCCGCCTGCGCGAGACACGCGCCGCGGAGCTGCTGCGTATGGTCGGGCTTATCCACGTGGACCACCGCATGCCGGACGAGCTTTCGGGAGGACAGCAACAGCGAGTCGCGATCGCCCGGGCGCTCGGCGCCGATCCGCAGCTTCTGCTGATGGACGAGCCGTTCTCGAATCTGGATGTGGCTCTCAGAGACACCACGCGACGCGAGGTACGGGCGCTGCTCAAAGAGCAGGGGCTGAACGCGATCCTCGTGACGCACGACCAGGAGGAGGCGCTCTCATTCTGCGACCGACTCGCGGTGATGAACGCCGGCAAGGTCGAGCAGGTCGGCAAGCCGGAAGAGGTGTACCACCATCCGCGCACGGCATTCGTTGCGCAGTTTCTCGGCCGGGCGAACCTCTTCGAGGGAGATGCCGAGGGAACGATCGCCCACACCGCGCTCGGTCCTCTTCTGATCAGACCCGAGGCGCACGGTCGGGTCCTGCTCTCATTGCGGCCGGAGCACATTGTGCTTACCAGAGGAGATGGAGGCAGCCAGGAGGGAGAGGTTGTCGCGCGGGAATTTCGCGGTCACGACCTCACCTACCGCGTCCGGTACCAGGACCGCAGTATCGTCGCCCACACTGATTACACTCACTCGTTCTACCCCGGCCAACGGGTTCAGCTCACCGCCAGAGAGGCGGCGGTGGTTCTGCGAGACCTGAACGGCCGCACGGCTTCGAACCCGGGAGGCTCACATGGCTGACGTCGCCCGTCTCACCGAAAGCATGGAGATGTACCTCAAGGCGATCTACCTCATCGAACAGCGCAAGCGAGCCGCACGCGTGACCGATATCGCCCACGAGCTCGGGGTCATTCCATCGTCGGTATCCGCGGCGCTTCGGACGCTGTCGAAGCTGGATCTCATCAACTACACCCCGTACGACATCGTCACCCTTACGCCGCAAGGACTCGACGTCGCCGAGCAGATCATGCGGAAGTACGACGCGCTGCGCGGCTTCTTCATCAAGGTGCTCGGTGTGGAGGAGTCGATAGCCGAGTCGGAAGCGTGCCAGATGGAACACCGAATCTCCGACGTTGTCTTCGATCGTCTGCTCAGTTTCGTCCAATGCTACGAGCAGTGCCTTATGAGCGTATCCTGTGGGATGAGAGGATCGGGTACTTCTGTAGCCGCGGTGAAGCCCGTTGCACGCACTGCGAGATCTACCTGAAAAACAAGAAGTGGATGACTCCGTAGGCGAGTAGAATCACGACGATGAGCACCAGCAGCACCGGCGCGATGATCTGAAACGCCGCGCAGAGCCAGGCGAGTGTGTCGCCTGCTGCGCGCCTGGCCTCCCGTCGCCGGGCCGTCGGTTTCGCCCGGCGGTGCTCGTCGCGATGCTCGTCGCGATGCTCGCCGCGATGCTCGCCGCTCATGTGACCGGATGAACGAGGTGGCAGGCCGCCTGATGCCCGGTCTCGGTCTGCAGGAGCTGCGGCGGCACGGTGCGGCACACCTCCATCACGTACGGACACCTCGTGTGGAAGGGACAACCGGCAGGCGGGTTCGCCGGACTCGGCACGTCCCCCTGCAGGATGATGCGCTTCTTCTTGACCGTGGGGTCGCTCACCGGTATCGCCGAGAGCAGCGCCTGGCTGTACGGATGGAGCGGCTGCCGGTAGAACTCACGCTTCTCGGCAACCTCGACGAGTTTCCCAAGGTACATGACGCCCACCCGGTCGGCCATGTGGCGGACCACACTGAGGTCATGACTGATGAAGAGATAGGTCAACTGGAACG
The DNA here is from genome assembly GCA_007118855.1 of Spirochaetaceae bacterium. Classification (GTDB taxonomy): domain Bacteria; phylum Spirochaetota; class Spirochaetia; order DSM-27196; family SLST01; genus SLST01. Next base: position 6,047 of record SKQU01000206.1, read on the forward strand.
AGTCCTGGAGGTCCTCGAGCAGGTTGATGATCTGGCTCTGAATGCTGACATCGAGCGCGGAGATCGGTTCGTCCGCGACGATGAACCGTGGGTCGAGCGCCAGGGCGCGGGCGATCACGACGCGTTGGCGCTGGCCGCCTGAGAACTCGTGCGGATAGCGGTAGCTGTGGTACGCCTCGAGGCCGCATCGCACGAGCACCTCCTCCACACGCTCACGCGCCTCCGCCCCGGAGGCCATCCGATGCACCCGCAGGATCTCGCCGATCGCCGAGCCCACAGTCATCCGCGGATTCAACGCGCTGTAGGGGTCCTGGAAGACGATCTGCATCGCCTTTCGAAGCCTTCGCATCCGCTCGCCGGACGCCCCAAGCACGTCCTCCCCCTCGTAGTAGACCTCACCGCCGGTCGCGCCGGTGAGACGGAGAATCGCCCGGCCGGTCGTACTCTTCCCGCACCCGCTCTCCCCCACGAGCGCGAAGGTTTCGCCGGCCTGGATGTCGAAGGTGACGCCGTCGACCGCCTTCACGTGGCCGCTCACCCGACTCAGAACGCCGGTACGGATGGGAAAGTACTTCTTCAGATCGCGAACCGAGAGAACCGGAACGTCGGCGACTGCAGGAGCACTCATGCGCGGACCTCCGGTTCCTCGACATGCACGCGGTCGCTGGGACGCTCGTGCAGCCAGCACCTCACCTGGTGTCCCTCCGTGAGCTGTGTTCGCGGCGGCATCTCGGTCGAGCAGACCGGCATCGCGTAGTCACACCGCGGGTGGAATGGGCATCCGCCCGGCATGTGAAGCGGATTGGGAACACTGCCCCTGATGAAGGGAAGCCGACGCCGTTCGCCGGGCTCTCCCGGTCCCTGGGTGACGTCGTCCTCGTCAACCTTTGGGCGCGACCCGATGAGGCCCTTCGTGTACGGGTGCTCCGGAGAGAGGAAGAGCGTAGTCACGTCGGCCTGCTCAACGAGTTTGCCCGAGTACATCACGACGACGCGGTCGGCCATTTCGGCGATGACGCTCAGGTCGTGGGTGATAAAGAGAATCGACATGCCGATCCGTTCGCGAAGCTCGTGCATCAGCTCGAGTATCTGAGCCTGGATCGTAACGTCGAGCGCCGTGGTCGGCTCATCCGCAATCAGGAGCTTCGGGTTGCAGCTCAGAGCCATGGCGATCATCGCGCGTTGCCTCATCCCACCGGAGAACCGGTGCGGATATTCGCCTATGACCTCGTCGGCCCGGGGAATCCCCACGAGCTTCAGCATCTCGATCGCGCGAGAGCGAGCCTTCTGTGTGCCGAGCTTCTGGTGAAGCTGGATCGTCTCCATCAACTGGTCGCCTATCGTGTAGACGGGATTGAGACTTGTCATGGGCTCCTGGAAGATCATCGCGATCTCATTGCCCCGGATCCGGCGGATCTCTTCACTTGAGAGCTTGAGCAGGTCCCGCGAGCTGAACAGGATCTCACCGCCCTCAATGACCGCAGGCGGGGTGGGCAGCAGCTGCAGGATACTCAGCGATACGGCCGTCTTGCCGCACCCGCTCTCACCCACGAGCCCCACGACCTCGCCCCGACCAATATCGAACGACACGTCGTCAACGGCCCGAACGGTACCGTCTTCGGTCCGAAAGCTCGTTCGCAGGTTTCGTATCTCTACAAGTCGTTCCATGGCTCTCTATGAACGGGTCTTGGGATCGAGCGCGTCACGCAGCCCGTCGCCCACCAGGTTGAATCCGAGGACCATCAGGAGTATCGCGAGCCCCGGGTAGGTCGTGAGGTGATGCGCGGTACGGATGTACGCGCGCCCGTTGCTGAGAATTGCGCCCCATTCGGGCGTCGGCGCCTGCGCGCCGAGCCCCAGAAATCCCAGACCCGCCGCCCACAGGATGGACGTCGCGATCTGGAAGGTACTCTGCACGATGATGGGGGCAAGACAGTTCGGCAGTATCTGCCTGAAGATGATCCGGACGTCTCCAAGGCCCGCGGCACGGGCCGCCGCCACGTAACTCTGCTCCTTGATCGAGAGCACCGATCCGCGGACGAGCCGGGCGTAGATGGGCACGCTCGCGATACCCGTGGCGATCATCACATTCTCAACGCCCACCCCGAGCACCGTAACGACGACGATCGCGAGCAGGATTCCGGGAAACGCGATCATGATGTCGATGAACCGCTGCGTGATGATGTCGAGCTTGCCGCCGAAGTACCCGCTGATCGCCCCTATGGGTACGCCGATGAACACGCCGATCAGCACCGAGATGATGCCGATGTTCAGCGATATCCTGCCGCCGTAGAACATCCGGCTGAGCAGGTCGCGACCGAGCTCGTCGGTGCCGAGCAGGTGCTCCCGGCTCGGCGGCTGGAGCCGGTTGCCGAGATTCGCGGCGAGCGGATCATGGGTGGAGAAGACCGGGGCAAACACGGACACTACAACGAAGAGACCGATGATGGCGAGACCGACGACGGCGGCGCGGTTTCTCACGAGTTGGCGCAACACTTCGCGAAACTCGCTCGTCTTCTTCCGGGGCATGCCCTCTGCGGTCAGGTCGATGTTCCTCATCTTACTCTCCGCTCTCAGACCGATAGTGCACCCGTGGATCGAGGAAGGCGTAGGCGATGTCGACCACGAGGTTGATGATCACGAAGAGGAAGGCGAGCAGCATCACCGTTCCCTGGACGACCGGGTAGTCACGCCTGAGAATGGAGTCCACGAGCAGGCGCCCCACGCCGGGCCAGGCAAAGACGGTCTCCGTCAAGACCGCCCCGCCCAGGAGTATACCGAACTGTAGCCCGAGTACGGTCACGACCGGAATCAGCGCGTTCTTCAGCGCATGCTTGTAGACGACGATCCGCTCGCCGAGCCCCTTGGACCGGGCGGTGGTGATGTAGTCCTGCCGCAGTACGTCGAGCATGCTCGACCGGGTGATCCTCGCCATGAGCGCCGCACTCGCGGTCCCGAGCGTGAGACTCGGCAGAACCAGATGCCGCACCTGACCGATTCCGGTCGCCGGCAGCCAGCGCAGCTGAACCGCAAAGAGGAGCTGAAGCATCAGCGCCATCCAGAAGACCGGCGCGGCGACTCCCACGAGCGCCACGAGCATGCTCGCGTTGTCGAAAAGAGAGTTCCGCCTGGTCGCAGAGACGATGCCGGCAGACACGCCGATGATCGTGGCGATCACGAGCGCCACCGTCGCAAGGAGAAGCGTCCGCGGGAAACGTTCTCCGATCTCGGTCGTCACCGGACGACCGTTGAAAATGGACCTGCCCAAGTCACCCTGCAGCAGGTTCACCATGAAGCGGCCGTACTGAACGTGGAGCGGTTGATCGAGTGCGTGGCGCACGCGAACCTGCTCAATGAACTCAGGGGTCGCGTTCACCCCGGCCATCGCACGGGCCGGATCCCCGGGAATCATCCTGATGATGGCGAAAACGATGATGGACACGCCTATCACGACGGGTATCGTGAGCATCAACCGTCGCACGATGTACTGGTACAAGCGCGGGTCTCCCGGTCAGGAAAGCATCCCGGCCCGAAGAGGGCCGGGATTGAAACTCTAGTCGACGAAGTGCGCATCCCACGCGCTGAGATTCTCAAGCGGGTGGTGGATGAGTCCTTCCACATTGGCACGTACGGCGTTGATCTGCGCCGCGTTGTAGAGGAAGATCCAGGGAGCGTCGTCCCAGATCAGCTCAATAGCTTCGTGGTACATCTCACGCCTGCTATCCGGATTGGTCTCAACCCGAGCGGCGTCCAGCAACTCGTCCACGCGTTCGTTCTTGTAGAAGCCGCGATTGTTACCGTCCGGATTCCACTGCCGCGAATGCAGCAGCGCGTACAGACCGTAGTCCGAGTCGAGGGTAACGGTACCCCAACCGAGCAGGTAACTGTCGTACTCGGCCTGGTCAGGCGGCTGGGCGGTAAACTGGAGGTACGCCGACCACTCACGAGTTTCGAGTCTTGCATCAACGCCTACCTCGGCGAGCATGGACTGCACCGCCGCCGCCACCGTGGCATCCAACGGATACCGTCCGGTGGGATGGTGCAGCGTCATCTCGAGGCCGTCCGCGAAACCCGCCTCCGCGAGCAGTTCTCTGGCGCGGTCCGGATCGTACTCGTAGGGGCCGACCGACGTGTGACCGAACACTGCGTCAACGACCGGTGCATCGGCGACAAAGGCGCTGCCTTCAAAGATGGAATCGACGATTGCCTGCTTGTCGATTGCATGGTTCAGCGCTCGCCGCACTCGTACGTCGGTGAAGGGTTCGCGCAGGTTGTTGAACCCTACGTAGATCGTGCGCACGCTCGTCTGGAAGACGATGTCGATGTCCGGGTCGGCTCCGAGTCGCACGACATCCTGCGGCGGGACAGCCATGATCGCGTCCGCCTCTCCCGTCTCGAGCGCCACGATTCGCGCGGACTCCTCGGGGATGAAGTTGAACACGAGGACCGGAATCTCAGGCGTATCCCCCCAGTACTCTTCGTTCACCGTGAGCCGAATGCTGTCGCCACGGCTCCACCGATCCATCACGTAGGGCCCGGTGCCAACGGGATTCTCAAAGGTATCGCCGGGATCGAGCCCTTCGATCTGACGCGGGCTCACGATACCGATGAAGCTGTGCGACAGGTGCGAGAGAATCGGCGCAAATGGCTGCGCGAGTCGGAGCTCCAGGGTGTACTCGTCGGTCGCCTCGATCTCCTGGACGCTCCCGAGCAGAAAGGCGTACGCGGCGCCCACATCCGGATCGACGAATCGCGCGAGATTCTTGCGAACGGCTTCGGCATTCAGCGGTTCTCCATCGTGGAAGGTTACACCTTCACGTATCTGAAAGGTCCAGACGGTACTGTCCTCGTTCGCCGACCAGCTCGTCGCGAGCATCGGTTCAAGCGAGCCGTCCTCCTCCATGTAGATGAGCCGCTCCACGACGTGCTCACCTACGGTCGCCGCCGGGGCCGAGGTCATCCTCACCGGATCGAGCGACTCCGGCTCGGCGCCAATCGCGATCGTCAGGGTGTCCCGAATCTCAACCGGAGGCTCTCTCCCGGCAATGAGCCACCAGGCGACCACCGCGACGGCGATAACAACGACTGCGATACCGACGATGAGCAATAACTTCTTGTTTTGCATACGTCCTCCTGTTGCGACACCAACCCGGTGTCGGTGCATAAAAATACGCCGCCGGTGCATCGCCCGTCAACACGCCGCAATCGACCGGTTGAGCGTCACCTCGCCTCGTGGTACCTTGAGACGGAGAGGCTATGACTGACCGACGCATGAACCGGCGCGATTTTCTCAAGGGAGTGGCCGTTGCCACGGCTGCGCTCGGTATTCCCGCGTCAGGTGCATGGGCACGAGGTTCAGGCGGCGGATCCGGGAATGACGGCGGCCACGGCGCTCCTATGCAGGCCCGCCGGCTCGGGAAGACCGGGGTCACCGTCAAGGCGTTCAGTCTTGGCGGCGAGGCCACGGTGCAGATGCGCAATCGCCGCGACGAGGCGGTCGCGATCATCGACCGCGCTCTGGATCTGGGAGTGAACTACATCGACACCTCGCCGCGGTACGGCGGCGGCGGCAGCGAGTCGAACATAGGCGAGGTCATGGCGCGGCGACGCAACGAGGTGTTTCTCGCGACCAAGACGCACGACCGCAGTTACGACGGCACGATGAGGCTCGTAGAGCAGTCGCTTTCGCGCCTGCAGACCGACCGGATCGACCTCTATCAGGTTCATAACGTGCGGACTGATCTTGATGTCAGACAGGCGCTCGGTGACCACGGAGCCGTGAAGGCGCTCGAGCGACTGCGGGCGGACGGCACGATCGGTTTCACCGGCATAAGCGGGCACCGTGACCCCGCGGTCCTCCTTCGTGCGATCAGGGAGTACCCGTTCGACTGCCTGCTGATGTCACTCAACGCGGCCGACGTCCACATGCAGCCGTTCCAGACCGAGCTGCTGCACGAGGCGACGGCGAAGGAGATGGGCATCATCGCGATGAAGATCACCGCGGTGGGCAGGATCTTCCGCGAAGGCGGGATCACCTCGATGGATGAGGCACTGGGGTACACCCTTTCGTTTCCGGTGAGTACGGCGATCGTGGGAGTGTCGACGATCCGCGAGCTCGAGGAGAATGTGGAGATTGCGCGTCGGTTCAGGCCGTTCGATTCCGAGCAGATGGAGAGGATGGAAGCATTGACCGCCGGATACGCGGATCAGGGGAACTTCTTCAAGCTGCACTGGTGACCCTGAAGGACGGGCGGCGGATCAGGAGGCGGACAATGAAGGTATCGCGTCGGGCCTTTCTCACTGGTATGGCTCTTGCCGGCGGATCGGTTCTGCTGCGGGCACACGGTTCGCCGGAACGGCCCGTGGCGCCGGGCACCGACTCCACCACTCAACCGACCCCGCGGGAACCCGGCACCTGGGAGCCGGCGTACGTGGAGCTCGAGCGCCGCGGAGAGTTCGCGGCTCGCGTTGACGAGGCGTACAGTCACCTCGAGCGGTGCGACCTGTGTCCGCGCAAATGCGGCGTCAACCGCCTGCGCGGGGAGACGGGGATTTGCCGTGCACCGAAGCAGGTCGCGGTGTACTCGTATCAGCCGCACTTCGGGGAGGAGCTCCCGCTGGTCGGACGCGCGGGATCCGGGACGATCTTCTTCTCGAACTGTAACCTCCGCTGCGTGTTCTGCCAGAACTGGCCGATCGCCCACGAGGGGCGCGGCCGGGAGCGCACCGACGACCAGCTCGCGGACATGATGCTTGCCCTCGAGCGCAACGGCTGCCCGAACATCAACGTCGTCACGCCTACCCACGTGATGCCGCACATCCTCAACGCCACCCGCATCGCGATGCAGAAGGGGCTTCGAACGCCGCTGTGCTACAATACCGGCGGATACGAGCGTCCCCAGATCGTACGGCTGCTGGACGGGATCGTGGACATCTACCTGCCGGATCTGAAGTTCATGGACAGCTCACAGTCGAAGACCTACCTGGGCACCGCCGCGGACTACCCGGAAATGGCACAGTCCTCCATCCTCGAGATGCACCGTCAGGTCGGTCTGGTCGAGGCCGACCCGAACGGCGTGGCCAGGCGGGGGCTCATGATCCGCCACCTCGTGATGCCCAACAATGTGGCAGATACGGACAAGGTGATCGACTGGATCGCGAAGAATCTGCCGGCGGAAACGTACCTCAACATCATGGCGCAGTACCGCGTCGACCATCGCGCCTTCGAGTATCCGAAGATCGCCCGGGCGATCACCCCCGAAGAGTTCATTGAGGCGATCGATCACGCAAAGGCGGCGGGCCTCACGAACCTGGATTCGCGGTCACTGTCAAACTACGAGGTCTTCCGCAGACGCAGCTGACCGCACTCACCACAGACCGCGCTCACCACAGACCGCCGATCCGGGCGCCGCAGGAGGCGCAGGCGCCGCTGTTCATCCGGACCGCCTCGATCACGAACCCGAGTCGCTCGATGACCTTCTCGCCGCATGACGGGCAGAAGGTGTTTTCGCCCTCATGCCCGGTGACCTTCGCGACGTAGGTAAAGGGCAGCCCCTCATCCATCGCGATAGCTCGAGCCCGGCTGAGCGTTGACACCGGGGTAGGCGGCAGATTTGCGAGCTTGTAGAGCGGGTAGAAGCGGGCGAAGTGGAGCGGCACCTGCGGCCCGATCTCGTCACGAATCCAGCGGACCATTCGGCGGATGAGATCATCGTCGTCGTTCAGGGTGGGGATGAGGAGATTGGTGATCTCTATGTGCACACCGGCTCGGGAGAGACGCCGCAGGTTCTCGAGGACCGGCTCGAGCTCTCCGCCGCAGAAGTCACGGTAGAAATCCGCATCGAAGCTCTTGAGGTCGACGTTTACGGCGTCGATCGTGCCGGCGAGCTGCTCGAGCGGCTCGCGCTCGATGTACGCGCTCGTGTGAACCAGATTGAGCAGGCCGGCGCGACGTGCGAGGCCGGCAGTGTCGTACATGAACTCGAAGAAGGCGACCGGCTCGCCGAACGCGTAGCTCACCGACCGGGCGCCCATCGCCTGCGCCTGCCGGACGACCTCGTCCGGCGGGAGATCGTAGGCGTGGACCTCCTCCGGATCAACAAGCGCCATGTCCCACACCTCGCAGAACGCGCACTCGAGCGGACAGCCGGTCGTGGAGACCGAAAGCGCCCGGGTGCCCGGCAGCACATGGAAAAAGGGCTTACGCTCCACCGGGTCGATCTGGACGAGACTGGGATTCCCGTACACCATCGTGTACCCCTCCCCCGCCCGGTTCTCGCGCACCCGGCACGTGCCGCGGCGCCCCGACGCAAGGCGGCATCGCTTTGGACAGAGTGTACACTCCAGATGCCGCGCGTCGTGTCTGCGAAACCACGGAGAGCGCTCGCGCCGGATGAGGCCGAGCTCGGCCGACTGCGCATGCGCTCGCCGCGGATTGCCGAGGACACCGGCGAGCGCGAGCGCGCAGACACCGGCCGCCCCCGCCTTCAGAAAGTCTCGCCGATCGTTGCTCGTCTCAGGCCTGTCGTCGTCCATGCATCACCCTCCCTGTCAGGAGTACCAAAAAAGCGGTGCCGTTGGCAATGGCCGCGAGCAGGCACGCGGCGACGACGCCGAGCACCGGAGCGACGACGATACCCGCGATGAGCGAGCCGGTGCATGCGCCGAAGAGCTCGAGCCCGTAGACCGTCCCGGTCGCGCGTTCGGCGCGGGCGCCGGTCTTCAGGCAGAGGGCGGCCGCGATGGGGAAGTCGACGCCGTTGAGAAAGCCCGCGGCAAAGGTTACGAGAAGGAAGAAGGCGAACCGGATCGCGGGCGACTCGATGCCCGCGGTGTGCGGCAAGGCAATCGCGATGAGCGCGGCGCAGATGGAGATCGCGAGTTGCACGCCCATCAGCAGTCGCGGGTCCGCCCGCTCCCGCACGAACCGATGAACGCACCAGGCGCCGAGCGCGAGCCCTGCCATGAACCCGGCGACGATGAGGCCGACCATCTCGTACACGAACCCGTATACCGACTGGAAGCCGAACAGCAGCGCAATCTGCAGCGCCATCGTTGACAGACCCGTCGTGAATACGGCGAACAGAAGCGGGTATCGCCCCACCGGTGACCGCGAGGGTTCACGGCGGACCAGCGGAATCACCACCGCCAGCACAAGCGAGAGAGCGACGGGTGGGACGATCCACCAGGGCCGGACCCGCAGCACGCCCCGCAACGCGCCCGCGTGGGCCGCCCGGGTGAGCTGGTTCCAGTACGCAAGCGTATGGACATAGCCGATCGGACGGAAGTCGGCGTTGATGAAGAACCGCTCTCGCACCGGCGGCAGGAGATGCTCGTCGGCCTCCTGGTCGGCTACCGCGGGAGCGAACAGCGGCCCCGTGTCGGGCGCCCAAAGGTGGGCATCGTCGGAGCGGCCGTGATGGCGGAGTATCCAGTTGATCCGCCGCAGCGGCCCCGGCTCGAGGAGTATATCGAATTGACGGGGCGAGAAACCGGGTGTCGGAACGCCGGATGCATGGTAGCGGGCAATCAGGAGCGTCGCGTCCTCGGAAATCGTCCCGGCGGCGTTGGTCGCGAAGTAGTGCAGATTCCGCTCCCCTACGACGAGCACGTGCGCGAATACCCGCTTCAAGGTATGGAAGATCGTCGCATTCCGGTTCGCGATCTCAACGCCTCTCGCGTCGCCGGTTGAGCCAGCGGTGATCACGAGCACCCCGCCGTCGGACAGGGCCGCGGCGGCCTCCCGGAAGAACTCCACCGTGTAGAACCGATTCAGCACCGCGGTGGACGGATCAGGCGCGTCGACGAAGACCACATCGTAGTGCCGGTCGACTCCCCTCAGGAAGAGCCTGCCGTCGCCATGCACGAGCCGCACCTCGTCGCGTTCGAGCGCGAGGCGGGTCTGCTCACCGGTGTACTCGACGGCGGTCGATGTGACCACGGGATCGAGCTCCACGTAGTCCACACGCTCCACCGGGTACCGGACAACCTCGCGGAGCAGGCCGCGCATTCCGCCTCCCATGAGCAGAACCCGGCGCGGGTCCGGGTGCTGCGCCATCGCCAGATGGGCAGACACCACGGCATCCTGCTCTTCGAGCGCCGGATCCGGTGCCTCGGGGCCCGCCAGCGAGAAGAGCAGGTTTCCGCTCTGGAAGAAGCTGTACTGGTCCTCCCGGCGCAAGACGCTGACGGCACCGTAGCGGGAATGGCGCACGGCCACCAGCTCGTGCTGCGGGGTCAGCGTGCGCCATTGAGACTCGTAGGCCCATGAGTCGAGCAGCGAAAGCACGGGCACACTCGCGATCCCCACGAGCACAGCGGCCCACAGGAGCGGTCTACCCCGAGCCCGGGAGCTCAGCAGGCCGATAGCCGCCATGACCAGCCCGACTCCAACGACTGCGTGAAACGAACCGAGCAGGTGAACGAGAAGGAGCGCGAAGAGCAGCCCGCCGACGACGTTTCCGAGCGCTTCGGCTACGTAGGTCTTGTCGGCCGCCGCGGTGTCAATCGCGCGATCGCCCCGACGCCAGGCGCGCGCGAGCATGACGAACTGGGCTCCGAGCAGGAGTCCCACCGGGGCGGTCACCAGAGCCGTCGAGACCAGCATGTCGACGACCGAAAGATAGGCCCCCGGCTGAACGGGGAAGACCGCCCGCAGACCCCGAATCGCGATGATCGTGGCCGGGAACACCACGAGAACGGCTGCCGCGATCACACTCATGGCGAGCGCCTCGTCGGTCTTCTCGCGAACTCTTCCGGCGATTCGACTCCCGACTCCCACCCAGACCGTCCACGCCCCAAGGATAATCCCGAGGCTGAGCTCGTTCCCGTGGAAGACCATCAGGAACTCTCGCAGCATGACGACCTGTCCGATCTGGCCGGCGAATCCAAGCGCGAGCACCGGCAAAAGATGGGACAGTCTGCTCTCGTTCATACCTGCGTCATCTGACGGGTCAGGACGGCTGCTCGAGCTTCACCTGATACACCTGCTCAATCGTGTTGAGATCCTCGTAGAGCGCGCGAATGTCGGTGGTATCAGCGATTTTCACGAGGAACTTCATCTTGACCGTCTGCTTCTCGAGTGCCTGGGTCACATCAATGTTACTCACGTGGATGTCGTGTTTTCTGAGAATCGGCAGGACCACATCGGTCGTGATCTTCGTGTCCCGGATGTTGACCTCGAGCGTCTTGTAGGCCCGGTCCGGAAACATCCGCCGCTCTACCTTGCTCAGGAAGGTCAACGCGAAGAGCGTGATGAGCGTCCCGGTCGCGGCCACGAAGTAGAGTCCTCCGCCGATCGTGAGACCCAGGGCCGCGGCGATCCAGATCGACGCCGCGGTCGTCAGGCCGCGCACGTTTCCGCCGAATCGCATGATGGTACCTGCGCCGATGAACCCTATCCCGGAAACCACCTGCGCGGCGATCCGTCCGGGATCGCCTCCGCGCCCGAGCGTGAGCGCCTCGTTCGGGCTGAAGCCGTCCGGCCCCGCCGCCATCGACATGCTGAGGATCATGAGCACGGATGCACCGAGCGAGATCAGGATGTGCGTCCGAAGGCCCGCGGCCTGATTGCTTCGCTCACGCTCGAGACCGATCGCACCGCCCACGAGCAAGGTCAGAAAGAGCCTCAGAGCGTACTCGAGTACGATATACTCGGAACTGAGAAGGTTCTGGATCCAGGTCATCGGCCCTCCTGCGCGCGGCACTCAGGACTTGCCGCGAATCCCAGTCTACCACGGGAGGGCCCGATCATCACCCCTGCGTCAACGCCTTGATGTACTGAAGCCGCTCGAGATCTTCGGGCCGGTACCGGCCGGATGCCGCGAACCGGCCGCGCGCTTCGCCGACGCTTGCATAGCCGTTCGCCGAAAGCCACCCGTCGAGCTCGCAGATGATGGTCGAGACAGCCTGAATCTTCCCGGCATAGAGCGCTGAGGCGATCTGCACCACGCCTGCGCCGGCGACGATTGCCTTCGCCACGTCGATTCCCGTATGAACGCCGGTTGACAGTGAGAGATCACAGGAGACTCGGGGAGAGAGGATCGACATCCAGCGAAGCGGAAGGTGGAGCTCGTCCGAGGTGCTGTAACGGTTTCCCGGAACGGGCGTGAGCGCAACCGGATCGACATCGAGCTGATAGAACCTGTTGAACAGGACCAGACCATCTACCCCGGCGTCGACCAGCCTGGAGATCAGGTGCGGAAGGGCGGTGAAATACGGCCCGATTTTCACGGCCAAGGGCAGGCCGGTCTGCCTGCGCACCGCGCGAACGATCGAGACCATTGCCTCCTCGATATCCTGCGCGGTTTCACCCTCACCTATGGGCATCAGCGCGATATTGAGTTCGAGCGCGTCTGCTCCGGCGGCTTCGATCTTCGAAGCGTAGTCGGTCCACGCGTCGCCTGAGGTGCAGTTCACGCTCGCGATCACAGGAACGTCAACGGCACGCCTGGAATCCTCGATCAGCGTGAGGTAGGGCCGCGGACCACGGTTATGCGCAAGATTCTGCAGGTACACCCGCGCCTCGTCGGGAAAGGCGGTACCCGCTCCCGCAGTCGCCCCCCCGAGGTCGGCAACGATTTGTTCCTCGAACAACGATTGCAGGACGACCGCCCCGGCACCTGCCTCGGCGCACTGGCGAACTCCGTTCACCGATCCGGTGATGCCGCAGCTCGACGCGACGACTGGATTCCGCAGGCTGAGCCCGAGGTATTCGGTGCGAAGATCCGTCAGAAGATCCCTCATGGTAGCAACTCCTTGGTCGCGAGCGGCGGTGGGACCGCTCACCAGAACAGGAATCCGGCGAACACGATCGCGAAGACCGCGAGCGAAAAGAGCACCACCGGGTTCGTCTTGAACGTATCCGTAGTCTCTGAAATGCGCGACGCTTCACGGATCGCGCCGACGAGCACGAACATCACGGCAAAGCCGATCGCGCTGCCTCCCGCCGCAGCCACGACGAGGTCGAAATCACCGTAGGTTGAAGCGAGCAGCTGCACGCCCACGAGCGGCGCCGTCGCAAGCACCGCCTGCGGCATCCCCAGCCACTCGCCGCGCAGCTCGCCGACGGCGAGAAGCGATCCAACGCCCAGGAGACCGACGACGATGTAGACCGCCGGGGCCGCCACGGACGGCAAGGCGGCCGCGATCGCACCGCCGACCATGCCGGCGAGGAACAGCGCCAGGGCGTATCGCAGGGCCGGCGTGTACGAGCTGCGCGCCGAACGGGGGAGCACTGCGGCGAGCAGGGCACCGACGAATGTCATCACAACCGGGTTCTCGATCAGCATGGAGTCCAGGAAGGCTCGTGCAAGGTCACTCATCGGTACCCCCGGCTGCTTCATTCGACGTCCCGAGGGCGCTCGAGACGATACGGGCCGCAAGAACAACCGTCGCAATCAGGAGAAACGCGCCTACCGGCGATGCGAGAAAGCCCGCGCGGATCGTGAAGCTCCCTCCCGGCAGGTAGCCGAGCAGCGTTCCGCGTCCGAAGAACTCACGCACCGCCCCTGCTCCGGCAACGAGCACCGTAAACTGAGCCCACGACACGAGCACATCGCGGCCCGACGCGCCGTCGCCGGCCGCGTAGTAGACGATCGGCATCAACCCGGCGATCCTGAGGAAGAGCATTGCGCCGTCACGGATCGGCACGAGGTACGGCGCGACCGATGCGAGCGCCCACGAAACCGCGAAGCCGATCGCGATGAGCGCGCCCCACCGGGCGGCCGCAGGGATCGATACCGACAGTCGCAGCAGTGCCCACGCCGCATAGACGACGAGCGCGGCAGCAGCGGAGATCACGAGCGCGGCAAGCGCGGTCGCCAGATCCCCGGTTGCGCCGAGCAGCGTCACCATACCGAGGAGCACGACCCGCTCTACTCGAAGCGATTGATCCATTACCATGCTCTCCCCCTACTGCCCGAGCGCGTCGGCAATCGCAGCGAGCATTCCGCGGCTCGACGCGGTGGCTCCGGACACCGCGTCGACGTCCAGACTCCCGGCCGCGACGACCGAGTCGGCGATGCGACCAAGGGCGGGCGCCCCGATATCCGGAGTCTCCGAATGCGAAAGCACTTCGATCGATATGACCTGCAGATCCTCCACCGTGACCCGCACCCGGATCGAACCGCCATACCCTCGTCCCGTTCCCTCAAAGACGCCGTCCGCGGCCGGCTCGAGACGCGCCCGCGGCGCATCCGGTTCGGTCCGGAAGAGCAACCCCTGCTCCACCGCCAGCGCCACGGCGCGAGAGGACGCGGTAGCCCCGCTCACCGCCTGAAGCGTATCGACGACGGCGGATGGCTCCGCCGTGGAGCGGCGAAGGAACTGGTTCAGGAACGACGGACGGCGCACGAGAGAACCGAGCGTGGCACTCTCATCGTGCTCGACGACCCGCAGTCCGATGATTCGCTCATCCATATCGAGCGCGAGCACGACGCGCACCTCGCTACGGTACCCCTGCGCCGACGAGTAGACGAGGTACCCGGCCGGATCGCGTTGGCGGTAGACCTGCTCCACGGAGACGGTGTCTCGAGCTGCCGGATAGTGCAGCGCGTACCGCGCATCCGGGAAGAAGGCACGCATGTCGCGGCGCACCGTGCCGTCGACGTAGTACGTGTCGGCGAAGTCCGCCAGCGAGGAGGCGCCGAAGCCGACACCGGCGCCCACTGCAACGATGGCGACCACGGCGACGATCGCGAACACTCGTCGGCGCCGCTTTTCCACCTGCCCGAAGAAGGGATTCACGATCGTGACGTCGATCAGCGGCGTGAACCCGTTCATCAACAGCACCGCGAAGGTGGTGCCCTCCGGGTAGACGGTGAAGTGGCGAATCAGTACCGTCAGAATACCGCACCCGATTCCGTACACCAGCCGCGCATCGCGACCGACCGGAGATGTCACCATATCCGTCGCCATGAAGATCGCCGCGAACATGATGCTCCCCGAAAGGATCGTGAACAACGGGTCGATCCCGAGTGCAACGGCGGTCACCGCGGCCGCGGCGAGGTAGGAGAGCGTGATTCGCCAGCCGACGAATCCGCGGGCCATGAGATAGCCGCCTCCAATGAGGAGCGCAAGGGCGGACACCTCGCCTATGCTTCCCGGAATGTTGCCGAGAAAGAGATCGAGATACGATGCGGCGCCTCCTTCGAGCGGCGTCGCCGCGGTCACTACGTCGTAGTCGAGCGGCACCCGCCACTCGGTCACGAGTGCCGGGTACGCGAGCAGGAGGAGTCCCCTCGCGACGAGCGCGGGGTTGAAGACATTGTGCCCGATGCCGCCGAATGCCTGCTTGCCGACGAAGACGACGATGGCGGCGCCGAAGAAGGGAATCCACCACGGCGTTCCCGGCGCGAGCGTGAGCCCGAAGAGCAAGCCGGCGAGGAATGCGCTGCCGTCGCCGAGCGGGTGCTTCAGGGAAAAACCGCCGGGGGTGAACGGGCGCTCGATGATCGCTGCCGTGATCGCAGAGGCAAAAACCAGGTAGAGTGAGTACGGGCCGAAGAAGACCGCCGCCGCCGCGATCGCCGGCAACAGGGCGGCAGAGACCTCCCACATGTTCCGGCGCACCGAATCACGACTCTCGATGTGCGGGCCAGCCCGTCTTCCATTCTCGTTCATCACCGTACCCCTATCGTCGGCGTTGGGCGGCCATGAGCGCCTTGCCGTGGTTGATCCACTCGAGAAGCGGCCGC
>SKQU01000392.1 GCA_007118855.1 Spirochaetaceae bacterium
AGCGGCGCGAGGTACCGGTCCACAACGTCGGCCACCGCGCTCGCGCGCTGGGTGAAGGTCGCACAGCCGTACCCCACCAGGCCCTCCACCGACGTCTCCACCTTGACGATCACGAGATCGATCCCTTCAGGCGCGGTCATGATTGAGCGAACCCGTTCGATCCGGATCACAGCACTCCCCCAGCCCCGCCCGGGCGGAACTCATCAAGCTCAACGGCGGCCTTGAGGCGAAGATCGCGCGAGGAAGCTCCCACCTCCACCGTGTAACGACCGGTCGGCCGTCGCCACCCGCCCTCTTCCCAGCTCGCAAACGCCCGCGCGGGCACCTCAACGCGGTACTCGACCAACCCGCCCGAGGGTACCAGATGCTTGGCGAATCCGGCAAGCCGACGCGGTACCGAATCGGCAAGCGCGGCGGGCGGCCTCACGTAGACCTGAGCCGTCTCCTTGCCGTCCCGCTCGCCGTCGTTGGTGACGGTGAAGGTCACGACGAGACGATCGCCGTCCGGTTCGACGCGCAGATCCCTGTACGAGTAGCTCGTGTAGGAAAGCCCGTGACCAAAGGCGAACAGCGGCTCGATCTTGAGCGCGTCGAGGTGGCGATAGCCGGCGAAGACGCCCTCGGCGTACCGCACGTCGTAGGGAATAGCATCCTGCGACACGTAGTCGGGCTTCTCGTAGAGCTCCCCGCCGGGCGGAAGGTAGTTCGGCGCGGAGGCGCGATCCTCCGCGCGCCGCTCGATCGAGACGGGGAGCTTCCCGGAAGGGTTCACCTCGCCGAAGAGGATCTCGGCGAGCGCCCGCGCGCCGATCTCACCCGGGTACCAGAGATGGATGATCGCGTCCACCTCGTCGGCCCAGCCGGCCATCTCCACGCCGCCGCCGGCGACGATCACGACGATCGTCCTGCCGGCCACGGCGGCAGCCCGGCGGATCAGCTCCACCTGATCGGGCGGCAGCGCGAAGGGGCGGTCGCACCCCTCTCGCTCGCGCTCACCGTCGTAGCCCACGCAGACGAGCGCGGCATCGGCCTTCGAGAGCACCTCGTCGGTCCCGCCGTCGGCCTCGCGCAGCAGGCACGCCTGCGGACAGACCGCGACGATCGCCTCGGCGATGCTGACCGGGTCAACCGCGCTCACCGCCGCCGCTCCGCCGCCGCTCGTGGGCGTGGGGTCGACGGCGGGGCCCACCGCCGCGATCGTCGTCGCGCCGGGCTCGAGCGGAAGCGCGTCGGCCTCGTTCTTCAGCAGCACGATGCCTTCCCTCGCCACCTCGAGCGCGACACCGGCGTGCTCTTCGATCCTGCCGCGGTTCGGGTTCGGTATCTCGAGCTGAAGCTCCTCGATCCGCGCCGTGAGCTCGAGTACCCGAAGCGCGCGGGTATCGACGTCGGCTTGCGAGATCACGCCTTCCTCGATCATCGTCCGGATCGCGGCCGGGTCGAAGGCCTTCGCCTCAGGCATCTCCAGGTGCAAACCGCTCGTGACCGCCGGAGCCGGGTTCCAGAGGCCGCCCCAGTCTGACATGATGAGGCCCCGGAACCCCCATTCGCCGAGCACGACGTCGGAGAGCAGGCGTCGGCTCTCACCGGCATACTCCCCGTTGACGAGGTTGTAGCTCGTCATCATGCAGAGAACCGAGGCGTCGCATACCGCGGCTTCAAAGGGCAGGAAGTAGAGCTCGCGCAAAGCACGCTCATCAACGACCGAATTGCTCACGCACCGGTGCCAGTCGGTATTGTTGCAGACGAAGTGTTTGACGGTCGCCGCGACCCCCTTCGCCTGGACCGCGCGGATGTAGGGGACGACGAGCGACGCGGCGAGCCACGGGTCCTCGCCCAGGTACTCGAAGTTGCGCCCGCACTCGTGCACCCGGTAGAGGTTGACCCCCGGCCCGAGCACGACGTCTATCCCGGCGCTGCGGAACTCTTCACCCACCGCCGCACCGTAATCCTGTGCCCGCTCCCGGCTCCAGGTGGCCGCAAGCGCGATTGACGCGGGAAAGGCGGTCGCCTCCATCTCCCCGTCGCGCAGCCCCATGCTCGCGTCCGCCATACGCAGACGCCGCACGCCTATCCGCGGCACCCCCTTCGTGTACATGCCGTCCACGCCGCTCAGCAGATCGAGCTTCTCCTCCAACGACATCCGCCCGAGCAGGTCGGCGGCCCGTGAGCTCGCGTTCATGTGCGCTCCTTGCGGGCAACCTATCATGGGCCGCCGGCCGCGTCCATGCCGGGAACGAGGTACCCCGCGAGCACGGTCACCACGTAGGCGCCCAGCAGCACGACGCCGAACCCGCGGCGCAGCTCGTGATTGCTGCGGCTGATCCCGATCCGCAACACCGTGACCACGAAGAGAAGCGAGGGAAAGTAGAGGAGGAAGAACTGCGGTGGAACCGCGAGGCCGGCCGGCGTCGCTGCCGCCGACGCGCCGGTGACGAAGAGCACGTTCAGGATGTCCGCGCCTATGATGTTCCCCAGCGCGAGCTCGCCGTGGCGCTTTCGCACCGCGGTGATCGCCGTGACGAGCTCCGGAAGCGAGGTGCCGAAGGCGACGAGTGTCGCCGCGATGATCGCGTCCGGAATGCGAAGCCGGTGCGCGGTTTCCTCAACCGTGGGGATGAGCACCTGCGAGGCGATCACGACGAGCGCGATGCCAAGGGCGAGCTTGACGAGCGCGATCGCCGGTTTCTCGTTCCTTGCCGAATCGAGCGCCTCCGGATGCACGGAGGGCGCCCCGCTCGCGCGTGACCACCGCACCGACTGCCAGATGTAGACGACCAGAAGCACGAGAAACACGATCCCCACGAACCGGGGCAACCGTCCACCCACAGTGAAGACGTCCCGCGGTGCGGCAAGGGGGATGCAGACAAGCACGAGCAGGACCGCGCTTGCGAACTGGATCCAGCTCTGGCGGCGGACGACCTTCCGGTCGACCGGAATGGGCCCCACGAGCACCGCGAGACCCAGGATGAGCCCGGTATCCGCGATGATCGACCCCACCGCGTTGCCGAGCGCGAGGCCGGGGGAGCCGCGCACCGCGGCGAATACGCTCACCGCCGTCTCCGGAAGCGTCGTTCCCAGGCTCACGATCGTCGCGCCCACGAGCATCTTGGACATCCCCCAGCCGACCGAGAGCGCCACCGCTTCGTCAACCAGAATGCCGGCGCCCTTGACCAGCACGGCGATGGACCCCGCGAATATGACGAGCAGGAGCGCGAGATGCACCTCGGACACGACGGCCGAGACGAGCGATTCCATGGAGCATGTCTATCCGAACCGTGGCCCTTCGTCAAAGGGGCGAATCCTGCTCCAATGGGGGCGCAAATCCGCCGATCAGTAATGGGAGAGGTGGTATGACGCAGCGAACGGCGACGGTAGATCTTGGCGCACTCGGTGTCCGCAGGCGCCACATGGCAGCGCTCCTTGAGGTGGACGTCACGCGTGCCCGCTGCGGTCTGCGCGTGGCAAATCGCGGGGGGCGGTCAACCGTGAGCTTCCTCGCATGGCTGGTGAAGAACGTCGCCTCGAGCCTGGCGCTCCACCCCGCCGCCGGCGCGTCAGGCGCCTGCATCAATGTCAGTATCATGATCGAGCGCCAGGTCGCGGACCGCCGGATCGCGCTGCCGCTGCTGATCACCAACGCGGCAACGCGCGCGGTTGAGGAGATTGAGGCGCAGATCGTGCTCGCCCGGCGCGAGCCGGTGCGCGCCGCTTCGGTCGTCTTCGGACGCGAAGAATCGCTCGGATGCCGACTCTACGACCGATTGCCGCGCCTGCTGCGCAAGCGGCTGCTCGACCGGGCGCTCTCGAACCCGCTTCGGACGCCGGCTGCGATGGGCCAGGCGGTGATCACCTCCGTAGGCATGGGCGGCAGGATCAGGGGATGGTTCATTCCCAAGAGCATGCATCCAGTGTGCATTGGAATAGGAGCGGTGACTCCCAAGGCGGTGGTGATGAACGGCCGCATCGAGCCGCGCCAGGTGCTTCACATGACGGTGCTCGCCGACCAGACGATCGTTGACGATGCGCCCGGCTCGCGCTGGATCTCAACGCTCGTGCGGGCGATGGAGAACGGCGCGGAGCTCTCGATCAACTGATCCGGTCCCCGGTCGCTTCGCCGCAGAGTATACCGCGGGGTCCCCACTTGTGATACGATTGCCCCCATGGAAGCACTCGTACTCGAACGCAAAGGCGACATCACGATTCGTGACATTCCCCTCGACGAAGAGCTCGGGCCCCGCGATGTGCGGATCGCACTACGGAACGTGGGCGTCTGCGGAAGCGATGTGCACTATTATACGCACGGCGCGATCGGGCCCTTCGTGGTGCGCGAACCCATGATCCTCGGCCACGAGGCGAGCGGCGTCGTGGTCGAAGTCGGCAGGGAGGTGGCGAACCTCAGCCCGGGAGACCGGGTCTGCATGGAGCCGGGCATCCCGGACCCGCGAAGCCGCGCGAGCCGGCTCGGGCTCTACAACCTCGACCCCGCCGTACGCTTCTGGGCAACCCCGCCCCACCACGGCGTCACCCGGCCGACGGTCGTGCACCCGGCCGAGTACACCTACAGGCTGCCTGAGAACGTCAGCCTGCGGGCCGGCGCAATGGTCGAGCCGCTCGCGGTGGGGATGCACGCCGTGGCGAAGGCGGGGATCACTCCGGGAGACGTCGCCGTCGTGGTTGGCGCCGGGACGATCGGGCTCGTGACGATCATGGCGGCCCTCGCGGGCGGATGCAGCGAGGTGATCGCGCTCGACGTGAAACGGCCCAGGCTCGAGATCGCCTCAGGACTCGGCCCGGTTCGTACGGTGAACCTCTCAGACGCGGATCCCGTCGACCTCGTGAACGAGGTCACCGACGGATGGGGCGCCGACATCGTCTTTGAGGCAAGCGGGGCCACGCCGGCGCTCAACGACGCGCTGGTCCTCCTTCGCCCCGGTGGCCGGCTGATCGCGATCGGCATGCCGCTCGAGCCGGTGCACTACGACGTGGTCGCGGCGCAGGCGAAGGAGGTGCGCATGGAGACGATCTTCCGCTACGCCAACGTCTACGACCGCGCGGTGAAGCTCCTTGCGTCAGGCGCGATCAACCTCGACCCGCTCGTGACGGAGACCTATCCGTTCAAAAAGAGCCGTGAGGCCTACGAGTACGCGGTCGAGCCAAAGGAGACGAGCGTCAAGATCCAGATCGAGATGCCGTCGTGATCCCGCGGGAAGACTACTTCCCCGGGACCGACCCGTCGCTGACCGAGCTCCTGCACGCCGAAGGGCTGCGCCTCTTCGGGGTCGCCGCGCTCGACGACTCGCTTCGCCGCGCGGCCGCGCCGGCGGCGGCACAGTACACCGAATGGATTGCCGCCGGCCTGCACGGAGAGATGGCCTACCTCGAGCGGCATGAAGGGATCGCCTACCGCCCGGAGGCGGTGCTTCCCGGGTGCCGCGCCGTCATCGTGGTGGGGTGCAACTACTACCAGGAACCGCGGCGCGAGAACGAGCCCGCCACCGGCCGCGTGGCACGCTACGCCTGGGGACGCGACTACCACAATGCGCTCGGCAAGCGGCTTCGCCGCGTGGTGCGCCGCCTGCGCGAGGTGCACCCTGATGATGGCTTCCGCTCCTTCGTGGACGCCTCGCCTCTGTCCGAACGCTTCTTCGCCGAGCACGCCGGGATCGGCTACACCGGGCGGCACACGCTCACGATCTCGAGCGCCTACGGGAGCTGGTTCTTCCTGGGCGAGATCCTCACGACGCGTTCACTCCCCTCCACCGCCGTTGACGAGCCCGTGCACGGCGGTTGCCCCACCAACTGCCTCCGGTGCGGCGAGATCTGCCCCACCGGCGCGCTCACCGGATACCACCGCATGGACGCGCGGCGCTGCATCAGCTACCTCACGATCGAGCACCGCGGGAGCATCAGCGAGGAGCTGCGCCCGCTCATGGGTGACTGGGTCTTCGGGTGTGATCTGTGCCAGGAGGCCTGCCCGCTCAACGTGCGATCGCGAGTAACCGCGGTGGAGGACTTCCGCGTCCATCGCGCGGGCGAACGCATGCCGCTCGCGGAGTTGCTTGATATGGCAGATGATGAGGCGTACCGACGTCGGTTCGCAGGCACCCCGCTCCTGCGGCCCGGGCGGAACGCGATGGTGCGAAACGCCTGCATCGCGGCCGGCAATACGGGCGCGGCAGCGCTCTCGCCGCGTCTGCAGCGGCTGACAAACGACCGGAATCCACTCGTGCGCGAGCACGCGCAATGGGCATTGGCCCGTCTTGGGCAGACGTGACAATCGTGTATACTGCGGGAAAGGGCTTCAGCAGACGATGAACCGGAGGATCCATGGCAACTGACACACGAACCACGCTCGTGCTGCTCGCCGCAGGCATGGGCAGCCGCTACGGCGGTGTGAAACAGATCGACAGCGTCGGTCCCAACGGGGAAGCGATCATCGACTACTCGATCTACGACGCGCTTCGGGTCGGGTTCACCGACCTGTGCTTCGTCGTGCGAGCGGAGATCGAGGAGGCGGTCCGTGAGTTCTTCGCGGGCAAGTTTCCGGATACGATCCGGGTGAGCTACGCGATCCAGTCGCTCAACGACATTCCTGAGGGATTGTCGCCCCCTGCCGAGCGCGAGAAACCGTGGGGCACCTCGCACGCAGTGTATGCGGCGAGGAACGTCGTGGGCTCACCTTTCGCGGTCATCAACGCGGACGACTTCTACGGGCGCGATGCGTACAAGACCTTGCACGCCTACCTCTCCGCCCTCGCCAACGAAGAGATCGACTACGCGATGGTGGGCTACCGGCTCGAAGAGACCCTTTCACCCCACG
Organism: Spirochaetaceae bacterium; assembly: GCA_007118855.1. Taxonomy (GTDB): domain Bacteria; phylum Spirochaetota; class Spirochaetia; order DSM-27196; family SLST01; genus SLST01. The sequence goes on from SKQU01000392.1 coordinate 6,824, forward strand.
GCACCGTGAGCCGGGGGATCTGCAGGACCGACGCGGACGGTTTCCTCGAGAGCATCACCGAGCACAAGAAGATCGAGGCGACCGGATCGCGCATCATCGACACGCTCCCTGACGGTTCCACGCAGGAGCTGCAGCCGGGCGACATCGCGAGCATGAACATGTTCGGGTTCACGCCGGCGGTCTTCCCGCAGATCGAACGGGAGTTCGCCCGGTTCGTGAAGCAGAGCGGGGACAATCCTCAAGCGGAGTTCTACATCCCGAACCTCATGACGCGGCTGATCACGACGAAGAGCGCACAGATGCG
>SKQU01000413.1 GCA_007118855.1 Spirochaetaceae bacterium
CATGTCGTCGCACCTCTTCGAGGAAGTGCAGCGCATCTGCGACCGGGCCGGTATCATCAGGGAGGGGCGCATCGTCGCGGTGGAGGACGTACAGTCGCTGAACGCCGTGCGGCAGAAGTCGTACGTCGTGACGCTTGCAGACAGGACCGACGCAGAGCGCCTCCTCTCCTCCGGGCTCGAGGTGGAGCGCACCGGAGAGTCTCGCCTCGTCGTGACGGTCAGGAACAACTACCGCGAGCTCTTCGCAGCGCTTGCGCGCTGCGAAGTCGTCGGTCTCGAGTCGCGCGCGCAGTCGCTCGAGGACGTCTTCATGCGCTACTACGGTAGCGGGGAGCACGACCGATGAGCTGGACGCTTTTCAGAACCACCTTTCGGGCCAACTGGGTGCTTCTGTTGGTATTCACCCTGATACTGATGATCTACCTACCCACGGCGATCGCGATGTTCAACCCGGAGAGCGCCGAGGACATCGAGGCGATGCTCAGCATGATGCCGGAAGGCATGATCCGCGCGATGGGGTTCGTCGACCTTGGGACCGATCTGACCGGCTACCTCGCGAACTACCTCTACGGGTTCATCATGATCGCCTTCCCCATGATCTACTGCATCCTCCTCGCGAACCGTCTCATCGCGCGCCATGTGGAAAGCGGATCCATGGCGTATCTCCTCACGACGCCCAACACCCGCGTTCGTATCGCCGGCACGCAGGCGCTCTACCTCGCAGGTTCGCTTTTCGTCATGTTTGCGGTCGCCGTCGCGGCAGGCGTCGGCATGAGCGAGGCGATGTTTCCAGGACTGCTCGACATACCGCGGTTCCTCACGCTCAACTGGGTCACCTGCCTGGCGCTCCTCACCGGCGCCGGGATCGGCTTCGTGAGCTCGTGCGCGGCCAGTGAGACGCGGCAGTCGCTCGCCGTCGGCGCCGGCGTTCCCGTGCTCTTCTTCGTCTTCCGCATGCTCTCGCTGCTCGACGAGCAGACCGAGTGGATGAAGTACCTCAGCGTCTACTCGGTCATCAACACCGACCGCGTGCTCGCCGGCGGATCGTACTCGCTCATCGTCACGCTCGTCCTGGTTCCGGTCGTAGCCGGCCTGTTCGCCCTGGGAGTTGTGGTATTCGACCGCCGCAGCCTCGCGGTGTGATGGGGCCGGTGTCCCGTGCCCCGACGCCCCCGTGCCCGGTGTTCCCGTCCTGCGCGGCTATCCGCTCGCCCGAGCGGCGTTCAAATCCCGCACCGCCTCGATCATCGCGACCACGTTCTCTGTGGGCGACTTCGCCTGGACGTTGTGGACCGCGTTGAAGACGTAGCCGCCGTCGCGTGAAAAGACGCGGCAGCTTTCGGTCACTTCCGCGCGCACTTCGTCCGGGGTGCCGAAGGGCATCGTCTTCTGCGTGTCCACGCCGCCGCCCCAGAACACGAGGTGGGCCCCGTACTCGCGCTTGAGGAACTCGCGGTCCATCCCCTTCGCCGATATCTGGACCGGGTTGACGACGTCGAACCCGGCCTCGATGAAGAGCGGCAGGAGCGTCGTGATCGCGCCGCAGCAGTGCTTGAAGATCCTCCAGCTCGTGTGCTCGTGGATCCAGTCGGTCATGCGCCGGTAGTAGGGGAGGTAGAGGTCGCGGAAGGTCTGCGGCGAACAGAAAGTCGAGTCCTGCGTGCCGAAGTCGGTGCCGCACAGGAAGACGACGTCCGGCACCTCGCCGACGACCGCGTGTACACGTTCAAGGTTCTCGAGGGCAAGACGTGTCTGGCGGTCGAAGATCTCCCGCACGTAGTCCTGGCGCGCGACGGTCGAGATGTACCATTCGGTGACGTCGCGGATGCCCTTCGGGTGCTTCATCATGGGGCCGGGGACGAGGGCGATGTCGCCCAGGCCCGTGCCGCCGAAGTTGGCCATCACCGCCCGCCCGGATCCGCGGAGCCGGTCGGCCTCCCCTTTGAACCACGCGAGATCCGCATCACCGAGCGGCGCGAACTCCTCGAGGTTGTCGTCGACGTCGAGCTCCTCCTTGCCGTCCGGTCCCGTCGTGATGGGTTCCTGCCGGATGATCGAATCAAAGAAGAGGCCGCTCGTCGGCATCCGACCGCTCGGCGCCACGCTCGTGTCGCCCTCAGGATAGATGAGCACGTCTCCGTTGGTGTCACGGGTGACATTGAAGTCGGCGGGCACGAGGACCTCCTGGTCCCAGGGCGTGCGCCATTCCTTCCAGCCGGTGTTCGCAAAACCGAACATTGTCTTGCGCGGGTAGAGCCCGTCCACGTCCACCCCCAGGGCGACCTTCAGGTCCTCCTCGATCTCGCCGAGCATCTGGTACGGCTCGATCACCGGCACCGGATGTCTCTCCAGCCCGTAGTGGTCGCGAAGCGCCGCCACGACGCTCACGTGCATCCCCGTGACCGCATTGCTTGCGAAGTCGATTGGTACCGGTCCTTCCGTGTGATCGAGCGCCGCTCGAACCCGTTCCTTGCCGCTCATGCCGCCTCCCGCCTTTTCGCTCTACGATACCCCTGCTGCGTCGTTGCCGCAAGGCGGTGCGCCGCAGGTGCGCCGCGGATCGGGGTTTCGCGGGGTCGTTGGCCACGGCGGCTGGCTCGGCTACAATGTGCGCGGAGGCGACATGAGCAATGCGACGGCATGGGTGATCGGCGGCGGAAGCGGGATAGGGCTGGGTATTGCCCGGGCACTGGCCGACGAGGGGTACGAGGTGTTCATCACCGGCCGGCGCGGGGAGGTCCTCGAGCAGGCGGCCGCGGCGTACGAGTCGGAGCGCGGCGCCGCCGGCGGTGCGACCGGGCGCGGTGCGCTCGTTCCGGCGTCGGGTGACGTGACGAAGGAGGCCGATCTCGCGGCCGTCGTGAGCAGGATTCGCGAGCGCGACCGACCGCTCGGCGTGGTCGTGATCAGTTCCGGGACGAATATCCCGCACCGGATGATCTCGGATACGAGCCCGGACGAGTGGCGCCGGCTCCTCGATGTGAACGCGACCGGTACTTTTCTCGTGGTCAAAAAGGTCGTCCCGCTCCTCCAGGAGGCCGGCGGCGGACTCATCGTCAATATATCGTCGGTCTCCGGCATCCGATCGGTCCCCCTCGGTGGCGTAGCGTACTGCGCGTCGAAGTTCGCCTCTTCGTCGCTCGGCATCTTCGCCGGGAACGAGCTCGCCGGGCACGGGATCCGCGTGACCAACATCTACCCCGGTGAAGTGAGCACCCCGATTCTCGACAAACGGGCGGTCCCGCCCACAGCCGAGCGGCGGGCGCAGATGGTCCAGCCGCGCGACATTGGAGCGATGGTCGCGCTCATCGCGCGGCTGCCCGCCACGACCCACGTATCCGAGCTTGTCATCAAGCCGCTGTACCAGGAGCTGGTATAGGGCCGATGCGTCGATCAATACGTCCGAACTACGTTTTTCGCGCACTCGCCTGTCTCAAGCCGTACTGGCCCATGATGGTCGCCGCGTATTTCGTGACGTTCCTCATCAACGGCATCAATATCTGGATGCCCATCGTCATCGGAGGTATCGTCGACGAGGGGATCCGGGCGGGAGTGCGTGAGCATATCGTGCGCGGCTCGTTCTTCCTGCTCGGCCTCGCGACGCTCAAGGGGGTCATGACCTACCTCACCGGCGTCTGGACCGAGACGAGCTCCCAGGGGGTCGCCTACGACATCCGAAACCGCTTCCACGAGAAGCTGCAGGAGCTCTCCTTCAGCTTCCACGACGAATCGGAGACGGGCCAGCTCCTCGCGCGAAGCGTCCAGGACGTCGATCGCATTCGCTTCCTCACCGGTCGCGCGGTGCTCCATCTCGTACAGCTCGGGACCCAGGTCATCGGGGTGACCGTCGCGATGTTCATCATCAGCCCGCGGCTGGCGCTGCTCACCTTCACCGTGATGCCCTTTCTCGCGGTGGGCGCGCTTCGGTTCGGTTCGCGGTTTCGTCCGCTCTCCATGAAAGTGCGCGACCGGGAGGCGCAGCTCACCTCCAGGCTCGAGCAGAACCTTCACGGCGCCAGGATCGTCAAGGCGTTCGCCCGCGAGCCGCGGGAGATCGAGCTGTTCGACGAGCGGAACGGGTCGCTGCTTCGCATCCAGCGCGTGGAAGCACGGCTGCGGGCGCTCTTCCTGCCGTCCATGGAGTTGCTCGCCGCCGCCGGGACCCTGATCGTGATCGTAGGAGGCGGGCGCATGGTGATCCAGGAGATGGTGACGATTGGGGCGCTCGTGGCCTTCATGACCTATCTCGCCCAGCTGCTTGTGCCCGTCAGGCGGTTCGGCTGGATCCTCAGCGCGATCGCCCAGGCGTCGGCCTCAGCCGAGCGCATCTTCGAGGTGCTCGACCTCGACTCCGAGATCACCGACGCTCCTCTCGCCGTTGACCTGCCGGCGGTCCGGGGCGAGATCCGCTTCGAGGATGTGTCGTTCTCCTATGCGCGAAGCCGACGCGTGCTCGACCGCGTCTCGTTCGCGGTACAACCGGGGGAGAAACTCGCGCTCCTCGGCGGGACCGGTTCGGGCAAGTCGTCGATCATCAACCTCATACCGCGGTTCTACGATCCCACCTCCGGACGGATCCTGATCGACGGCCGCGACATCAGGACCGTGCGGATCAAGTCGCTGCGGGAGCACATCGGCACGGTCCTGCAGGACACGATCCTTTTCGCCTCCACGATCCGGGAGAATATCGCCTTCGGCAAACCGGGTGCCGGCGAGCCCGAGATCCACGACGCCGCGAAGGCCGCGCACATCCACGACTTCGTCATGTCGCTTCGCGAAGGCTACGACACGCACGTCGGCGAGAAGGGCGTCACCCTCTCCGGCGGGCAGAAACAGCGGCTCTCGATCGCGCGCGCGATTCTCAAGAACCCGAAGATCCTCATTCTCGACGACGCGACCTCGAGCGTGGACACGGAGACCGAAAGCCTCATCCAGGAGGCGATGGAGCACCTGATGACCGGCCGTACCTCGATCATCATCGCGCAACGGCTGAGCACGGTCATGAGCGCCGATCACGTCCTCCTGCTCGAGCGTGGGCGGATCGCCGCCCAAGCGCATCGCAGCGTCAAAGAGAGCCCGCACGAGCAGCTTCTGCGGACGAGCGGCCACTACGCGGAGATCTTCGCGCACCAGCTGCGGGAGGCCGGCGTATGATGGGCGGTCACGTCGGCGGACCCCGAGGGCTGCTCCACGCGATGGGCGGACAAGAAGACGGGAAGATCCAGGGGCGCGTGCTGCTGCGGCTCTTCCGGTTCGTCCTCCCCTACTGGCCGCGCCTGGTCGCCGCGGTCTTTCTTATGTTCGTGACGACCGCGGCAGGCCTCCTCGTGCCCTACCTGACGCGGGTGATCATCGACGTCAACATCGTCCAGCGCGATCTGGACGGCCTGTGGCGCAACGGGATCTGGCTCGCCGTCGCGATGGCCGCCACCTACCTCGCCGCCGCAACCCAGATGTACATCCTCTCGCTCCTCGGGCAGCGGGTGCTCTACGACGTGCGCGCGCGGCTCTTCGAGCATCTGCAGGAGCTCTCGGTCGCGTACCACGACACGCACATCGTCGGCGTGACCGTCTCGCGCGTGATGAACGACGTGGCGGTGATCAACAACCTGCTCAGCGAGGGGCTCGTCACGCTCGTTGGCGACACGGTGCTCATCGCCGGGACGATCGGCGTGATGCTCGCGATGGACGTGAGCCTTGCCCTCATTACGTTCACGATTCTGCCGGTGATGGTGCTCGCGACGGTGGTTTTCTCGCGCAAGGCGAAGGTCGCCTTCCGTGACACTCGCGAAAAGGTGGCGACGCTCGTCGGCAATCTCGCGGAGAATATTGGCGGAATGCGCGTGATCCAGTCGTACGCGCAGGAGGAGAAGAGCCAGGAGCACTTCGAGGTCTCCAACCGCGAGAACCGGCGCGCGCACGTGCGGGCGATGAGCCTTTCGTTCGTTTTTCTGCCGACGATTGATGTCCTCGGCGTTGCCGCGACCTGCATCGTGCTCGCCGCGGGCGGCCTGATGGCGCTCGGCGGGACGGTCACGATCGGTGTAATCGTGGCGTTCATGAGCTACGTCAGCCGCTTTTTCGTGCCCATCCGTGAGATGAGCCAGCTCTTCACGACGCTCCAGTCGGCGAGCGCCGGTGGCGAGCGCGTACTCGAGCTGCTCGACTCGCAACCCCAGGTCACCGACCGTCCGGATGCCACCGAGCTGACCGAGATCGAAGGTCGCGTTGAGTTTCGGGGCGTACGCTTCTCGTACATCGAAGGGGTCGAGGTACTGCACGGTATCAATCTTGTCGCCGAACCGGGTGAGACGATCGCGATCGTCGGTCCTACCGGCGCCGGCAAGAGCACCATCACCAACCTGGTCTGTCGTTTCTACGATGTCGACTCGGGCGCGGTGCTGATAGATGGTGTGGACGTGCGCGACCTGACTCTATCAAGTCTGCACCGGCAGATGGGCTACGTCTCGCAGGACCCTATCCTGTTCCCGGGCACGATCGCTGAGAACATCGGGTACGGGAAGGACGACCCCATGCAGGAAGAAATCGAAGCCGCGGCGAGAAGCGCGGAGGCGCACGGGTTCATCGCCAACCTCCCCGACGGGTACCGCACCCGTGTCTATGAGGGGGGCGTCAATCTCTCTACCGGCCAGCGCCAGCTCCTGAGCATCGCGCGGGCAATGCTCGTCGACCCGCGGATCCTCATCATGGACGAGGCGACGTCGAGCGTGGACACCTACACCGAGGCGCTCATCCAGCGCGCGCTCGACCATCTGCTCGCCAACCGCACCGCGATCGTCATCGCCCACCGCCTGACCACCGTCCGCAACGCGGACCGCATCTACGTGATCACCGACGGCCTCATCCACGAGAGCGGGACACACGACGAGCTCATGGCAGGATCGACGGTCTACCGGGGGCTCTACGACAAGCAGTTCGTGCGCGGGACCGACCCGGGCCGTGCAGGCGGATGAGTGCGCGGCCGTGCGTCACGAGTGTGCGTCACGGTTTGACTCTCTGCTCCCAACGCGATAGAACCTCTCCATGGACAACCCAACGACGGCGATCAGCGCGATCGGCGGCAGGCGGCCGCTCACCGCGGAGAGTTTCGCGGCG
>SKQU01000141.1 GCA_007118855.1 Spirochaetaceae bacterium
CAGATCGAATCGGTAAGCAAAATGACGCGCGACTCGAGTGCGGTCGCCCCGGCTACGATCTGCCACTTGCCTTCGCCCACGAATCGCGCAACCCGGTGATCCTGTTGAGCACCGGTCGGCCGGGTTCGCTGTCCGACTCATCCGCCACGAAGTATCCGTGACGCAGGAGCTGGCACCGTTCGCCCGGTCTCAGACCGCGGACGCCGGGCTCCGCCATCGCCCCGGTCAGAACCGTCCGCGACCCGGGATTGAGGAACTCGCGGAAATCCCGGTCGCCGAGGTTCACCATGTCCTCCCGCGTGAACAGATGGTCGAACAGCCGCACCTCCACCGGTACCGCGTCCGCCGCGTTCACCCAGTGGAGCGTACCTTTCACCTTGCGCCCGTCGGGCGTCGTACCACCGCGCGACTCTGGATCGTAGGTGCACCGGAGTTCGGTGACGGTTCCCCCGGCATCCTTGACCACCTCGTTGCACGTGATGTAGCAGGCGTGCTTCAGCCGCACTTCACGTCCCTCCGCGAGCCGGAAGAACTTCTTCGGCGGGTCCTCCATGAAGTCGTCCCGCTCGATGTAGATCTCCCGGGAAAAGGTGAGGGGTCGTGATCCGGCTGCGGGGTCTTCCGGGTTTTCCTCCGCGTGGAAAGTCTCGGTGGCGCCCTCGTCGTAGTTGGTGATGACCACCTTGACCGGGTCGAGTACAACCATGACCCTGCGCGCGGTTCGGTTCAGCTCTTCTCGCAGGCAGAAGTCGAGCAACCCGCGATCCACCATGATCTCGGTCTTCGAGACTCCCACGCGCACGAGGAACTCCCGGATGCTCTGCGGCGTGTACCCGCGGCGACGGATCCCTCTGATCGTCGGCATGCGCGGATCGTCCCACCCGTTGACGATGCCTTCCTCGACCATCGCCCGGAGGTTCCGCTTGCTCTGCAGCGTATAGGTCATATTGAGGTTATTATACTCGACCTGCTGCGGATGCCAGACGCCGAGCTGGTCGAGAAACCAGTCGTACAGGGGTCGGTGATTCTCAAACTCCAGTCCGCAGATCGAGTGCGTGACGCCCTCTATGGAGTCGCTCTGACCGTGCGCCCAGTCATAGGTGGGATAGATGCACCATCGATCTGCGGTTCGATGATGCCGGGCATGCAGGATGCGGTACATGACCGGATCGCGCATGTTCAGGTTCGGATGCGCCATATCGATCCTCGCCCGCAGGACATGCGTTCCGTCCGGAAACTCGCCCGCCCTCATGCGTTCGAACAGCTCGAGGTTCTCCTGCACCGGGCGCTCGCGAAAGGGGCTGTTCCTGCCCGGCTCGGTGGGTGTCCCGCGAAACGAGGAAATCTCCTCGCGCGAGAGCGAATCGACGTAGGCCTTACCGTCGCGAATCAGCGTGAGCGCCCAGTCGTAGAGCTGCTCGTAGTAATCGGAGGCGAAGACCACCTCCTCCCACTCGTACCCGAGCCACGCGACATCCTCCTTGATCGCCTCGACGAATTCCACGCTCTCTTTCGTGGGGTTCGTGTCGTCGAACCGCAGCTTGCAGGCGCCGCCGAACTCCTCGGCTATCCCGAAGCTCAGCCAGATGCCCTTCGCATGCCCGAGGTGTATGTAGCCGTTGGGCTCAGGCGGCCAGCGGGTCTGTACCTTCCCGCCGAACCGACCGTTCTTCACGTCCTCGGCCACACGCGCCCGAACGAAGTCTACGCCGTTACTCTCTCTGTCGCTCATTCGTGAGAGTATACAATTCCGGGGTCCGAACCTCCAGAGACTGATCCGACAGACAGCAGACAGAGAGCCCGGAAAGCGCTATGATTAGCACACCGAGGAGGAAGGGATGAAAAAAGCCTTAACGACGATCATCGCCGTCGTTGCGCTGCTCGCAGCGTGCGCGACAGCTCCCGAACCTGTAGCTCCGCCGGATGAGGCCTACGACACGGCCAAGGTCCTGCGCGCGCAGATCCTGGAGTTCGACCTCGCCCGGCACGCGAGGAGCGAGTTCGAGACCGGCGAGTCGGCATTCACCGCCGCTGAGGCGGCCTACCGGGCCGAGGAGTACGCCGCGGCAGCCGAAGGTTTCGATGTGGCAATCGAAAACTACACGGTCGTCATCCGCGACGGCTTCCGCGCGATCGCGATGACCCAGCGGGATCGGGCGACCGAGGAGAAAGCTCGGGCAGACGCCGTGCGGGCGAATGTGGCCGTTCCGGAGGCGTACAACGCCGCGCTCGAAGTCTACAACGACGCGATCAGGGCGCTCGACGCGGGCGACAACCAGGGTGCCGCCGAGCTGTTCGAGAACGCAGCGGTTCTCTTCACGCAGGCATGGGAACAGGCCGAGGAGAAACGCCGGCAGGCCCAGGAAGCGGTCGACCGCGTTGACGCGCGGATCCGCGGGCTCGACACCCAGCGCGAAACGCTCGAGGAGGAGGCTCGCGAAGACCTCGCCGAGGATGAGGAAGAGGAGGCCGACGAATGATCAGCAAGAGAGCGGTGGTTCTGATACTCCTTGTTTCGCTTGCCGCGATCGTCGGCGCCCAGTCGCTGCTCGACGACCCGGAGTACCGGGCGCTCGTCGAGCGGGTGGCTGAGTTGAAGCAGGAGGCGCAGGTCGCGCTTGACGACGGGCGCTACGATGAGGCGGTCGAACTCTCGCGACAGGCCGAGGAGGTCGCCACCGAGGCGGAGCAGTACGCCGAGCAGCGCGTCCTCGCGTTCCGGGCAAACGGGTGGGTGAACCGGGCCCAGCAACGAGTCCGATACGCCGAGTCGATCAACGCATCGACCCACTATCCTGAGGAGTGGGACCTTGCAACGCGCCACATGGCGGATGCACGGGGCTCGTTCGAGGCACGGGACTGGGTCTCTGCGATCGCGGCCTCACGTCTCGTCATGTCGACGCTCGAGGATATCCGGCCGGTGCGCGTCGCCGTGGAACCCCAGCCGGAGCCGGAACCCGCACCGACCCCCGCACCGACCCCCGCGCCGGAACCCGAACCGGAACCCGAGCCCGAGCCTGAGCCCGAACCACAGCCCGAGCCGGCACTGCCCCGGTACTACGTCGTGCGCCTCATCCCGGAGCGCCGCGACTGTTTCTGGCGTATCGCCGAGTACGAGTTCGTCTACGGCGATCCGTGGAAGTGGCCGGAGCTCTACGAGGCGAACAAGCACAATTTGCCGGACCCGGATAATCCCCATCTGATGCTGCCGGGAATGGTCATCGAGATTCCCTCCCTTGGCGGCGAGCGCCGCGCAGGCACGTGGAATCCGGAGGATCTTCCGTAGCTATGAGCCGTTGCGACCGGCTTCGCGTGCCTGTGCGCAGAGCCGGTCGACCTTCTCCTGATACCGGTCCATGGCGAACTTCCGCTCGAGACCGGCGGCGTTCATGTAGCGGACCTTGCCGAAGATCGCCCGTTCGGTCCACGGACGGTCGTGCAGACCGTAGACCCATCCTACGTTCGCGTAGCTGTTCGCGTCACGCCCGTCGAGAAACCAGCGGTTGTTGAGTCGCAGGGTGCGCGAGTAAGCCTGCTCAGGGTCGTCGGTCCATTCCAGAATCTTCTTTCCCCAGTACATTCTCATGTAGTTGTGCATGAACCCGGTCTCGCGCATCTGTCGCATCGCATTGTTCCAGTGCCGGTCGTGCGTCCCGGCCGCGACGAGCTGCTCGTCAGAATAGCGGTACTCGCGTGGGTCGGCCGCATGCTCCTCGAGCGATGACCGTGCCCACTGCGGCAGCGCCTCGTACCGGTCGTAGCCGCGGGCATACCAGACGTAGTTGTGCGCAAGTTCGCGGCGCACCAGGAGCTCTTCGAGGAAGGCGTCGCGTGCGCTCGCCGGTGCATCCGAGGAGGTCCGCATACCCACCGAGCCGCGCGCATAACTCATCTTCGCGCCGCCCGAGGCAAGTCCTTCCACGAACTTCGCGCCGCCCACGCTGAGCGCAATCTCAAGACTCGAGATCTGACCGAAGTGGAGATAGGGGCTGAGTCCGGAACCGACGTCGAGTCCCGGTTCGCTTCGCGAGCTCTCATACTCCGGAAGGCTCACGGCGGCGAACCGCTCGAGACGCGCCCGTGCCCGGCGGTATCCTCCGGTGAAGAATCGGGAGACCGCTGCCGGCTCGGCGGCCGGTGAGAGAACCTTCATGAGCTCGTCAAGGTCGTCGAGCGACGCCCCGCGGGGGCCATCGGCCGCAAAGGCACACCGAGGGCCTGTCGCCTCGAGCGGCACGAGAAACTCGCCGAGCCTGCGGTGCAGCTTCGAGCGAATGGTACGCGCGGCGTACTCCTGCTTCGACGACGCCTCCTCGACGGGCACCACGAGATCGCTCTCCACTTCAACGACGCGGCACTTCGCTTCGCGCGCCACCGCATACCGCCACTGCCGCAGGTGCGCCAGGTACCCGCGGTCGCAGACGATCGCCGCAGCCTTCCTCCCGAGCTCGAGCGCCGCCTCGGGCGGATGAGCGATGCGCAGCACGAATGCGATGCCTCGCTCGCGAAGGGCGTCGCGGGTCTCCTGAAGCCCCTCCAGCATGAAGCGATAATGGCGTGCACAGGCCTCCGGGTAGTCGGCGGTCAGTCCGAACACGACAAGGACCGGCAGGTTCCTCTCGTCGGCCAGTCGCACCGCGTACTCCAGCGCATGGTTGCAGGTGGCGCGTTGGCTCTGCTGCATCCAGTAGAGAACGTACGAGCCGGAGCGCACCGGGGCGTCGTTGAGTTCGGATACGCGGCGAAGAAAGCTACCGGTATCATTCATCGCAGCTGTCCTCTCGAACGAGAAGCGAGTATCGTTCGGCAACGCGCTCGAACAGAGCACGACCAGAGTCCGTCCGGATGCGGGCTGCGGCTGTCATGAAGAACTCGTCAAGCCTCGGGAATTCGGGGAAGCTCGGATTCGGATCGTCGGTGTTGTAGCGTCGGTCCAGTTCGTACCGGCATGCCTGCAGGCACATGTCAACGAGATTCATGTCGCGAACGAACTTCGCCTCGGGGGTTCGGTTCTCTTCATACTCCTGCCACAGCTGCCGGACCCGCGTCGCCTGCGCATGAGGGTAGTCGCCGAGCAACCGGGCGACCGCCTCCCGCTCGCGCGCGTATTTCTCCTTCTTCCGTCTCGGATCATCCATGCCCGCAACCCGCGTGGGAACATCGCCCGTGATCGCCTCGGCAATATCGTGTACGAGCGCGATCTCAAGCGCCTTGCCGCGGTCCACCCCCGCCTCATCGGCGTGGAGCAGAACGAGATAGGCGGTGCCCCAGCTGTGGTCGGCGACCGATTCCGGATCCGTGATCCCGCGCAGCCGCCATCCGGTGCGCACTTCGTCCTTGAGCCTGTAGGTCTGGATCAACGCGTCAATCATCGCTCGTGATTGTAGCAGGTCACCCGGGCAAAGGGTATATTGCACCTGTGATAGCCGGTTACGCCGCCCAGTCCGACACGGGTGTTCCCTATGTCATGCTCGGAGAGGGCACCCCGTCGCTACTCGTGATCCCGGGGATCGAGCCCGAGCATCACCTCCCGGACGGCTTGCGGCTGCAGGGAGTTCGCGGAGCCTTCGAGGAGATCGCCGAACGCCGCCCGCTCGCCGTGGCCTGGCGTGCCGACCGTCCTGCCGGGGAGATCTCGATCGATTCAATCGCCGCCGACTACGTCGACCTCGCCCGCCAGCTCGAGCTGACCGACCTCGCTATCCTCGGAGTGTCGACCGGCTCCCCGATGGCGATAGAGACGGCGGCACGGCTCGGTCCCAGGTGCAATCGGCTCCTGCTCGTGTCCGGCGGAGCGTCTCTGAGCACGCGCGGCAGGAGCCTGCTCGAGCGTTGGGTTGCGCTCGCCGAGGCAGGGCTGTGGCGGACGCTCGCCCGCGAACAGATCGCCGCCTTCTACCCCGGTCTGTTCGGCGCGTGCGTGCTCGCACCGATCGCCTGGCTCTTCCCGGATCTCTACGGTCGCCCGGAGGACCCGGCGTTCTTCCTCGCCCTCACCAGAGCGGTCGCCGCCGCGGACCTCCGCACTCGCTGCAAGGACGTAGACGCTCCCGCGCTGCTGATGAACGGCGAACGCGATCTGCTCTACCCCCCGGAGATCGCCCGCGAGACGGCACTGCTGCTCACTGACGCCGACTCGGTAACGCTCGAGCGCGCAGGACATGGAGCGTTCAAGAGTCATTCGGGACGCATCGCCAGACTGATCCTCGCGAATCTGTAGACCCGCACGCAGGCTCTTCGTAGTATTGCCGGATGACCTCCGCACCTGAGGACGCCGCGCCGGTACCGGTCACCAGCCCCGCGATGCTGCGCAGGCTCCTCACCATCGCGTTCCCGATGATCGTCTCACAGACCTCGGAGACGGTCATGCTCTTCGTGGACCGCCTGTTTCTCTCACGGGTGAGCAAGCTGCATCTGGCAGCGGCGATGAGCGGAGGGCTCACGAACTTCGCCGTCGCGTCGATCTTCGTCGGCATCGCCGGGTACGTGAACGCCATTGTTGCGCAGTACTACGGCGCGAAGGAGACCCGCCAGTGCGCCCGGGCCGTCTCGCAGGCGATCTACTTCTCGCTCATGGCGGTACCGGTCCTGCTCTCCGTTTCAGTGTTCGTGCCTCACTTCTTCGAGCTCATGGGCCACGACCCGGAGCAGATTCCGCTCGAGACGGTGTACGCCCGCTGGTTGCTCGGTGGAGCCGTGATCCTGCTCCTGCGACACGCGCTCACCGGGTTCTTCCTGGGGATCGGGCGGACCCGGATCGTCATGTTCAGCAATATCGCCGCGATGTTCGTGAACATCCCGCTGAACTATGTGCTCATCTTCGGACGCCTCGGGTTTCCGGAACTCGGCATGGTGGGAGCCGCGATCGGCACACTCGGCGGCGGGCTTGCGGCGCTCCTGATCCTGCTCGGCGTCTACCTCTCGAGGCGAGTCGACGCGACGTACGGGACCCGCAGCGCCTTCGGTTTCGATAGGGAGATGCTCGCCCGACTGCTGCGGTTCGGCACGCCGGCCGGCACCGAGATCTTTCTGAATGTTCTTGCCTTCAATCTCTTCGTGCAGCTGATGCATGGATACGGTGCCGAGGTCGCGGCGGCGACGACGATCGC